>CAZFFM010000059.1:0-14625 GCA_964517425.1 uncultured Ardenticatenales bacterium | reverse complement strand
GCAAGGGCGTCGGCATGGCCGTGGGCGTAGCGCCCGCCATGGATTGCAAGCGCCCACCGGACACGGCCGGCGTAGCTGTTACCGTCATTGTTGGCGTGGCCGTAGCCTGGTCGGCGATCCATGGGGGCTTGTGGTAGATGACCAACTTGCAACCGATGAGGGCCAACCACAATACCAGGCCACCTTGCAGCAAGCTTCGCCGGCCTCTACGCCATTTTCGGGTTTCAGGTTTCCTTTTCATCGCCAATTCCGTTCCGGTTTGTGGTAGACATGACCACTTCGAATGAGCGATATGAAGAATCTGCTTCCCATTCCTTGCCAAGATCGCCGTCCAAAGGCAACGTGACCGTTACCGTAGTGCCATGCCCCGGCTTGCTTTGGATTTCTATCGTGCCGTGATGTCTTCTGACCACATGATAACAAGTGTACAGTCCCAGGCCCGCCCCTTTTCCAGGTGCTTTGGTACTGTAGAAAGGCTCAAAGAGATGTTTCATGGATTGCGCTGAGATTCCACATCCATAGTCAATCATCTGCACTTGCAGGTGCTCTGCGTCGCGCTGGCAGGAAGAAATGACAATCGTCTTGGAGTGTTCGTCTTCCTTAGCTGCATCTATTGCGTTTAATATCAAGTTCATCCAGACAGTTTGCAGATGGCCCACGAACCCTACCAAGTGGGGCAGACCGGCCTGTAGCTGTGTGTTGATATGAACATCGTTCTTACGCAACGTGTGCGCGATCAGGGCTACAGCCGAAACAATGGTCTCGTTCAGGTCCACCGTGCCGCGCATCTGCCCCTCTTGCGCGGAGAATTCCAGCAACCGAGCGATGACCTGCCGGGCGCGTTCTCCGGCCCGCACGATCATCTCAAGAAGAGGGTAGTCGGGATGTTGGGGAGACGTGTCCTCCAAGAGCATTTGCCCGTTCCCCAGGATGACGGTCAGGGGGTTATTGATCTCGTGGGCCAACCCCGCGGCCAATTGCCCGACCGCCGCCAGGGTGGCCGATCTTGCCAGTGACGCTTCCATCTCATTCCGGTTCGTAACATCGCGTGCCAGGAAAATCACCTGCGCAACTCGTTCATTTTCGTCGAACAGCGGGTAGGTTTGTACCTCGAAGTTCCCCAGGTTGCGCCCCTTGCGAGAGACACGTTGCAACGCCGTAGCCGGATGGCCGGTGGCAAAGGTCTCAGTGGCCGGACAGCCACTGCAGGGCGATTCTCGATTCCAGAACAACTCATAACAGCGCCGGCCCGTGATCTCGGAAGCCTCCCGTCTCACCAACCTGGCTTCGGCGTCATTGATGGCCACCAACGTATAGTTGTGATCGATAATGGAAATTCCGTCCGTGATGCCGTTGAATAAGGCTTGCAGTGTATTCTTACTCTGCAAGATTTCTGTTTGCTTCTCGGCCAAGTCGCGGTAGGTATCCTGCAGGCTCCGGAACAATTGCGCGTTTTCGATGGCAATCGCCGCCTGCAGCGCAAACGTGGTAAGAAGCCGCTTGTCGTCGGCGGAGAAGCTCGCCGGCTGGCCGCTATCCACTGAGATGACACCGATGGCGGTCCTGTCTGAGGAGAGAAGCGGTGCCGACAGGAGCGACCGGATGGGTGTCCCCAGGTCAAGATAGCGCGGGTCCTTGCGACAGTCGGGAACATAGATCGTTTCGCTTTCTGCCATGGCGTGGCCCGCGACGCCGGCCCCAACCGGGATGGCCTGACGATTGACGACGCTGGCTTCGCGGCTGGCTATGGCCGTGGGGAGCAACTCGCTGCCGGTCAGGTCGGGAAGGTGAATCACACATTTTGTCGCGTTGGGGATCGTCTTGATGGCCAGCTTAGCGACCAGGTTCAATACTTCATCCAGATCCAACGTAGACACAATGCTCTGGCCGATGGAAAAGAGCGCTCGGATCTCTCGCAGGTGATGTTGCGATTCCTCATACAGTTGGGCATTGCGAATCGCAAAGGCCGCCTGACTGGCCAGGACTTGAAGGAGCTGGCGGGCATGCGGGTCAAACGCCTGTGGTTCAGGACTGGCCACTGCGAGCAAGCCGGTCAGTTTGTCGCGTATGCGCAAGGGAATGGCCACGGTTGAACGATATGGCAAGCCCTGTTCTTGTTGGGAATTAACGATTACCGGCAGCGATTGCAAGTCGGGCAAGCGCAGGGCAGCACGCAAGTTGGAAACCGTGTCTTGATTCAGGGCATAGATATGCGGCTCTTGACCCGCTTCGGCCCATTTTTCCCCGACGAGAGAAAGGGTCTGTTCGACTTTGCCCGTGTGCGGCTGAAAAAGGGTCACCTCTACAGCTTCCGCGTCGGCCAGACGTTGCACGCCTTTCAGCATAGCTTGAAGCGTGTCTTGCAGTCGCAGGCTGTGGGTAAGTTCACCTACGGCCTCGGTGAGGAGATGTACTTTGTTGACCTGTTGGGCGGCCGAGTAAAGACTGTCATTGTGGGCAGCATACGTAATTTTCTGGGCCACAACTTGTAGATGCGCAAGAGCCACGGGTGAAAAGAAGGCTTCCTGATCGGCCCAAAGCAACAGCAGACCCAGCAAGCGATCCCCAACAAGGAGCGGGAAGGCATACCCCGCTTCATTTTCGGTTGTGCCCAGTGATAGAGCTGCGCAGGGCCAAGGCGTGTCCAAATCGAGCGGCAGCGGGGCCGCAGACATGACGTCGGAGACGGGGAGCAGTGCCCCCTCCTCAAGCAGAGGATCCGGGGAGCCGGACACCGATGCGAGCATGAAGCCTTCTGCTACAACCCAGGCCAACGCCACGCGTTGCAGGGAAAACGCCTTCAAGATTGCTTGTGTAGCGGAGCGGGGCAGGTCGCTTTCCAGCATCAGCGGAGCAATTTCTGCCTCGACTTGCTTTGTACCTTCTATGAGTTGGAGTACATTTCCGTCAACAGTCAATGACAATTCCCCAAGAGCCGTGTCGCGCGGCGTACGAAAACAGCCGCAACGATCGCTTTTGCCCGATTCACGGCTTGTGGGCCTTCCCGTGGGAAAACCATCTGATTACCTCCCTATAGTCAACCACAAGAAGGGAAGATTGTCCATAAGGGTGCCGTGAAGGTTGCGTAAATTCTGCGTAAAGAAATGCAAAGCTATTCCGGCTTGAGGATGGTGTAGCCGTGTCGTGAGATAGTTCGAATGTAGGCAGGTTGCCGTGGGTCCGGTTCGACCTTCGCACGCAAGTTGCGAATGTGCATACGCACCAGGTCTGGACTTCCCGTGTCATAGGGAAAATCCCAGACTTCCTGCAGGAGGCGTTCACTGGAGAATACCTGTCCCGCATTACTCATCAAATGGTACAGGAGATCAAATTCTACCGGAGTAAGGAGTGCTTTGCGGTCCTTCACGCAGACCTCAAATGTGCGACTGTCCAATTGCAGATCACCCACCTGGAGCGTTGTGGGGAGCTCTTCAACAATTCTTGGCACCGAGCGGCGCAGCAAGGCTCTAACGCGCAGAGACAACTCCTCAAGGTGAAAAGGCTTGGCCAGATAATCGTCCGCACCTGCCTTAAAGCCCTCAATCTTGTCGTCAATCTTTCCCTTGGCCGTGAGAAATAGAATCGGGATGTCTGATAAGACCGGATCACTGCGGAGCCGGCGGCACACTTCCAGACCGTCCATGTTGGGCATGATGATGTCCAAGACGATCAGGTCAGGGCGAAGGCGGCGCGCAGACTTGAGCGCTTCCACACCGCTATGCACAGTTATGGTCCGGAACCCCTTACGATGGAGACCACGATCAATGGTCTTGGCGACGTCCGGTTCATCATCCACTATTAGTACCTGGGCCATAATAACCTCCCGAAAAACGAATGGTCGCAAAATGACAAATACAGTATAGAACAAATAAGATATCCTGTCAAGATGCGGCGGGTGTGCGTCATATTTTTGCGTCTGGCCATGCGCTGAGAAAGCTGTCATTTCGACCAACGGGAGAAATCTTTTGGCCGCAGGAAGAAGGCTCACCCCGAAAGCAAGATTTCTCACTGCGTTCGAAATGACAAAACATGCCCAGACGACCCCGTGGACGGGAGTTTGAGCAGGGAGCCTGGATGCGCCGGAATGGGGATTCCGGCGCTAATGTTACCCTTTACTTTTGTACCTATTTGTGGTATCATGATATTGTGGTCGGGGAAACCTTCACAGCAACAACCCATTCTTCGAAGACAATCCAGAACCCCCGATCTCTATGGCCCTTGTGAAGTATCGTCTCAATAACTTGAGGAACGCCGCCCGACCCCCCATTTTTTGGGAGTAGGGGGTACACGACGTTCTGCCCACTCCGAATCATTGAGAAGGTGCCTTGCGAACACCGAAAAGGGAGCGGCTACGAACCCACCACTTCTTTTCGTGTGTGCAGACAACGTTGGCGGTGACACCATCTTGTTAAGCGGTGACACCATATTGTTAAGAGGAGAGCAGAATGGCCACCAAGAAATTGCTACTCATGTTTCTGGCCCTCAGTGCCGTTATCCTTGCGGCGGGTTTGGGTTTACCGGGAGAAAGGATCGCCCACGCTGTATCCGGAGACCTCGCCGCGCAGGAGGTGCGCGCCCATTATGACCCCGCAGCCCCTGCGCAAATCTACACCCTCCAGGGCCACGTCTATGATGGCGCAACCGGCATCGAGCCGCCGGACAGCACACCCATCGCCGGCGTTACCGTCAGTCTCTACTGTTCGAACAACGCCGGGGTGATGGGAACTTTTTTGCGCAGCACCACCACCGACTCCGCCGGCTGGTACGGGCTGGCGGCCAGCAACGACGATCCCTGCGAGTACTTCAACATCGTCGAGACCGACCCCACCGGCTACACCTCAGACGGCGCGACCTCCGTCGCCGGCAGCGTGCGATCCGCCAACTGGATCGAGTATGCCATACCGCTGGCGGGGCAGACGCTGACCGGCAACAAATTCTGGGACCGGGGGCCCACACCAACCCCCACGAGGACGCCAACGCGCACACCAACGGACAGCCCGACGGCTACACCCACCCCTTCCGACACCCCCACGCCCACAGCCAGTGCCACCGGCAGTGTGACTCTCACCCCCACAGGCAGCGCTACCGCGACCTTCACGCCGACCAGCAGCGCCACACCCACACCGACCGGCAGCACCGCCCCGCCGACCGACACAGCTACCGCGACGCCCACACCCATATTCGGTGGGGCCTGGACATTCCGCGGACAGGTACACACGATCACCGATACGCTGCCGGTACCGAACGGGGTCATCGCCCTGTTCGGCTCGACCACCGCAGAGGAAATGGGACAACTGCTGGCCGAAGCGATCACCCAAGAGGACGGCACCTATAGCCTGAGCTACACCACCACCCTCCAGGCACGCTCCCAGCAGGATTTCGAATTCCTCCACATCGTCGTTACCGACCCGCACTATCGCGTGGTGGAGGCTATTTCCGGCAGCGGTGGCGAGGCGACTCCCCAAGGCTGGATCCAGTTCATCCTGCCGGCGCCGGGTGATTACGCGGACAACGACTTCGGGGTGGAAGTGGTGCCGGTGATCGAGCGGACCTTCAGCGGCCACGTCTACCAAGGTCCCGTGGGCGACCAGAGTGATCCCTGGCCGTACGTCACCGTGGGCATTTTCAAGGCCAACATCTCGTGCGAAGAGGGCCAGCGCGTTGCCCAGGTGAATACAGACGCAAACGGCTACTTCGAGTTGCCGGTCATCATTCCGGTGGAGGAGGACGCGCCGTACTACAACGTGGTCGTGTTGGACAGCGGCATCCATGTCATCGGGGCGGAGTCGGAGAGCGGCGGATATGCCACCGACCAGGGCTGGCTGCAATTTAATCAACCCGGGGCCGGCCCGCTGGGGGGCAACGACCTCTACGGCCAGCCGGTATACGGCGAGCAGATCATGCCGAACGTTGGCGATGACGCCTATATCAGCGCACAAGCGGGGGATGGCAATTTCGGCAACGCCGTCTTCCTGCTGGCCAGCTTCAACAGCGGCATCGACCCCTCGCGTGATCGAGCGTTTGCCCGCTTCGACCTCTCCTACATCCCCAGCGACGCGGTCGTGACCAAGGCGACGCTGAACTTCTATCTGGAGGCCAGCGGCGGACAGGAGAAAGTCTGCATGTCGGTACACCGTGTGCTGGGGAGCTGGCACGAAGCGCCCCCCTGGTACCCGAACATCACCTGGAACAACCAGCCAGGCCACAACGCCTTTGCCTCGGCAACCCACTTCGTAGACAAGACGATAGGCTACAAGACCTGGGACGTGACCTCACTAGTGCAGAGCTGGATCGACGGCAGCGAGCCGAACTACGGCCTCATGCTGCGCGGCCCGGAAGGGGGCAGTGCGTGGAGCCGGCGCTTCACCAGCGGGGAGGGCACATACATTCCCCGCCTGGTGATCCATCTGGTAACCGGCACCTCCTTCAGCACGCCGACGACCACGGCGACGGCGACCGCCACGCGAACCGCTACGCCCACGGCTACGCCGGTCAGCCGGCAGATACAAGTCACCGGCGTAGAGGTCACGCAGGCGGTGCAGTGGAAAGACGGGCTTGGCGCACCGCTCATCTCCGGCAAGACAACGGTCGTTCGCGTCCACCTGCGGGTTGCCGATGGGAAGGGAGACATTCCCAATGTGGGAGGCGAAGTGCGGTATCCGTACGGCGCGGGTGGCGGCATTTACTCGACACTCAACCTGATGACCGCCCGCGCCAATCCCAACCGGGCCATGTTCAACCATACCCTAAACTTCGTCATCCCCGGCAAGTACTCCACCGGATCGGGCGGACTATTTGTGCGCATCTTCCCACCTACGGGGGTTACGTTCTCATCGATCGGCGAGGTGCAGACGACCCGCATCATCAGCTTCGGCACCGTGCCGCCGGTGCGCGTTGTCTTCGTACCGGTCAGCTACACGCTGAACAGCCTCGTTCGTGTGCCCCCGGCCAGTTCGATCAACGACATCCGCAGTTGGCTGCGGCGGGCCTACCCGGTGCCCAAGGTGGTCTCCATGCAGCACCCGGTCACCTTGACCCTGTCCGGAAGTCCGACCAGCTTGTGCGGCAGCGGCGGCTGGTCCAACCTGCACAACCAGTTGGTCAAACTGCGCAAATCGTCCAAAACCTCCCTGGGAGCCAACACCCTCTACTACGGCATGGTGCCCAGTGCCTACGAGTCCACCTGCTCTGGGAAGCATATCATCGGCAAAGCCAATGGTATCCCCAGCGGCGAGGCCGCGGGAGCGGTCTATCCGAACAATGTCTGGATCAGCAGTATTCCCGGCGCTGAGTATACGGGTGAGTTGGCGGGTCACGAGCTGGGTCACGCGCTGAACCGCTACCATGCCGAGTTCTGCGGCGCTTCGGGCGGCACATCGTATCCCTATTCCAATGGCATCATCGGCGAGTATGGCCTGGACATCCAAACCCATGCTGTCTACCCCTACAACACACGGTACGACGTGATGACCTACTGCGACCCCGAGTGGATCTCCATTTTCACCTACAAAGGGCTGCGCGACCGGCTCGTGCAGTTCCCGCTGGCCGCAGCCGGGACGACCGTGGCGCAAGACGCGATCATGATCACCGGCATCATCAACCAGACCGCCGGCGAGACGACGCTGGACCCGCTCTACCGCCTGACCGTTCCCGATCCCGAATGGCCCGATGGCGGCACCTGCTCCATCGTGCTCAAGGATGCCGGCGATCAGGTGCTGGCCACCTACCCCTTCACGCCGAACATTGACACCGACCCCATCGAGGGCCAGGACGAAATCCTGACGATCAGCGAGGTGGTGCCGGATGATCCGGGCCTGGCGCAGGTCGAGGTGCAATGCGACGGGCAGGTGCTGGCCACGCAAACAGCGAGCGCGAACGCGCCGGCCGTGCACGTCCTCTCGCCCAATGGCGGCGAGTCCTGGGATGGCGGGGCGCAGACGATCTCCTGGGAGGCCAGCGACGCCGACGGTGACCCGCTGCAGTACATCGTGCAGGTCAGCGCAGACACCGGCGCGACGTGGACGACCCTGGCTGCCGACCTGACGGACACCAGCTTCACGTTCGACACGGCGCTGGTGGCCGGCAGCGGTCAGGCATTGGTGCGCGTGGTGGCCACCGACGGGCTGCTCACCGGGCAGGACACGTCGGACGCGACGTTCACGGTGGCGGCGAAGCCACCGCAGGTAAGCATCGAGTGGCCGGCCGACGGCAGCAGTGTCCGGCCAGGCGGGACGGTGATGCTCAACGGCTACGCCTACGACCCGGAGGATGGCCCGCTCGATGATCCTGCGCTGGTGTGGCAGTCGGACCGGGATGGGGCGCTCGGCAACGGCACGGAGGTCGTGACCTCCACGCTCTCCACCGGCTGGCACACCATCACCCTGGCCGCAACCGACAGCGACAGCATGGCAGGCAGCGCGCACGTGACCATCTTCGTGGGGTATCGGGTGCGGTTGCCGATCATTTCCAAGAATTGATACGGGTTGCGGGGGTGTACACCCCCGCAACCCGCACCATCCGTTGTACGTATGCTCTTTAGGCGCTTACAGCGCGAACATCGACAAAAAGTTGTCCATGTTTCTGTAGGACACAGATTCTCACAGAAAAACACAGATAAAACATTCAGGTACTATCTTTGCACTTTCACTTGCATACTGTGCAGTGATGGACTCACGGATGAAAAGAAACAGGGATAGAAAAAAGAAAGTCGAAAAGAAAAAATCTGTGTGCGAAGCCTGTGAGAATCTGTGTCCCCTGTCCTTTTATCAACTGCCCTCGCAGGGGCCACATTTCCCGGGCAAGGTCTCGGACAATGCGTAGACACTTTGCTGCAAACTGACTGCACTCAAGCGGCAACGGAGACGGGATTATGAAACACAACTACCTTTCCTCGGCAAAAGCCCTCGGCGTATTGCTGCTGATCATCATTTCGTGGACCAGCATTCCGGCAAGTCAGGCGGCCGGCCCCACCCCGCGCAAGGCACCGGCAGCAAAGTTTGCACCGGGCGAAGTGCTGGTCAAATTACGGGCCGGCGTCGCCGTGCGCCCCGCCGAACTGCAAACCAGTTCGCCCGCCCTCAACCGCTTGCTGCAAGAGTTCCATCTTTCCAAAATGCGACCGGTCTTCTCAGAGGTCCGCGCATCGCCGCGTGAAACGTACAGGCTTCCCAACGGCCAGGAACGCATACTGCCCGACCTTTCACGCATCTACCGCCTGCGCTTTTCGCAAAAAGCGGACATCTTCCGGGTGATTGTTGCCCTGGAAAAAAGCTCCGTCGTCGAGTACGCCGAGCCGAACTATGAGCGCCACATTGTCGACACGGCAACGGCCGTCACACCGAACGACCCGTACTACGGCTCCAGCGGCAGTTGGGGGCAAGGCTACGCCGATTTATGGGGCCTGCACATCATCCAGGCCGGCGACGCCTGGGGGATCACCAGCGGTAGCAGCAGCATCATTGTCGCCGTGGCCGACACGGGCGTGGACTTGACTCATCCTGATCTGGCGGGCAAGCTCGTAGCCGGGTACGACTTCGTGAACAACGACAACGACCCGCAGGACGACAACGGCCACGGCACCCACGTAGCGGGCACCATCGGCGCCGCCACAAACAACGGCACCGGTGTGGCCGGCATCTGCTGGCAATGCAAGATCATGCCGCTCAAGGGGCTGGACGCCCAGGGCAGCGGCTACGACTCCGACCTGGCCGATGCGGTGCGCTACGCCGCCGACCACGGAGCTCGTGTCCTGAATGCCAGTTGGGGCGGATCAGGCTACTCGCAAACGCTAGACCAGGCCTTCACCTACGCACACGGAAAAGGCGTGGTGCTGGCCGTGGCCGCGGGCAACGATGGCACAACCGACGTCGGGTCGCCCGCCTCGTTCCCCGTCTCCATCGCCGTCTCGGCCACAGACCACAATGACCAGATTGCCTCGTTCTCCAACTACGGAAGCGCCATTGCCGTGGCCGCGCCGGGGGTAGACATCCTCTCGCTGCGTGCGACCGGCACCGACATGTACGGCGACGGCTGGCATATCGTCGGCAACCAGTACTACCGATCGAACGGGACATCCATGGCCGCGCCGCATGTCGCCGGCCTGGCCGGGCTGATCCTTTCGCTGCATCCTGATTGGACGCCCGACCAAGTGCGCTCCGCCCTGACCGATTCCGCAGACGACCTGGGCAGTGCGGGACGGGACGACTACTACGGCTACGGGCGCATCAACGCCTATCGTGCGTTGCAAGGTGCGGCCCCGCCGCCGGACACGACGCCAACGGTTACGCCCACCGTCACGCCAAGTTCCTGTCTGGCCGAGTCGGCGCATCCATACACCAACAACTTCGACCACACCTGGACGTTGACCAATCCCGATGCGGGGGCGGCGGGTACGCGCGTGCAGTTTTCCCGGCTGGAAACCGAGGCGGGCTACGACTACGTCATCTTGCGTGATGGCAGCGGCGTCGAGTTTCAACGCTTCGATGGAATCGCGCCCAACCACACCTGGAGTGCTCCCATTCCCGGCCAGGTTGTCAAGGTCGAATTGGTGAGCGACTACTCGCTCACCAATTGGGGATTCTGTGTGGAGGCCCTGCTCAGCAGTGACACCACGCCAACCCCCACGCCGACGGCTACGGCCACACTTGTGCCAGGGCCGGCGTGCCATACGTACTCCAGCAGCGACACCCCGCTGGCTATTCCGGACGCCGACTGGTATGGTGTGTCGTCGGACATTCTGGTCCCCGATTCGTTTTCCGTGGTTGACGCAAACCTCACCCTGACGGTCACGCATACCTGGGACGAGGACTTGCAGGCCTATCTCTATTCTCCCCGGGGCACGGAAGTGATCCTGTTCGAGGGCGTAGGCGGGCAGGGTGACGACTTCACCCACACGACATTTGACGACGAAGCCGCACAGGCCATTGCGTCGGGCGCGCCCCCATTCACAGGGAGCTTCCGGCCGGCATCGCCGTTGCGCGCGGTAGACGGGGAACAAGCCCAGGGAAGCTGGAGCCTGATGCTGTACGACGATACCTTCCTCGACACCGGCACACTGCAAGCCTGGCAACTTGAGCTTTGCAGCGCCGGCCCGACGGCCACTAATACGCCGACGCCATCGCCGACCCCGTCCAACACGCCCACACCGTCGGCCACGGCGACTGCCACACCGACCGCGACGCCTACGCCCTGTCCTGCGGACCTGACCGGCAATGGCCGGGTGGATGAAAGTGACGTGGCCGTAGCCGCAAGCGCCTGGCACACCCACACCGGCGATGCCGAATACGACGCGCGGGCAGACCGTAACGGTGACGGCGCAATCGCCGTGGACGAGGTTCAGTGGATAGCGGCACAGATGGGGTGTGGATCATGACAATAGACATTCGCAGTGAGCGCCAACATCTGTTGGCACAGTTTACGCAGTCCGTTGACCCCAAGTACCAGGCGGCGATGGCCGGCACCGTCGCTCCGACGGGATCGCGTGTGTACGGCGTGCGTGTGCCCCGTCTGCGGGAGATCGCCCGTGGCTGGTGGCGCGACCACAAGGACATCTCCCGCGAGGATTTGTTGGCACTGGTGGAAGCGCTGTGGGCCGGCGGCTCGCGCGAGGAGCGCCAGCTCGTCATCTTCCTGCTAGAGCGATTCAAGCGCTGGATCCCGACCCTGACCTGGGCGGACTTCGACCGCTGGCGGCACGACCTGGACAACTGGGAGACGACCGACGGGATGGCGCAGTGGGTCTTCGGACGCTGGTTACTGGCCAACCCGGACGCCCGGCTTCACCACCTGCGCAACCTGATCGCCGATGAAGACGTGTGGAGCCGGCGATTGGCGCTCATCGCCACCGTGTGGCTGAACCGGGGCCGCAAGGACCTCAGCTTCCCCGACCTGACGCTGGAACTCGTGGATCAGGTCAAAGACGAGCGCCACCCCATGATCACCAAGGCGGTATCGTGGGCGCTGCGCGGACTGATCAAGAAACATCCGCAACGCGTGGCCGCCTATCTGGGCGCGAATCGCGAAATGCTGGCTCCCCACGCCGTGCGCGAGGTGGACAACAAGCTGCGTACCGGGCCGAAGAGTGGTAAGGCGCTACGGCACCAAGACGATGTTGCCGAAGCGATCACCGGCGTACATTAACTCATGCGCGCGTGCCGCTTCTTTCAAGGGCAAGACCACGGCCACGACCGGCTTGATCGCGCCGCTCTCGACCAGACGCAACCCTTTCAGCAGTTCCGCTTTCGACCCCTGGTGTGAGCCCAAGAGATTGAGCTGCTTGTTAAACACGTATCGCAGATCTGTGACCGCCTCGTGGCCAGTGGTCGCGCCGCAAATGACCAGCCGTCCTCCCCAGGCCATGCTGCGAATGCTTGCTTCCCACGTGGCCTGGCCGACATGCTCAAAGACAACATCCACACCTCGCTTGGCCGTGATACGTCGCACTTCCTTGTAGATGTCTTGCTCGTAGTGGTTGATGAGTTCGTCTGCTCCCAACGCCTTCGCCTGCGCCAGTTTTTCGTCGTTGCCGGCGGTTGCGATGACGCGGCATCCGGCCGCTTTGGCAAGCTGCACAGCGATAGAGCCAATACCGCTGCTGGCACCGAGGATGAGGACATCCTCGCCGGGTTGGATCTTTGCACGGGTGATGAGCATGTGCCACACAGTTAGCAGCACCAAGGGGATGGAAGCAGCTTCCTCGAAGGTCAGATTGGCCGGCTTGGGGATGACGTTCGCCTCTGGCAGACGGGCAAATTCGGCGTACGCGCCATCCAGCGGGCCGGTCTGGAACCCGTAGATTTTGAACTGGCGGCAAAAGTACTCGTGGCCCGATGTGCAGGCTTCGCAAATTCGGCAACTAAGCGAGGGGTGAATGAGGACCTCCTGGCCTGGTTTGACGGTCGTCACTTCATCTCCGACGGTCTCCACGATACCTGAAAGGTCACTACCGGAGATATGCGGCAGTTCAAGTCGCATTCCGGGGAGGCCCTCGCGGGCCCAAAGATCATTTCGATTGACGCCAATCGCCTTTACGCGGATCAGGACATCCTGCCGTCCGAGGTCAGGCACCGGCACATCTTCGTATTTCAAAACATCCACGTCACCATGCTCATGAAAAACAACGGCTTTCATATTTGTCCTCCTTTTCTTGTGAACGATTGTTGGGAACAATAGCGACATCTGGATTTGCTTGGGAATAGGCGCCGGCTTGGAAACCGGAACCGCACGTAGTAGTATAGCACAAGAAGAGAGGATGTCAAAAGAGGAACAAAGCGAGGGAGACATTTGCTTCCCCCATTTGCTTGTAGTATAATCGGGATGAAGGCCCAATTGTGGGGCAGTGAACACGTGGCGGCATTTTTCCCGTGCGCGGACTATGAGGGGTTACGTCAGAGATATGGCCTTGCTAATAGAAATCTTCCTGGCGTTTGTCAAGGTCGGGGTTTTTGGATTCGGGGGCGGGCCGGCCATGATCCCGCTGATTCAGGCAGAGGTAGTAGACGTTCATCACTGGCTGAGTGCCGAAGAGTTTGTGGATGCCCTGGCCTTGGGTAACAGCCTGCCCGGCCCCATAGCGACAAAGATGTCGGCCTACGTGGGATACAAACTGGCTGGCATTCCTGGTTCGCTGGCCGGCGTGTTGGGGACTGTAGGGCCCTCGGCAGTGCTGATGCTTTTGGTAGCGGCACTGTTTCTCGAATACAAAGACCAGCCACGGGTCGTCGGGGCCTTCAGGGCGGTGCGTCCGGTGGTAGTGGCGCTGATGCTTCTTGTTGTCTATCGCATTTGGCCGCAATCGGTGGTTTCGCCGAGTACCGCGATCATCGCTGCTGTGGCCTTTGCGGGCGTAGCTTTTTTGGGGGTACATCCGGCTCTGGCGATTCTTGCGGCCGCAGTGTTCGGGGCATTCACGTTCCGCTGATGGCGGTGCGATTTGGGGATTCAAAAAAGGTTCCCCTGGCAATGACCTACTTTCCCACACCGCTACCAGTGCAGTATCATCGGCGCTGGCGGGCTTAACTTCCGGGTTCGGGATGGAACCGGGTGTGGCCCCGCCGCTAAAATCACCAAAGGAACCTTTTTTTACGAATTAAGTTGCTGAGACAGGATAGATTGTGTTGGTGCTGCGTTTCACGCTCCACCTGGCCCCCTAAAAACTGAACAGGATATGTACATCTCGTAGAAGCTGATATTGCACGTATAAGGATTAAGTCATTCGCGCGTTAGTACCCCTTAGCTGAACACATTGCTGTGCTTACACTTGAGGCCTATCAAACTGGTAGTCTTCCAGCGCGCTTATCCGGCTAACCCGGAGGGTGACCTTATCTTGGAGCAAGTTTCCCGCTTAGATGCTTTCAGCGGTTATCTTTGCCCGACATAGCTACCCAGCGATGCCCCTGGCGGGACAACTGGCACACCAGCGGTCGGTCCATCCCGGTCCTCTCGTACTAGGGACAGATCTCCTCAAGTCACCTACGCCCACAGCGGATAGAGACCGAACTGTCTCACGACGTTCTGAACCCAGCTCGCGTATCACTTTAATCGGCGAACAGCCGAACCCTTGGGACCTGCTTCAGCCCCAGGATGTGACGAGCCGACATCGAGGTGCCGAGCCTTGCCGTCGATGTG
>CAZFFM010000058.1:0-14765 GCA_964517425.1 uncultured Ardenticatenales bacterium | reverse complement strand
GGCGACCCCGGGTCGGTTGCAATCAATTGCAACACTTGTCCTTGCTCGATCTGCTTGATCGCCTTGGCCATCTTGACGATGGGCATCGGGCAAATCAAGCCGGTGCAATCGAGTGTCATGTCTGCTACAATATCGGTCATGGTATTCTCTCCTTCTTACTGGAGTCTGGCGAAAATCACGTTGCCGTATAAGACGGCATTTTCAGCCACAGATTGCACGGATTCCCACAGATTTTTCATTTGACCTTTCTGATTTTCCGTGAAAATCCGCGTAATCCGTGGCAAAAGTGAAAAACGCCCGTGTCCAGATTCTTAAACAAACAAAGAAACATCTGCGTCGGCAGCGTAGCTGAGGTAGGTCGCCGCTCCCCCGACTTCGACGCCGTCAATCAAGTCGCCCGCGGCTATGCCAAAGACATCCAGCGTCATCTGGCAGCCGATCAAGCGCACGCCGCTCTCCACGGCCACTTCCAGCAGGTCGCCGAGGGTAGCCACGTTGGCCTTTTTCATCATGCCCTTCATCATAGAGGTGGCCATGGCGGTCATGCCGGGGATGGCCCCGATCAGATTGGGCACGGGCAGGGGCATGGCCGGGTTGGCCAACGGAGCGACCTGGAGGCGCTCATTGCGGCCCTTGCGGATGATGTTCAGGCCGTAGAAGGTGAAGAAGATCGCCGCCTCCATGTCCATGGCTATCGCCGTAGTGGCCAGAATGAGGGGGGGGTAGGCCATGTCCAACGTCCCCTTGGAAGCGATCAATGCTACACGTTTCTTTCTCTCTTCGCTCATTGGGCTTCTCCTTTTTTATAAATGGTAATCAGAAAGCACACAGACCAGGCGAAAGCGGAGCACTTTCTTCCATTGTACCGTATTCTGCCTGCCAACTCAATAAGACACTCTGTTTATTTTACTAAGGCAAAAGCCTTATCTTTTCAAACCGGCCAGGTTTCTGTGATGGTGAGCAGTCGTAGAAGAAAGTGTACCATGAATCCCCCTCAAGGACAAATTGGAAACGATGTGAGGGTGTCCGTCAGGGTAGCCGTCATTTTATTGCGCGGCAATTCTCTCAAATGAACCACGAAGACACGAAGAACAGCCAGGTTGAAGGTTTCGACGTTGGAACTGGAGTCTCGCGAAAATCACGTTGGCCGTATAAACGGCATTTTCAGCCACAGATTGCACGGATTCCCACAGATTTCCCATTGACCTTTCTGATTTTTCCGTGAAAATCCGTGTAATCCGTGGCAAAAGTAAAAAACGTAGCGTCCAGGTTGGAACATTGGGTAGGCCTGACGAGCAGGCTTTCTCGCTTGCCCCACTTCGTGTCTTTGTGTCTTGGTGGTAAGGGCAGGGCGTGAATGATTGCAGACGCAAAACTTTGACGGACACCCCCGTGTGTGGGAGTCTCGTTGATGTCCGCGACGCGATCGCTGCCATTTCGGTTTCGTGTCCGTAGCCGGCCAGATAGCTGGAAGTTACGTCAAACCAAAGTTATTGAGAAGATACAAAAACCCGCAAGAAAACCCGCAAAACCCGCAAAACCGAAACGTTTCGCCTTCATGCAAGTCATCCCTCTACGAAGGCAACAAAGGCGCGAAGAAGAAACCTTCTCTACTTTTCACGCAACGCGCGCTTTTCCAATAGTGAGGCGGCGTCTGCCGGCCAATCGGAGACCAAAGGGAGCAGCGCTCTGTGCAGAGGGGTCAATCTCAGCTCGATGTTGTCCACGTAAACCCAGGTATCATCCACCGGTTCGTTGCGGTTTGCGACTTCCATGTGCAACTGGATGCTCTGGCCTTGCCATGGTGTGAGGTCGAAGAGGAGCTGTCGCCAGCCAGAATCCCACAGTTGCCCTTGGTATTGCGTATTGTGGCCATCACGCAAAATCAGCGTCGTGGGCAGGCCCTCTGCGTCGCGCAGGGTAATGTCGAAGCTATCCCACAGCGGGTAGCGGATACCGGTCAACACATCGTAGGTGAACATGCGGTACCAAAGGGACAGCGTGGTAGGCACGCCCTCCGGCACATGGAATGGCTGGTACATCCAAGCCGATCCGACCTGGTGGCCGTCGTTGTGCAGCGTTGGCGGCCCCAGACGGACCATGTAGCTGCCGGAGAAGGGCCGCGTAGCGAACAGGTCTCCGGTCGTCACCGTAATCGGCAACTCGCCCCCGACGATCCAATCCCGTGTGTCGTTCGTTTCAAAGGTACCGTTCAGCACCATGTTCTGGATGGGGATCGCGCTTTGCCCGCCCGTCGTGAGATTCTCGACGTTGAGGTAGGCCGTGCCGACGGTCAAGGTGCTGTACAATGTGCGGGTGATCTCCCCACCCGACGTAGGCGTGTCGCCGGTAAGCGTACCCAAGGTGGTTGTCACTTCGAAACTCAGGCCATCTGTCACCGGATGGTCGTAGGGATCGGTGATGGCGATGTGCAGGAGCGATGTGCTTACGCCGTCGGCCGGCAAGTGGTCCGGTGAAGCGCTGATCCAGGCTTTATCGGGAGAGCCGGCGACAAAGCGTACCTCATCGCCGGTTGCCTGGCCGATGCCGTTCACGTAGAAACTGGCCGTGCCCAGGTTCACATCGGCGCGCAATGTTCGCGTGATGACCCCACGGTTCGTTGTGCTGGTGCCTAACACGAGCCCCAGGCTGCTATCTACCGCGATTGGCGTGTCGTCGCTGACCAGGTTGCCCAGCCCGTCGCGCACGGTGATGGTCAAGGCGCTGGTGCTCACGCCATCGGCCACCAGTTGCAGAGGCCAGGCTTGCACTTCAGCCTGTGCCGGCGGCCCCGGGGTGAATACGATGGCGTTGTCTCCTGTGACCACTGCACCATCCGCCGTGATCAGAGCAGTGCCCGCTACGGTGGAGATGACTGTGCGGGTGACCACTCCGCCTGTCGTGGCCCCCGTGCCATACACCGTGCCAATGCTGCTGTGTACCGTGACCGGCGTGCCGTCGAAGACCAGGTTGCCCTGTCCGTCGCGCAGTGTGATGGTCAACAGGGCCGCGCTATTCCCATCTGCCGGCAGGCTCTTGGGGGTAGCGACAACCTCGGCCGTAGATTTTGGCCCCGGCACAAACACCACATCATCGCCACTGACGACGAGGCCGGGTGACCCAATGGTGGCCCGGCCGGCCGTGCCGGAGCGGAGATAGCGGGTAAGCATTCCGTTGTTTGTCGGCGTGCTGCCGCTTACATTTCCAAGTGTGCTGGTGATGACCACGCTGGTGCCATCGGCCACCGGGTGCCCAAAGGAGTCACGAATCGTCAGGGAGAGTGTGGAAGCGGCCACCCCGTTGGCGACGACTGACAGCGGCCACGCCTGCACGATTGCTGAGGCCGGCGACCCCGGCGCAAACGTAACCTGTCCGCCGGTCGTGGGCAGCCCCGCTACCTGGATGATGGCCGTGCCCACGATCGTCGAAGATTGCAGTACCCGCTCGGTCTCGCCCCCCACCGTGTTGCCAGAACCGGTTAACGTGCCCATGCTGGTCGAGACTTGCACCGCGACCCCGTCGGCCACCGGATTCCCGAAGGCGTCCTGCACGCTGATGGTCAACGTGGTGGTGCTCACCCCGTCGGCCAAAATGGAAGGGGAGGCCGGGATAACCTGGGCTTTTGCCGGCGGGCCCGCTTGCAACGTGACCGTGACATCGCCGACGGGCAGCAAATCGGCCACCTCCAGGTGGGCGACCCCCGATACAGTGCTGGTCAGGAAGCGGGTGACCACCCCGTCAACCGTGTTTCCACTGCCGCTCACCGATCCAATGTTCGAGGTCAAGGTCACCGGCAGCCCCGTGCTAACCGGATTGTCGTAGGCATCCGTGACCGTGATCGTCAGATCGGAAACCTCTGTGCCGTTGGCGACAATCGTTTGGGGATTGGCCTGGATGTGCGCCTTGGACGGAGGACCCGGTGTGACCGTCAGGATGATGATGTTGCTGTAGGTGTTGCCGGACGCACCCTGCAAGCGCAGTGTGCCCGGTTTGCGGGCGGTGAAAATTGCACGATGGCCCCCGTCAATCGGCGTCACGTCGCCGGTGCCCGTCTCCGGTGTCAGCAGCCACTGGTATGCCAGACCGGAAATCACATTGCTATAGGCATCGGTGGCGGTCAGCGTGAAGGTGAACTGGTTGCCCGATTGAATGTCTGCCGGTGACTCCGGTGTGATGTGCAGCCGGTCGAGCGGGCCGGGAGTAATTTCCAGGGGGTCGCCGCTTATCTCCAACGGGCCATCAGGAGAGGTCACCAGCATCTGTACCATCCCGGCAACAGTTCCAGCATGGAAGACCCGGCTGATGGCCCCGTTTTGCGTGGTTCCGCCACCGGTGATGGAACCGATGTCGGTGGTGACGGTGAGTACCGTGCCGTCCGGTACGGTATGGCTGTAGGCATCCATGGCCGTGATGGTCATCACGGAAATGCTGGTCCCATCGGCAGGAACCTGGACGGGGTTCGCATCCAGTGTCGCTTTTGTTGCCGGCCCGACGATAAACTGCACCGTATCCCCAGAAACGGGAATCGTGCCCCCCGGCACTTCTACGGTGAGAAATGCCGGCCCCAGAGTCGTGCCGGCCCGCAAATAGCGAATGATCTGACCGGAAATGGTGCTCCCCGTTCCTTCCACACTGCCCAGGCTGGTGGTCACTGTTACCGGAATGCCTGTCGTCACCGGATGGTTTTGCGCATCGTAGATCGTGATCGTCAACGTGGAAATGCTGCTTCCGTCGGCGACCAGTTCGGCAGGGGAGGCCTGTACCTCCGCATGGTGTGGGTCGCCGGGCACGAGATAGAGTGTGCCGCCGGCGGTCGCTACCCCATCCACAGTGATGTGCGCCGTTCCCAAAACCGTGCCGGCGGTGAATGTGCGCACCAGCACGCCATTGGTCGTCCCCGACGACCCCGATACACTTCCCAGGTCGGACGTCACCGGTGCCACGGTGCCATCTTCGACCAGATTGCCAAAGCCGTCGCGCAAGGTGATGGTCAAGGTCGCCTGGCTGATGCCATCGGCGACCAACTGCATGGGGTCGGCCACGACCGAGGCCGAAACCGGCGGGCCGGCACTGAATCGCACGCTATCGCCGGTGGTGGTTATGCCGGTAACACTGATGATGGCCGTGCCCGTACTCGTACTCGACCGCAAGGTGCGTGTGAGCACGCCACCGACCGTGCTGCTGTTGCCACTGATACTCCCCAGGGTGGAGGTTACGTTGGCCCAGACGCCATCTCCCGCGATATTGCCGTAGCGATCACGGAAGGTGAGTTGCAGCGTGCTGGTGCTAACGCCATCGGCCACAATCGTGGTTGGATTGGCCACGATATTGGCCACACCAACTGCGCCGGCCACAATGGTGACCCGTACAAGATTGCTGAACACCTGTCCGACCGAGGCGCGAATCAGCACATCACCGACCGTTGTCCCAATAAAGTTGCCGCTGCTGTCAATTTCGCCGTCGCCACCCTGCCGGAACTTGGTCCAGACGTAGGTGAGGTCCGGCACCGGGACATCGTAGGAATCGTACCCCTGCGCGCTGAATTGCAGTGAGACTCCCGCTGCGACCGTCTGGGTGACCGAGGGGGTTATGCCGATGTGATCGAGCACACCGACGACAAAATCCACCTGGCCCCCGCTGCTTTGGAGTGCCGGTGCTTGCACCGTAGCGGTACCGATGGTCGTATCGGATTGCAAGGTGCAGGTCAGCACCCCGCCGACGGTGGTTGCCTGGTTGCACCCCTGGAGGGTGCCGTGATCGGTCACAAATATCGCGGAACTGCCGTCCGAGACCAGGTTGTCATAAGAATCGCGCAGGGTAATGGAAAGCGTAGTTGTAGCCACACCGTTCGCCGGTATGCTGGGGGGATTGGCGGCGATGTCGGCCTTGGCCGGCGGCCCGGGCACGATGGTGACCGTGTCGCCGGTGGCGGCAAACCCGGCCACATAAATGTGAGCCTCGCCGACCGTGGTGCCGGCGCGCAAGGCTCTTTGGGCCACGCCGCCTACCGTGCCGTCAACGCCCAAGATCGTGCCCAGCGTGCTGGTGACGACCGGCGACGTGCCGTCGCTGACCAGATTCCCTTGGACGTCTTTGATGGTGATCAAGAGGAGGGCCTGGTCTTGATTGTTGGCTGCCAATTCGGTTGGACTGGCCGATACGGACGCTTGGGCCGGAGAACCGGGCACTACATGGACAGATACCGCAGCGCTTTTCACGGCATTGGCGACCGCAATCAGGTAGACGGTTCCCAAGTTGGTTCCGGTGAACAGACCGCTGGCATTTATGGTGCCGGCGCCATCTCCACCGACATCAAATCCCCAATCGTAGGTCAATCCACTGATGGCGTTGTTGAATGCATCCTCTCCCTGGGCCGTGAATTGCTGGGGCTGGTCCACGGGCACGTACACCGTGCCGTGAGGATTGACTATCACGTGGTCCAATGGGCCGGGCACGAATGTGACCGCGTCTCCGGTTGTCGCCACGCCGACAACACCGATGTGCGCGGTACCGATAGCAGTGGAGGTTAGCGTACGGACCAATACCCCGCTCACTGTTTTGCCCGACCCGGAGAGGGACCCCAGCGTGGTCGTAACGGCCGCGCCGGTGCCATCGAGGACCGGATGGCCTCCGGAATCGAGCAGGGTGATGTTCAACGTGGCCACATCGGTGCCGTCCGCCGTGACACTGGTCGGAGTGGCCTGCACCGTGGCGCTGGCTGGGGGGCCTACGGTGAAGGGAATCGCCGTATCACCCGTTGTGCTCAAGCCCTCCACGCCCAGCGTCGCTGTTGTGATGTTCGTAGAGGCCACCAACTGGCGTGTGATCAGCCCGTTGCTGGTGGTAGCATTCCCGTTGATCGTGCCGGCAGTAGCCGTCACCGTCACCGCCGTGCCGTTGGCCACGAGATTGTCGTGCGCGTCCCGGACGGTGATGGTGAGCAGCGACACGCTGCTCCCATCGGCGACCAACTGGGTGGGGTTGGCGACAATGTTTGCTTTGGCCGGCGGGCCGGGGGTAAACGTTACGGTATCTTCCTGTGTGGTCAAGTTCTGGACGCTGATGACCGCTTGACCAACCGTGGTCGGCGCGGTCAACAGGCCGTTGACCATGCCGTTCAGTGTGGTTCCAAAGCCGCTGAGGGTGCCGGACGAGGCGGTCACGTTTACGGCCGTACCATCCGCCACCGGATTGCCATAAGCGTCCTGCACCGTGACTGTAATTGCCGCTGAACTAATGCCATCGGCCGGCAATGTGTGGGGATTGGCAGTGACTTGGGCGCTATCGGGCGGGCCGGCAACAATCTGTGTGGATACCGGCGGGCCGACGACCATCACGACATCATACGTAGCGCGGTAATCGGCATTGACAACGGTTCCCACTTGCGTGCCCACAACCTGGAATGTGCGGGAAATGAAGGCACCTTTCTGAATATCTACCGACCAGGACACGACCCCGTTTTGGTACGTACCGCCATTGGAGATGAGGCCGGAGAGTTGCACACCGCTGGGCACGCGGTCCGTGAGGACCACACCGATGGCATCCTCGGTACTGGTGTTGGTCAGGCTGATGACATACGTGAAAGAAGATCCGGCACTTATGGACGAGGGGGCACCCTTCTCCAAAGAAAAGGATGGCAGGGCCATTGTGATCTGAATCGCCCAGGAGAACAGCAAAAATAACGCCAGAAAACTGGCCAGAGCAATGACTGCCGGCCGGTGCTTTATGCGCGAATGACCTTGCGACGGTTTTAGTTTCGGGTACTGCTTATCAGGTTTTTGGATTCCTGCTCCACGCTCCACGCTGTACACTCCCGACAGGATCGTGCGGGCAAAGGTTCGCCGTACGTATATCACTATACCACATACGCCACGCATTGTCCGTAAATCCGCCGTAAAACTCCCGTAAACCTTGCGTGATTCGTCTTCGGCCGTCGCCCTGTGGAAGAAAACCGGTCACGGCTTTCATTTTGCTTTGCGCGTCTAGGTGTGCTATAATCCATTCAAGGTAGCTGCTGGCAAATTGTTGCTCATCAGCCATTCGTTGTGACCCAGTGGCCAGGATGTCTCTTCTGAAACTCGCTCTTCCCAAAAATGGGGAAGCTGTTCTCATCAATCAAAAACGGGATGCTTTGACCCTGACAGTGGACGGATTCTCCATCGTCACTTTTGACCGGGCCGGGCGTTGGATTGGGGCGTTTCTCGATGGCAAGAATTACAAACGGGGCATAGACAACCGGGTCATGGAGAAATGGGCCTACCGGAACGACGACGGGGCAAAAATCCGCCAACGCCGTGATTTGGGGGACGACGAAAAGAAGGCGCTGGCAGAGCGGCTGTACGGCTTGGCCGGTCATGTGCGAAACGCTATGCAGCAGGGTGAGGCACTCGTCGTTGGCCAGCCTATGGCAGACCCGGCCACGTGGGATGGCGCTATCGCGTGGCTGGGCCGTGTCTCCACCTGGGACGATGAAAGGCTGAGAGAGGAACGAGGGCGCTTCCTCCAGGTGTACAAACCGATCACCATTCTTCCTCCCGACCAATACCTGGCCCTCGTGCTGCAAATCACCGAGGGCTGCACCTACAACCGCTGCACATTTTGCGATTTCTACCGCGACAGACCCTTTCGGGTCAAACCTATTCCCGAGGTACAGAATCATATCTCGCAAGTCAAAGACCTCCTGAGGAATCGTCTGGGACTGCGGCACGTGATTTTCCTGGCCGATGCGAATGCTTTGGTCGCGCCCACCGATTATCTGGTGGAAGTTTTCCAGTTGATCAACCAATCATTCGACCTGACGCCTTCTGATTTGGCAGCCTCGGAGATCGTCGCCTGGCGTGAAACACACCCGCACTGGTTCCGGGGAATCTACTCTTTTCTGGATGTCTTCACCGGGCACCACAAACGAGTTGAAGATTTCGCAGTCCTGCGCGAACTGGGACTACAGCGGGTTTATGTTGGCCTGGAAACCGGAGATCCGGCCTTGTTGACTTTCCTCAATAAGCCCGGCTCGATTGAGCAGGCGCGGGATTTGATTCACACACTGCACGGGGCCGGCGTACACGTGGGCATTATTGTCTTGGTGGGCGCCGGGGGAGACCAGTTTGCCGGTGCCCATGTCGAGAATACTGCGCTTGTGCTGAACAGTCTCAATCTTGGCCGGGACGATCTGGTATATCTTTCGGAATTCGTCGAACACCCGGGGTCGGAATATGCACAGCGCGCGGCCCGTGCCGGAATTCGCCCCCTTTCGAAGCGTGAAATGCGCGACCAGATGGAGGAGATGCGAGCCAGATTTCGCTTCGATCCGCAGAACCGCCCGAAAGTCGCGCCCTACGACATTCAAGAGTTCATTTACTGACGCGAGCGACGGCGATGGTGCCGTGCGTGCAACGAACGTCTTACTATCAGGAGGAAATCATGAAAGTACAAAAAGTACGCGATTGGATGACAGCAAACCCCATCACCATTGCACCAAAGACGTCTCTGGGACAGGCAAACCGTCTCATGAAAGAAAACCACATTCGACGGTTGCCGGTAATAGATCATGGCCAGTTGGTCGGGATCGTGACGCTGGGCGACTTGCGCGAGGCCAGCCCCTCCGACGCGACATCTCTGAGTATCTTCGAAATCCACTACTTGCTGGCCAAGCTAACCATCGAAGACATCATGACGAAAGACCTGATTAGCGTTGCTCCGGACGCCACGATCTACGAGGCGGCAAAGATCATGTTGCAGCACAAGATCGCCGGACTTCCGGTTGTGGACCAGGGGCAGGTGGTGGGGATTATCACCGAATCCGACATCTTCCGCATGGTCGTCCAGGAAGGCAGCGAGCAATCGTAGGGCGTTCGGGCCAAGGATTGTCCTCTTCCGGCCAAAAGTCGGGCTGCCACACGAAACGATGAGCGAGGAGTGCCCGTGACCTTCCTAGACCGCTTCCGGCGGAAGCACACACCAGCGGCAAAACCGGCTCCCCGCGAGCGCCTGGAGGACTTGCAGCGCACGTTGGATGCGCAACCGGCCGGCAATCCGCGCAACCTGGGCGCGTGGGACCTCGCCGGCCTGGAGCTGGACGGCTGGGACTTACGCGGCGTAGACTTGCGCGAGGCCGTGCTTTGCCGCGTGTACATTGACGAACGCGAACTCTCCGGCCCTGCGCTGCTTGCCGCGCTGCGCGATGGCCTGGAGTTGGCACACATGGGAAAAGTCGTTTCGGTTTCGTTCCGCAATGCAGATCTGAGCGAGGCAATCGTCCGCAACAATGCGCTTATTGGTGTTGACCTGACGGCAACGAACTTGCAGCAGGCCGATTTGCAGGGGAGTTGGTTCCTCAACACCGAATTTGACAACGCCAACCTCCGTGCAGCCGACCTGCGTGACGCAAACCTGCGTCATGCACGACTATCGTACAAGGAGGTCGATCTCTCGGAAGCCAACCTGGAAGGAGTCAATCTGGAGCGGGTTTCCGCCGGCAAAATCTGCTTGCGCGGTGCGTGCCTGGCCGGTGCAAACCTCGCGGCTGCTTTCATGTCGGAGAGCGACTTGCACAGTGCAAACCTCCACGGGGCCAACCTGCATTGGGCTGGCTTGGGAGAATGTGTGCTCGACAGTGCAGACTTGAGCGACGTTCATGCCGATTCGGTGAATCTGATGCACAGCAGCCTGCGCGGCGCGCAATTGCGCCGGGCTGCGTTGCGGAGCGGTCTCCTTCGCAACGCTGTTTTTGATGGCGCCGATTTGCGGGAGGCCGATTTGCGCGACGTTCAGGCGGAGGGGGCCAGTTTTCGCAACGCGGACTTGCGTGGTGCAGACCTGACCGGTGCCAGCCTGGATGATGCTGATTTCACCGGCGCGCTCCGTGATGAATAGAGACTCCCCTAAGAAAAGTCGCTCAGAGGCCCGTCCTCGGGCCGATTTCCCGCACCCGAGGACGGGTACGGGGGCTGGAACCGTAGCGCCGGAATCCCTATTCCGGCTCCCACATTTTGGACAATCAGAAAGGAAATGGTTTTGACGGACTTACAAACACCGGATGAGCAGACCATAGCAACTGCCGAAGACGTTTATACCCGCTGGCGGAATGGCCTTTGTGAACGAGACACCAAGGCGTACCCCACCGGTGAGCTTCACTTGTGCGTTCGATGCGGGCGCGTCGTATGCGATGATTGCAGCAAGCCGACTCGCGACAAGAGAGACGAGCCTATTGGCGAAGCGGACCATAGCGCATACCGCAGCTGGATACAAACTTCCGAATACTTGGAAGCGGTCGAAGCGGAGTTGGACCGCCTGCACAACCTTCTGGTGTATGAACATGGAATGGAGGTGCGAAAGCAGTTCTTCGGCCTGCTGCGCGAGCGAATCCGTGCTGCTGACGGCCGGCCGTGGGCCGCAGTGGAAGAAGAAGTGCGGGCCGAAATTCAGCGTCTCGGCGCGGTACGCCAGTCGTTTGCGCACGACTTCCCGATCAAGTTTGCGTGTGTGGTACGCACATCGGTGGACTACCGCCAAAGCGAGGAATACGCCAGCAAGTATATGCCCTATTTGTGCGAAGACTGCCGCACAGAGTCCGATCGTGTTGGCCCTGCTCCCGCCCAACCGAAGAACCTGACGACCTGGGAAGACTAAAATGTGACAACGCTTCAATATGTTGAGTTCGAGCTGCAGATTCGTCCGCGAGGGCTGCAATATGTAAGCACGCTGTTACGGTCTCCCGTCGGCAAGGCGCGGGCGTCTTTTCGCCCCCCCGTGGATCCCAAAGACCTGGGTGCGCTGCGCGACGCCGTGGAAAAGGCCATGCTCCACGCCAGGGCCGCACCCCGACGGGCCCGTGCGCCGGAGATTGAGCAAGTGCGGCGGTTTGGGCAGGAGCTATTCGATGCGCTCTTCAATGGCAGCCTGCGCGGGGCGTTTGACGAAAGTTGGAAGCAGGCGCAGCAGGCAGAACGGGGATTGAACGTCCTGCTCGATCTCCCTCCATCTCTTCTTGCCCTCCCGTGGGAGTTTCTCTTCGACAAGGAACGTAGCGATTTCCTGGTTCTCTCACGCTATTCTCCCGTCGTGCGGTTCACGACGATCACGCAGCCCCGTCGCGTCTCTTTGCACACGGGGTGGCCATTGCGTATCGCCCTCGTGCTGGCAACCCCGCAGGCGGACGTAAACTATCCACCGCTCGATGTCCAACTGGAAACGGAGCGCATTCGCGCCGCTCTCGGCGGCTTGATTCAGATGGGTGCCGTACAGATTGACGTTGTGGAGGGGGCCAACACGCTGCGGAAACTGGCGGCCCGTTTGCGCAGCAAACCGTATCACATTTTGCACTTTGTCGGCCACGGGGGGTTTGACCCCGTGGCTGAAGAGGGTGCCCTTGTTTTCGAAGATGAGCAACGTCAGGGCCAATTGATCGGAAGTCAGAGCCTGGGCCGCTTGTTGCGCGATGCCCACTCGGTCCGCCTGGTGTTCCTCAATGCATGCCGCGGGACGGTGGCCGATGAGACGGACCCTTTCAGCAGTGCAGCAAGCGGGCTGGTTCGGGTGGGGTTGCCGGCCGTGATTGCCATGCAGTTTGAAATCAGTGATAGCGGCGGCGTTTCTCTGGCACGGGAGTTCTATGCGGCGTTGTCCGACGGCTTGCCTGTGCAAGCCGCGCTTGGCGAAGCGCGCAAGGCATTGGCGGTGGAATGTCCCGACAGTTTGGAGTGGGCCACTCCTGTGCTCTTCACCCATCTGCGCGACTCGCGGATCTTTGAGGTCGCCAAAGGGCGAACGGTGATCAGCGCGCCACCGATTGGGAAGCCGAGTTTGCCGGTGTTGCCCAAGGATCCGCCGCGCTCCCCGGTCATAGCGCCCGACGGGAAAACCATGGTGTACGTCCCGAAGGGGCCCTTCTTCTTCGGGCCAGACGCAAAGCTCGTGAATGGTGGCGGGTTTTACATGGATCAGTGGCCGGTGACCTATCGGGAATATGGGCGTTTCCTGAAAAGAAGCGATCATGATGCGCCGCCGCATTGGCCGGAAAAGGCCCGGTTGAAAGAGTTGGCGGAACATCCTGTGACATTCGTCAGTTGGCACGACGCGCAAGCCTACGCCCGGTGGGCCGGAAAACGACTGCCCAAAGAAGTCGAATGGGAAAAGGCCGCACGCGGTGATGCGGATGCTCGAATCTGGCCCTGGGGGGACAAGTTCTCCCTGGCCTGTGCCAATACGCGGGAGAGCCGAATAGAGGGCACTACGCCCATCGGCCAGTATCCTTCGGGCGCTAGTCCGTATAACCTGTTCGATATGGCGGGCAACGTCTGGGAATGGACGGCCAGCAATTTCGATGACGAGGGTCTGAAGGTTCAGCGGGGTGGCTCTTGGTTCGACCCCGCTGACCAAGCGCGCTGTACGTCACGCAGCGGCGCACGTCCGGACGGCGCATACGAGGATGTTGGATTTCGTTGCGTGGTGGATGCACCCTCCCGGCAGAGAAATGATGAACGATGAATGTAGAATGATGAACGGGTGTCGGGAGTAGGGGATGATGAGCGTGGAGCGGAGAGCGACGGAACAGGCATCACGCCCAATCCAAAATCGGAACACGCATACGAACTACATGACACTCGACAGTTTGCTTTCAATTCAGCAAAAAGGAGGTGCCGGCTGTGCCGCCACCTCCTTTCGTGTCTCTGGCGAGTAACTTACGGACCCTGGGGCTTTGAGAAACATTTTCGGGATACTAGATACTAGGGTTAGGGTAATAGGGTTATTGGAACTTCCCTCCAAACAAGAAAAACATTACACCGGGATCACCAGCCGCTGTCCTGCATAGATCACGTTCGGATTGGCGAGACCATTTGCTTGCGCGATGGCCCACACACTGGTTCCGAATCGCATTGCGATCCATGTGAGGTTATCACCAGGATGAACCACGTAGACTGTGCCGCCGCACGGCGAGCCGCAAGGTGCGGGAACTGGCCGTGGTGCGTAAACCGGTGTGCCACATGGCGAGCCGCATGGCGCGGGAACCGGCCGAGGTACGTAAACCGGTGTGCCACATGGCGAACCGCATGGCGCGGGAACCGGCCGAGGTACGTAAACCGGTGTGCCACATGGTGAGCCGCATGGCGCGGGAACCGGCCGTGGTGCGTAAACCGGTGTGCCACATGGCGAACCGCATGGCGCGGGAACCGGCCGTGGTACGTAAACCGGTGTACCACAAGGCACCCCACAGCCCGGACCTCCTGGAACAACCCACGGATGGGGAATGTATAGCACCTGACCAACGTATACTAAATCGGGATTCCAGATACCATTGGCACTGGCAATGTCCCACGGACTCGTACCATATTGATAGGCAATGGAAGTAAGATTCTCCCCCCATTGCACGACATGATAGGCCGGGCTCGCAGCACCAGCAACGGTAGCTCCGATTAGCAACTGGAGGACCAGGATGAGGGCAAGGATAACGATCCCCGTGCGCCAACGCTTTTGCATGGTTGTGATCATTAACTACGCCTCCTTTCTTTTCTGGTCTAGGGCGCGTAATCCCCCGCACAATAAGAGACAGTATTATTATACAATATTTCCGTGAACTTTGCAATACCTATTTGTGTGAATTTCGGTATTCTTAAGGTTCATTTTTGGTTTTTGTAATGATGTTAAATTGAAAAAAGTCCTTTTATCTTGTTCTGCTGTACAGCGCACGGACACCAATGCCGGCGAGAAGCAGCCCGGCAAGCAGCCATATCAACGGAAGAGTCAGGCTTCCGGTTGTCTCATCCGGG
>CAZFFM010000057.1:0-14890 GCA_964517425.1 uncultured Ardenticatenales bacterium | reverse complement strand
GTTCAGCCCCCCCCCCGGAATAGGACGCAGATACACGCAGATTTTCGCGGACTTCTTGATATTGTCTGCATTGATCAGCGGATAATCAGCGCAACCAGCGTTCCATTTTCTGGGTACCTATACGCTTGCGATTTTGGCAGACCGGCGTAGTCCTTGACCGGGCGGCATTCGCTGATTCGCTCATTTGATTGTCACAACGGCAGAAGTTGGCTGTATAACGGTACCACAATCCTATTGCTAGGCGTAAAGGTATAGTATATAATAGTAGAAGGCAAAGACCGTTCTAAAACCATCTTCGGATTCTGCATTCCTGTGTAGGTATGGAGGGAAAGACCCTTGAAGAGAAGAAACCAAAAAGGGCAGAGCTTACTAGAATTCGCGCTTGTGTTGCCGATATTGCTCATCATCATTTCGGGCATCGTGGACATGGGTCATGCTATGTTGCTTTGGAGCAATCTGTCGAATGCGGCACGCGAAGGCTCTCGCTACGGCGCGGCCAACCCTGGCGACACGTTGGGGATCATCCAGGCCGTGCGCTCCAAGATTGTGACCATTCGCGCCGATGATGTACACGTCGCCATCGCTTATGATGACGGCGTCTTTGGCCACAACGTGAACCTCTCGGAGACGATTCCGGGAGACTACCGCGTCATTGTAACTCCCAGCTATTCCTACCAGCCGATGACCCCGTTCATCAACCGTATCTTACCGTCAATGACTGTTAGTTTTGTCTCGGCACGCACCATCGTCGGGTCTGGGGGCGAATCGGCCCCCTGGCAGGATAGCGCCCCCACCTCTCCCCCCTTGCCCACACCGACCTTCACGCCGACCGCAACGCCCAATCCGGGGGGAGATATTTCCTTCTCAACCGAGAACTTGCATGTGTGTATTTGGGACACGTTCAATCTGAGCAATTATGTGCAAGTCACTCCGGCGGGCACATCGTACAATTTCTATTATGAACAACAACCGGGGCCGGAAGAGTTTCATAACTGGCACCTGGACGACTTCAATGCCCATCGAAATGTTACCGTCGTCCCCGATGACATGAATGGGGGAAATCAGGGATCTGGAGGACGCTACCGGGTGTATGCCGTTGCACCGGCGACCGGCGAGAGCGACTCCATCACCATCCAGGTCTCAGATTGCGGCCACTCGTCTCCCACCGCCACAACAGTCGCCAGCGGCCCGACGCCGACCACTCCCGCGCAGTGCCAGAGCATCGCCGCCAGCGACATTACCTTGCACGACGATGACGAACTACGGGTTACGCTCACGAACAACGACGATCATGACAAGGCGAAAATCACCCGCGTCTATTTTGTCTGGCCTACCAGCGACGATTACCACAATATGAAGGTAGATAAATTCAAACTGGACGATCATGACCTGTGGGAAGGCGATGACGATTCGTCGCCAACCGATGTTACCCTGTCTGGGCATGATCACGATCGAGAGATTGACCATGGTCACCACAAGACCTGGAAAGCCAAGATCAAGGATGGCCCTGAGCACCTGGATGACGTTTTCAACCTCTCCAGCTATCAGGTGACCATTTATTTCGAGGGTGGGTGCGCCGTTTCATCCTCGGGCAGCAGCCAGTCTGGGCCCAGCCCCACGCCAGAGGCCACGGAAACGTCCGAACCGACGGCCGTACCCACAACCTCGTCGCAGTGCAGCGGGCTGACGGCCAGCCAACTGGTCACCGTACCCAGCAACAAGGACCACGTCCAAACTACAATCACCAATGGCACGGACCAGGATGCGACACTCAATCGCATCGTGTTTTACTGGCCGGAGAGCGACCAGTACCCGAACATGAAGATTGACTTCTTCAGGCTCGGAGGCAGCAACATCTGGAATGGCGATGACGATTCGTCGCCAACCGACGTCTCGGATTTCTCCGGTGATAAGGAGATCAAGAAGGACCATAGCGAAACCTGGGAAGCAGACTTTGACTATAGCCCCTCCGACCTGGCCGACTTTTTCAACATGGGCGACTTCGTAGTCACGTTCTACTTTGAAGATGGCTGCAGCATCACGACCAGTGGCAGCGGTGGCAGCCAAGGACCTGAATCAACGCCGACGAGCACGTCCACCCCTTCCGGCTCGCCTACCGCCACACCGACGCCCGGTGGCAGCCAGGAAGTCTGCTACGTGTCATCGAACCCGGCCTATCCGGGCCAGGGACCCGAATACTTCTACACCCAACTCTACGCCACAGATATGGGCAGCTACATCCGCATTCGACTGGTACTGGACAAGCAATTCGTGGACAACACCTATGGGGCCAACACATCTGAGTACTGGAAGAACGGACAACTCCAGCAACACACATTCCGGGACCTGTGGAAAAGTGACAGGGCGCAGTTCCTGCTCTACGATGGCAACAGCAATGAGGTGATGGACTTTTCCGTAGACTATCTGGATGTGGATGGCAGCGCGCCTTCCGGCTATGCCTCCCAAGGCGTAAACGGCGGAGACGGTAGTGTCAACGTGGGCAATGCCTCCTGGGTGTTTGGCGCTTCTACGTCGCTGGACTACAACCTGAACAGTGCCGGCTACTCCAATATGACCACCGATTCGCCGGCGACGGACGCCAATTACACGCCCAACCAAAGCTATCCTAACTGGCTATACGACGTAATCTACACGGTGGACGTGGACAAGGCGGCCTTTGGGCAAGCCGGGTTCGGCTCTGTGTCGATTCCCTACATCCATGCATCGCCCAGCCGCGTGGGCCAGAACACGGTCAGCGTGCAGCCGGGGGCGTGTGCGCCGCCCACAGCAACCAACACCCCGCAGGGAGGGGCTACCAACACACCTACATCCACACCAACGCCAACGGCCACAGCTATGCCGACTGCCACCCCCGGCCAGTGCGAGATGGCGAACATCTCCATAGTCGTCCAGCCCACAGGAACGCCGTTCACGCAACATGCCAAGCTGGATGTAATGATCGTACTCGATCGCTCCGGCTCCATGGACGATGCAGGTGGCAACCCGCCACAGCCAATCAGCGATGCCAAGAGTGCAGCCAAATTACTGATCGACCAGCTTGATTCCAGCACGGACAAAGTGGGGCTCGTTTCCTACTCTACGACAGCCAGTAAGGACCATAGCCTGACGAACAATTTCAATAGCGTGAAAAACGCCATCGACAACTTCAACGCAAATGGCTACACCAACATCGGCGATGCCGTCTACAAGGCTCAGCAAGAGCTAAACAGCAGCCGGGCGCGAAGCAATGCCATACCGATCATCGTCGTGCTGAGCGATGGTGTGGCCAACCGCCGGCATGGCAGCTCCCAGGGTTGCAGCACTTGGCCCTCTTCGCCCACCAACTGCACGAATGACGCCATCAACCAAGCGGCTTCCGCTAAGAACCAGGGGGCCACGGTATTCACGATTGGCCTCAACCTGGGCGATGTCGGGCAGCAACATGGCAGCGCTACGGAGAACCTGGCCCGCAATGTGCTGCGAAGTATGGCTTCGGACTATGCGCACTACTACGAAGCGCCGAGTTCCAGCGATCTGGCCGGGATTTTCCAGGATATTGGCACACAGATCACACAGATCATTTGGAAGAATGTGGTGGTTACCGAGGTGTTGCCGGCTGACTTGCAATATGTGAACGGCTCGGCCAATCCGTTGCCGGCCAGCATCAATGGCCAGACGATGACCTGGGACCTGGGCAACATGAAGGTTGACGATTCGGTGACGATCACGCTTTCGGCGACTGCGAGCAATCCGCCACCCAGCTCGGCGGGTACGGCTCAAGTCTCATTCACGGGTTCTGACGACCAGACCCACGTTGTGGACCTGGCCCCGCAGATCACTGGGACCAGGCCCTGCCCGTAGCGTCGTGAATGGTGAACGGCGCAGTGCAGTATGGAACACGTTTCACGTGTCATAAGCTGACAACTGGGGAAGAGATGAGGACATGGGGTGGAACCGAATGAGGATTGGCGAGGAGACAGGCCAGGGCATCGTTGAGTTGGCCCTGGGAATGACGGTGCTCATTCTATTGATCATGGGTATCGCAGACTTGGGGCGTGCCTATTTCACTTATGTTGCTCTGGGCAACGCGGCGGGCGAAGGGGCCTCCTACGGCTCCTTCTACCCCGGATGCCCCTATGCCGCGAGCGGGGCATCCTGCGCTGACCCGGACAACGTGGACTATCGCACCCGACATGAAAGCCAACAAGGGTTCATCAATACCAGCCAGATTACCAACGTGGCCGTAGCCCTAAGCGATCCGGTGTCGCCGGGCATTGGAGACACGGTGACCGTAACTCTGTCTTACAATTATGATTGGATTACACCCTTTTTCCGCAGCTTTACGGGACGACAGGGTATCCAGTTGCAGGCGATAGCAGTCCAACCGGTGCGAAGCAATTAAGAAAAAGGCTTCTTCGGCAAGCAATGAATTGCCCACCTATAATTGCGAAACCTGTTGAAACAGGTTGCTGTCGTGCTGGAATAGTGCGTTAGAACGCACTTCGCAGTCTCAGGCGGCGAATTCATTCGTCGCCTTCTAGACGAAAATGCACCGCGAGATTGCTTCGGGGTGAGGGGAGCCGTGGACGATGATACAGATCATGCGAAAAGAAGAAGGACAGTCAATGGTCATAATAGCCCTGGTCCTGGCTGCTTTGCTGGGCTTCCTGGCGCTGTCCATTGATGGCAGCAACAACTATCTGCAGCGACGCGGTATGCAAAATGCGGCCGACAGCGCGGCCATAGCCGGGGTGGTAGCACTGGCCACCGGGCAAACGAATGAATTGGCCCTGTGTTCCACGATTCGGGAATATGCGGTCACACGCCAGGGGGCCGATAGCGACAAAGTCTCCATGTTCTATACGCCGCGTGACGTGCCCATTCAATGTCTGAACCAGCCGACACCAGATTGGACGAATGGGGTACGCGTGCAGACGGGACACCAATTCAATGGCTACGTTTCGGGCATTGTTGGCCGCCCTACGTTTACTGTCCTGGCCGAAGCGACGGCACAATTCGGTACGGCGAAGGCCGTAAGCGGATTGTCTCCCATCGCCATCTCGAATTTCGATTTCACGTACGGAGCTTCGTACAAAATATGGGGGCACGACTGTAACCAGCATGGAGATGATGGATACCATGACGACGCCTACCAGAGCAATGACCACGGCGGGGGGAGCGGCTGTACGTTGGACAGTGGCGACATCACCGGCGCAAACGCCGCCTTGCTGGATCTCAGTTGCGCGTACCCGAACAAGTGCAACACCGGTGACGCGCTACTCGAACAGTGGACCAGTGAAGGATACCACGACTCCACGATATTTGAGCGCACACGCATGCAAGGAGGCCCCGCAGGAAAGTATGGCTGGGAGCAAGAACATCGCAATCCGCCCCGTGACACCCAGCACATCCTACGGGAAGCACACGTTGGCCAAGTGCTGATCATGCCGGTCTACGACATCGCCTATCATTACACGATAGACCAGAAGTGCAACGATGATCCCAGTAACCATCGCGATGTCGGTGGCTCGTACGACCCCGGCCCCAACCCAGGACAGTGCCACAACAACCCGGCTTATGGCCAGTATGGGTGGAGCGATCCCGCTTATGCGACTATCGTAGACACCTACACAGATAACGGCACTTATGATAACAAGTATTACTATAACATCGTCTCCTTTGCCGCCTTCCAGGTGGACGAGATTCAAGATCACGGGGACAACAAATACATTCGGGGACATTTCGTACGATACGTAGCTCCACAAGGGGAGCTGGGCGGCGCCAATGACAAAGGCGTGATGATCATTAAAATGACACGATAGTAGCGTGCCCCAATCGATTCATGGCAAGCGCACCAGGTTCCTATAGCAACCGGCTGGCATGCGCGAAGAAAGAAATGTGTTGCAACCGATCATGAGATATCGCCGGGCGGGGAAACGATGGCCTGTATTTGTCTTGGGCGCTCTACTCATACTCATATCTGCAACTGCACGCAAGGGGCTGCTCCCCCTGGGAGCGGAATGGGCCGCTTTCTCGATTTCCCATACCACGGTTGCGGACTTTGAAGCTGGACAGACGAGCCACGTCCAAGTGATTGATCTCGACGGTGGCGCGTTGCAACTGCTGCCTATTGGGGTGACCGAACCATGGCAGGCAGCGGAATCTCTTCCCGCCCCCCGTAGTCAGATGGCGACCGTGGCCCGTGGAAATTGGCTGTATGTGACCGGAGGCATCGGCGCAGACGGAATCAACCCGACCAACACCGTCTATGCCACTTCCGTGATTACATCGACCGAAAGTGAGGGCGCGATCCAACTGAATCCGTGGCAGCCATTGGCCAACGCCATGCCTGTTGCGCTGGCCGGCCACGTAGCTCTGCTGGACTCGACGGAAACGTACCTTTACATTCTTGGAGGATTTACACGACAGGGACCGGGCCTGGAGTTCCCCTCGCAGGATACCATCTTCCGCGCGGCAATGCAGCCAGACGGCACCATCAGCTCCTGGATCACCGAGACCGTACGCTTGCCCTATCCCGCGCATTATGCCATGGGAGCGTTGTACGGGCAACACCTGTACTTCCTGGGAGGGCAGACAGTGCTCGGAGGAAACGCCCAAACCCACAACGAAGTGCATTGGGCAGACATAGATGGAGCCGGACACGTCGCGGCATTTCAGACCGCACAGGCCCTCCCCAAATTGCTGACACACGCTATGTCTGTACTCTATCGTCACGCTGATGGCAACGCTACACTTTTCGTGATGGGCGGAGACGACGTCTCGTCTGGGCAAGGCAATGCCAGCCTGTTCTACGCCGATATCCAGCCGGATGGGTCGCTTTCCAATTGGCATACGGCCTCCTTGCCACTTCCAGAATCCTTTCTGGCGGCAGCAACAGTTCAAGTCAACGCTCAGATTCTTCTGGCCGGCGGGGTAGGCCCCACATTGACCAGCGGCCACAGGGACGAGGTGATCAGCGTCGCGCTGGATCCTTTCGCACCTGATTACCTGTATCGTGAACCTGGCGGCGCCGTCTGGCGAACTACCTACCCCTTGCCGGCCCCACGCTACGCACACACAGGAACCTGGCTGGCCGACCACATCTTCGTTGTCGGTGGGGCGAACACCCACGCCTTCCCCCAGGCAAGTGTGTACAGCGCACCAACTCGCGGCCTGGCCGCGCAATACATGCCACACGGAATCTACACCGGCACGATGCAACTACCGGAGAACAGCTACCTGCAGCGGGTTGCTCTGGAAACGGCAATAACCGATACGACGGCTGCTACAATTACCCTTGCCTATCAGGCAGATTCCAGTCAACCGTGGGTCAACACAGACATTTCGTCGCATCCACTGGTCGCCGCTGGCCTGCCGGCCAACGTGTTGACACAGACGTCACGAATCACCTACGTGCTACCCATTCAAACGACCGGTCAGGTGAACTATCGCTTGAATTTTTCTACGGCACTCTCTTCTACCACACCGGTGTTGCATGGCATCGAACTCTATTATGCACCACGAGATTCCAACCAGGTTCTCTTTTTGCCCACCATGCGGGCTGATTGAAATTCTAAGTTGTCGCATTTTGCTCTTTCGTTGATTTCGATGTAAAATACTGGTAGCAGCGGGAAGTATCGGACAGCACGTACCCGTTAACCGCCACCAAATCACCATGAAGGCAATTCAATGACTCTACACCATGCGAAATACTGGAGGAAAAGATGCAACGTAGCGCAAGACTCCTGATTGTACTAGGGTTCATCCTTGCGATTGTGTCTGCAGGAGCTACCCTGTTTATATTGCGCCGCCAGCCGCAAGGGACCAACGTACAGCCCGTAGAGACGGCATCTGTGGTGGTCGCGTTCCAGAATATCGAAGCCCATGTCCCGGTGCCCCCCGACGCCATCGGAGTCAAGGAATGGCCGCAAGACTCCGTTCCGCCCGGCGCGATATTAAATCCGGCGGACGCCGTGGGCAAACTGACCCGAAGTCCGATCTTCCCCGGCCAGCTCCTGCTGAGTTCAATGTTGATCGACAAAAAGGTGGAAGAAACGAGACTGGGACTGGGCTCGGACGCCTCGTTCATCATTCCAAATGGCAAAGTAGCCGTCGCCATGACCATAGACAACATCAGCGGCGTCGCCGGAGCGATCCAGGCGGGCGACAGAGTCGATGTCCTGGTGAGTATGCGGCTGCAAGAAGACACCGCCCAAGGCGTCACCCAAAAACCGGCCACACAACTCGCTTTACAAGATATCGAGGTACTTCGCGTGGGATTGTGGAACATTCCGGGCAACCAGCAGCAGAACCAGCAGCAACAAGTGGTCACTTTTTTGGTCGATCGACAACAGGCAATCATTCTGAAAAATCTACGGGAGAACACCCTTGTAGACTTAGCACTACGGGCTGCCGGAGATCACGAAGAGGTCACGACAGAGACCGTAAACGAAGACTACATCATTCGTGAATTTGATGTTCGCCCTCGATAATCATAATTGGTCCGGCAAGGAGCAGGCGCAGGCGCATGTCTGAAAACGCAGACCCTAACAAAATGATCCACGTTCTGGTTGTGGATGATATACCGGAAACTCGTGAGAACCTGAAGAAGCTTTTATACTTCGAAAAAGACATTCAGGTTGTTGGCTCGGCATCGGACGGTGCGGAAGGTGTCGAGATGGTCATGGAATTGCAGCCAGATGTTGTCTTGATGGACATCAACATGCCGGGTATGGACGGGGTGACGGCCGGTGAAAAAATATCGGAAAGCGCCCCCAACACCCAAGTGATCATGATGTCGGTACAGGGCGAAGCCGACTACCTTCGACGTTCCATGTTGGCCGGCGCACGCGAATTCCTGATCAAACCCTTCACTGCAGAAGAATTGGTCACCAGCATACGGCGCGTTTACGAATTGGGCCAGCGCCGTCGTCCGGCCAGCCCACTTCCTCGTCAAGGAGAGGCGTTAGCACCTATACCGGTCGCCCAGCCTGTCCCGCCATCGCCAAAAGGGAGGGTTATTACCGTTTATGGAGCAAAAGGGGGAGTCGGAACCAGCACGATGGTCACCAATCTGGCAATCGCCATTCGAGAAGTGACGAAAGCCAAAGTAGCGATCGTGGATGGCAGCCTGCAATTTGGCGACGTAGGCGTACTCCTGAACCTTTCTTCCCAAAGGAGTATTGTTGACGCCATCGAGCAAATTGACGACCTGGACGAAGAATTCCTTGCCGGCTTGCTGATCACGCACTCCTCCGGGGTAAAGACCCTCCTGTCACCACCAAAGCCCGAAATGGCCGAACTTGTCACGGCAGACCACCTGACCACAATCCTGAACAAGTTGCGACTGATCTTTGATTACATCATAATTGATACGTGGACTTCTTTCCAGGAACCAACATTGACTCTATTTGATCTTAGCGACCGAATCATTCTGCTGACAACGACCGAAATAACGGCCATAAAGAATACCAAGACCTTCTTCGAGGTCACCGAGGCCTTAACCTATGAGCCGGAAAAGATTCTGCTCGTGCTCAACAAACATGACCCCCGAGGAGGGATTCGCGTACGCGACATAGAAGCCAGTGTGAAACATCCCGTCCTTGCCGACGTGATACGTGATGATTCAGCAACGACCAAAGCCGTTAACCAGGGGCTGCCCGTCGTACAGGGACAGCCGAACTCTGCTGTTGGGCAGAACCTGTTACACCTGGCCCAACAAATCGTCGAACAACTGCCACCACCCAGTTCGACAGAAACAACGCACAAAAAGCAGGCAGGAACTCCCGGAGGACTATTTAGACGGTGGCGGAAGCGGTAGGCGCTTAGGGCGTCAAGATCGACAAAAAGTTGTCTATGTTTCTGTAGGACACAGATTCTCACAGAAAAACACAGATAAAACATTCAGAAAAATCTGTGTGCGAAGCCTGTGTAAATCTGTGTCCCCTGTCCTTTTGTCAACTGCCCCGTCAGGGGCCACATTGTCCGAGCAAGGTCTCGGACAATGCGTAGAAACTTGGTGCTAGAATATGTCCTTACTCAAGCGACTTGAAAAGAAACAAACCGGCCGGCTCCCCGATATCGGTGACAAGGAGCAGGGCGCTTCCAAAATGGAAGCATTACGCTTCCGTCGCCAACCGTTGGCCAAGGCCAAAGACCCCCTTATATCCCTCAAAAGTCGTATCCAAACGCAACTCATCGCCGAATTGGATACACAGATTGACATCAGCCATCGGGAAGAAATGCAGGAAACGATCCGTCAGGTATTCGACACGCTGTTAGCCCAGGAAGGAATGGTGCTGACGCGCTCCCAACGCAGAGCCTTGTTTGAGCAAGTTCTGGCGGAAATCCTGGGCTACGGCCCCATTGAACCCCTCTTACAAGACGACAGCATCACCGAAATCATGGTCAACGGTCCAAAAAGCATCTACATCGAGCGGGCCGGGAAACTGGAAAAAGTCACGAACCTGTTCGACGATGATGAACACGTGATGCGCATCATCGACCGCATTGTCTCCCCCATTGGACGTCGTGTAGACGAGAGCCAGCCTTATGTAGATGCTCGCCTGCCGGACGGGTCGCGTGTCAACATCATCATCCCCCCGCTGGCGCTTATGGGCCCAACTATCACCATCCGAAAGTTTGGCCGCGAACGTCTGGGCGGGGAAGACCTGTTGCGGTTTGGCTCCATAACTTCCGAGGCGTTGGAGTTTCTGGATGCCTGCGTAAAGTCCCGGTTGAATGTCGTAGTTTCTGGCGGCACCGGCTCGGGAAAGACGACCCTGCTCAATATCTTATCGTCGAGCATCCCCAGCGACGAACGAATCGTCACGATTGAAAACGCCGCAGAACTTAAACTCAGACAGGAACATGTTGTGACGCTGGAATCACGTCCTCCCAACATCGAAGGACGTGGCGAGGTGTCCATCCGGCAGCTCGTTGTCAACGCACTGCGCATGCGCCCTGATCGGATCATCGTTGGCGAGGTGCGCGCAGCCGAAGCCCTGGACATGTTGCAAGCGATGAACACGGGCCACGATGGTAGCATGACCACAGCACACTCGAATGGGCCGCGCGACACACTGGCTCGTCTCGAAACAATGACTCTGATGGCCGGAATGGACTTGCCTCTGCGGGCAATCCGCGAGCAAATCTCATCAGCCGTTGACCTGATTGTTCACCAAGACCGCTTCCGCGATGGCACCAGAAAGGTGGTGAACGTTGCCGAAGTCCAAGGCATGGAAGGCGATGTGATCGTCATGCAAGACATATTCGTCTTCCAACAAACGGGAATCGAAGACGGGCGCATTGTGGGCAGGCTACGTCCGACAGGCATTCGCCCTAAATTTGTGGATCGCATAGAAGCTACGGGAATTATGCTTCCCCCAAACATGTTTGGGGTAGATGACCAGTATTATTCGTAACAGGCGGGCAATTCATTGCTCGCCGAGGCTGGGTATATAACCTTATTTTGGAGTTTGCAGATTGATCTCACCAATCATCCTTTCAATTGCCATGGGGGTCGCCGTACTGATGTTCTTTGGCGGCCTAGCTCAATTCATGGGCGGCCGGGCCGAAGTGATCGGCTCTCGCCTGGACCGCTACGCTACGCGGGAAGGGGTGGCGCAGCCCATTCCAGAAGGTGACAGGAAACGTCCGGGCCGCTTTGCCCAGATGCTCAATCGCATGCTGGAACGTCGCGTTGCCGGGCCGACACTGGCCACCGAATTGGCTCGTGCCGACCTCAAAATCACGACCTCCGAATATATCTTGATTAACATTGCCACTGTACTCCTGACTTTCCTTTTGGGGTTGGTCGTGTTTCGCGTACTCATCCTGGCCTTACTTTTCAGCATTGGTGGGTACTTCTTGCCACGTCTGTACGTGCGCTGGCGACAGCAACGCCGCCTGAACGCCTTCAACAATCAACTGGGCGATGCAATCACCTTGCTGGCCAACAGCCTGCGGGCCGGCTACAGCCTTATGCAATCTATTGAAGTAATTTCTCGCGAGTTGTCTCCCCCCATCTCCATCGAATTTGAACGCGTGGTGCGGGAGGTCGGCCTGGGGTTGACAAACGAAGAAGCTCTCAACAATATGCTGCGTCGCATCGATAGCGAAGACCTGGACATGATGATTACGGCAGTTCTCGTCCAAAGTGAAGTGGGTGGCAATCTGGCCGAAATACTGGACATCATCGGCGAAACGATACGAGAACGGGTGCGCATTCAGGGCGAAATCCGTGTACTGACCTCTCAGCAGATGCTGTCCGGATATATCATCACCCTCTTGCCTGTCATCCTCGCCGCCGTCCTGTTTGTCATTGACAAAGATTACATGTCCGTGCTCTATACCACTGCCTGCGGGTGGACGATGCTGACGGTCGCTGTGGTGATGATCACCATCGGTTTCTTCATCATCCGAAAAATTGTCGATATCGAGGTGTAATTATGAGTGGACTGCTGGCCTTGATCGTTGCCTTGCTCGCCGGGTCAAGCATTGCCTTGATCTTCGTGGGCTTGGCCCTCACCCGCCGCGAGAACCCCGTGCAAGAAAGACTCAACCGCTATGGAGGCCGGCAACCCCGCACGTTGGAAGAAATAGAATTGCAAGTACCCTTCCAAGATCGGGCAATTAAGCCCATCATCCAGACCATGTCCGGTTTTGTTATGCGCTTCGCCCCTCAAAGAAACATCGAAGCCCTGCAACAAAAGCTGGATATGGCCGGCAACCCTAACGACTGGACTCCGGCTGAGTTCATGGGGGTGCGCGGCCTCTCTGCACTGGTTACGGGAGCGGTCCCGGGCGTACTCTTTTTTCTCGCCCACACACCCCCCTCCAAGATACTTTTCTTTGTGATTGCCCTCGTAGTCCTCGGCTTTTTCCTGCCTACGATTTGGTTGGGCCAGAAAATCCGCCAGCGGCAGCATGAAATCGTAAAAGCGCTACCCGACGCGCTGGACCTGCTGACCATCAGCGTCGAAGCGGGACTTGGCTTTGATGCTGCTCTGTCCAAGGTAAACGAGAAGTGGGACAACGAACTATCGCAAGCCTTCGGTCGGGTGATCAGCGAACTTCGACTCGGAAAATCACGCCGAGAAGCGCTGCGGGAGATGGCCTACCGCATGGATGTGGACGACGTTACCAGCTTTGCGGCCGCCATCATCCAGGCCGATCAATTGGGCGTGAGCATTGCCAAGGTGCTGCGCATTCAATCAAAACAGATGCGTATCAAACGGCGTCAGCGCGCCGAAGAAATGGCCCAAAAGGCACCGATCAAAATGCTCATCCCGCTGGCCTTCCTGATCTTCCCTTCCCTCTTCATCGTTCTACTCGGGCCGGCCATACCGCGTTTAATTGAAACCTTCAAAGGGATATGAGAGTTACAAATCTCACCGGAAACACCGAAATCGTGACACGCGGTATGATAGCGACAAGTTTTCTTGCACGTTTGCGAGGGCTGCTGGGGAGGAATGCACTTGCCGAAGGGGAAGGCCTCCTCCTGCGCCCCGAACGCTCCATCCACACGTTTCTGATGCGTTTTCCGATTGATGTTTTGTATCTCGACAAAGACAACACGATCATCCGCCTGACAGAGGCCATGCCGCCGCAACGCCCCGGCCCCTGGGTTCGAGGGACGCACGCGATCCTGGAACTTCCGGCAGGTACCATTGCCCGGCAAGGCATCGTTGCTGGTGACAAACTTGCGATCTTCGATTCATGAATCTGCGGCATCATTGGAACAACGCCAAGAAGACCCTGCTCGATCTCCTCTTTCCGCCACGCTGTGTGCATTGCCGGACAACCGGCGCACTCCTCTGCCCATCTTGTCTGGACCAGATCACCCCTTTTGCTGAACCCATCTGCCCCACGTGCAGCAGGCCACTCCCATCCGGGCAAAGCCTGTGCAGTTTCTGTCGTGCGCGCCCGCCAGAACTTGACCGGCTATGCGCGGCCGCGCCCTTCGACGGCCCACTTCGCAAAGCGATTCACGCTCTCAAATACAACAACCTGCGGGACTTGGCCGATCCGCTGGGCGACCTTCTCCTGGACGTTTGGAAAGCCCAGGACTTTCCCGCAGACATGATCGTGCCGGTGCCGCTGCACCAAACCCGCGAGCAAGAACGAGGATACAACCAATCCGCCCTGTTAGCAGAGCGCCTGGCGCAACGCACAGGCCTGCCCGTGAAAGAACAGGCCCTGCAGCGCACGCGCCAAACGCCCCCCCAAGTCGGCCTCTCGGCACGTGAACGGTGGCTGAATGTGCGGGGGGCGTTCGCAGCCTCCCCCACACATATCGCCGGCCACCGCCCCCTGCTGATCGATGACGTTCTGACGACCGGCGCAACCTTATCGGCCTGCGCACGTGCCCTTCGCGAACAGGGCGCGCAAGCGGTCTACGGTCTGACCCTGGCTCGTCCCCTATAACCCGTACTCCTTGTATTGCTCGCGCAACACCTTCTTGTCGAACTTGCCGACACTGGTTTTGGGCAGCTCTTCCACAAAGACGACATCGTCCGGCAGCCACCACTTGGCAAACTTCGGCTGAATGAAAGCCAGCAACTCTTCCTTTGTCACCTGGCCTTTATGCTCCGTTGTGGCCACCACACAGGCCAACGGGCGTTCTTGCCACTCGGGGTGTGGAATAGCGATCACGGCCGCTTCGAGCACCTTGTCGTGCGCCATCAGCGCATTCTCCAGCGCCTGCGAAGAAATCCATTCGCCGCCACTCTTCACCAGGTCCTTCGTACGATCGGTGATCTGCATATATCCTTCCGGGTCAATCGTTACCACATCCCCGGTGTGCAGCCAGCCGTCGTCGGTAAAAGATTGCGGGCTGCGCGGATCGTTGTAATAGCTTCGAATGACCCAAGGGCCGCGCACCTGCAAT
>CAZFFM010000056.1:0-15025 GCA_964517425.1 uncultured Ardenticatenales bacterium | reverse complement strand
TGTCTTCGTGGTTCATTTGAGAGAATTGCCGCGCAAGAAAATGACGGACACCCGTTTGCGATGATAACCTTGACGAGCCTTGGGCATTGTGCTATACTTCAAATAGAACTATGTTGCACATTTCTAACCTGGCCGAGCCAGAACCAAAAAGGCTAACCACAGATTGCACAGATTTCTCAGATTATTCTTGGTTTCTTAATCTGTGGTTCATCTTCTTGCTTTGTGTACAGGAATTTAATTGTTAAGCATACCAATGGGGGAACACAACATGCCGAAGATCACGATTGAATACTGTGCTGTCTGAAACTATCGCCCACGAGCCGTCAGTATGGCGGAAAAGATCTTAGCCAACTTCGAGCAGGAAATATCATCGCTCACGCTTATCCCCTCCGAGGGAGGCGTTTTCGAGGTTACAGTGAAAGATACGTTGGTCTATTCCAAGAAGGAGACAGGGAGGCATCCCGCGTATCCGGAGGTGGAGACAGCACTTCGTTCGCTGTTATGAAAATAGACGGCAGTAGCCAGCTGTCAGTAGCCAGATGTCAGATGTCAGATGTCAGATGTCAGTCGGCAGAACGTGTTGCGTATTGCGTATTGCGTGCCGCTCGCCCATTGAAAATTGACCGTTGATCATTGACCATTGCGCCCCGCCTTTTTCATCCTTGGTGGCGCGGGCCGGCCTGGAGCACTACAACGAATTTAGAATGGAGCGAATCGCTGCCCGAGATTCGTTTCTTTCCCCATTCGTTGTGGTGTTCCAGCGCACTACGCTCCACACGATTTTCATCGTTGGTGGCGCGCGCGGCGCTTATGGTGACTGCTCTAGCAGTTGAACTTCTTGAAACGAAGATAGGGAATATGGTACAGTCCAATTCAAATGCACATTCATCCCGCCAAGCGGAAACAGACACAGAGCGAACACCCTACGTAGTTTTCGGCGTAGGAGAGATGCAACTGGCGCTGGAAATTGAGCATGTGTTGAGTGTAGAACCCGTGCTGCCGATCACGCCGGTGCCGGATGTGCCGCCGTGCCTTGTCGGAGTCGTGAACTTGCGCGGCAACATCATAGCAGTCGTGGACCTTGCCCAAATCTACGGGCAAACAGCGGGGAACTCACACGAATCCGATAGCATCCTCATGGTCTCGGTTGGCGGGCACACTTGTGGCTTGCTGACAGCACATACTGGTGATGTGTACGAAGTTTCCGACACGGAGATAGTGCCCCCTTTGCCCACTCCGGCAGGGCCGCAACTGTTCCGTGGTCTCATTGATCTGAATGGCCAACTTGTCGGTGTCATAGATACAGCCCGACTATCAACTATTCTTATGGGCGACACAAGATCATGACCAATATCACGGATGGGTTTGACGTTTCCGCCTTTATGGGCGAATTCGTCCAGGAAATTGACGAGCGCATTCAAGCGATTACTGCTGGCCTGCTGGAGTTGGAGAGGAACCCGGATAACATCGAGAGCCTGCACGACGTCTTCCGCGCTGCCCACAGCATAAAGGGAGCAGCGAAAATTATGGGGCTGGAAACTATAGCGCATGTGGCTCACAGCATGGAAGATGTCTTCGAAGCGCTGGAAAGAGAAAAGCGGCCCATTACACCGGCGCTCAATGACCTTTTGCTCCGCGGCATAGATGCCATAGAAATTCACACACGTGCCGCTGAAAAGAAGGAGACTGTTTCGCTGGATGTGGACGAGCTGTGCAAAGCACTGATTGCTGCGGCAGAAGGGAAAGCAATCGAAACGCAGGCCGAGCCTGCAGAAACACCGGTTCCCGACATACAATCTGTGGCACGCCCCACAACCATAGAAACGCTCCGCGTCAGCGTAGAGCAAATTGATCGCCTGGTCTCGATCAGTTCTGAACTGACCATGACAAAGCTCCAGTCGCTTCGATACCTTAGGGAGCTGGGCGATATTGCCGCCCGGTTGCGCAAACTCGGTCGCGAGACCATGGGACAAAATGGCAATAACCGTGTCGCAGAAAAACACGACTTGGAGCGCAGCAGCGTACGGGTAGCGAATCAGCTTCGTGATCTCTACCGGTATGTCAGCGAATTGGAGCTTACCTACGAGCAATACCTGGATGTGATCGATGACTTGACAGACCAGTTGAAGGAACAAGTTCTCTACATGCGCCTTTTGCCGGTTTCTATGGTCCTCTCGGTCTTGCCCCGGGCAGCTCGGGACCTGGCGCGACAGCAGGGCAAAGATGTCCGACTGACCATCGAAGGGGGCGAAACCGCTCTCGATAGAGAAATCATTGAAGGGTTGGCCTCCCCCCTAATCCACTTGCTGCGCAATGCCGTAGACCATGGCATCGAGCCGGCGGATGAACGAATAGCTCGAGGAAAGCCGACTTCCGGCCGCATCCACATTTCTGCAAAACTGGGGGGCGACCGGGTGCAGATCACGGTCGAGGATGACGGCAGAGGCATTGATCTATCGCGCATCAAATCGCGGGCTGTGGAAAAGGGCATCATCTCAGCCACCAAAGCGGAGCAGATGGGCAATGACCAGGCCATGGACCTCATCTTTCACGATGGGTTTAGCACCAGCGAGCAACTCACGGACACATCTGGACGGGGCGTGGGAATGAGTGCTGCCCGGCAACAGGTGGAGTCGTTGCGGGGCACGTTGCTGGTCTCCAGTGATCCGGGAAAGGGTACCCGATTTGTACTCACGTTTCCTTTGTCGCTTTCGACGGTCCACGCATTGTTTGTGGAATGTGGAGGATACCAGTGGGCGTTGCCCACGCTATCTGTGGTATCTACCGGCGTGGTACGTACCGAGGCCGTCCAACGAATTGATGGTCGTCTCGCTCTACGATACCAGGACAAAGTAGTTCCTTTGGCTCCTCTCCATGAGCTTTTGGACAACAAAACTGTCTGGACGCCAAATGGGAATGCAATTCCGGTCGTCATTCTGAGACACACCGGCATGTCCGCTCTTGCTGTAGACCGCTTGCTGGACGAACAGGAAGTAATATCCAAATCTTTGGGCCCTTTCTTGACCAACGCACCAAAGACTGCCGGGGCAACCATAATGGGCGATGGGCGTGTCGTAATCATCCTGGACACAGCGTATCTGGCGAAACTCATTCAGACTTGGCGACCACAAGCATCGTGAATGCCTGGAGGTTCTTGGCGCATGAGCCAGCAAAAAGGTGGCAGTGAAATGCCGGCAGATCGCGAGAAGAAGCACATCCTGATTGCCGATGACAGCCGTCTGGTTTTGCGAATGACCGCGGCAATTCTTGAGGGTGCGGGATACAAAACAAGCACTGTTCTGGATGGCTTCCAGGCAGTTCAAGCAGCCTATGAACAAGCTCCCGATCTCATCATACTCGACATCATGATGCCCCAGATCAATGGCTATCAAGTGTGCCGCCTGTTGAAAAGCGATCCGGCAACGACAGACATTCCGGTGATCATGCTTACAGCCAAGTCACAGCGCACCGACCGCTACTGGGGGTTGAGCACCGGTGCCGATGGATACCTTACCAAGGGGGGCGATACGGATGAATTGCTTGCCCTTGTCCAAGAATTGCTCGCGAAACATCATAAAGTCCGCCCGATTCAATCAGAAGGGGCCGCATCTCAATCATCCACCCCCTTCAGTATATTGGAGCGCGTGAACAACCTGTTGGACCGGCGACTCTACGAAGTCACCGTCATGAATGAGATCACGCAGTTGGCCTCACCCATGGTAAGCTACCACGACACTGTACGCGCCGCCGTGAAAAAGATTGCCCAGATGTTCGAGATTGATGCTGTTGCGCTGGTACACACCATAGAACAGGACACAGCGTTGCACATCGTTCCGATCCGGCCGGTGAGTCCAACCTATATCGCCAATCTGGAAGAAAAGGCCCTGCAAGAAGCCTCGCTTCCTTTTGATGGGCAGGACCAGCAGATTCGACGATACGTGGCACCTTCTCTACACGACGACAGCTCCGTCCCCGTGCGCGACCAGTTGGAAACGGTCTACCACATACCCATCTTGAGAGGGGGCGCAGTGAAGGGCGTATTCGTCATCGCCGGTGACCACAGACTGCTCATTGGTCCCGAAGACGAGCGCACCGCGCAACAACTGGTCTCTCAAGCGGCTGTGGTCATGGAAAATGCCTGGTTGTATGACAAGATCCGGCAGATGGCCATTACCGATGGGCTGACCGGCATATACAATCGCAGCCACTTCCTGCACCTCCTTGACCAGGAGATGTTGCGCAGCAGTCGCTACGCGAGGCCCTTTGGACTGATGATGCTGGACATTGATCATTTCAAACGGGTGAACGATACGTTCGGTCACCAGGTTGGCGATCAAGTGCTTCAGGCCATTGTGTCCCAGTGTTTAGAAGAATTGCGCGAGCCAGATGAAATAGGACGTTATGGGGGCGAGGAGTTCATGGTTCTTCTCCCCGAGACAGAGTCGACTCAAGCCTCACTGGTTGCGGAGCGGGTGCGTACCCGCATCGCTAATACGGTTGTACATACAAGAGCCGGCGATGCGCGTGTCACCGTGAGCATAGGCGTGACGGCCTGGCCAGATTGCGGCACAGACAACAGCGAGGCGATCATCGCCAAGGTCGATTCTGCCCTCTACCAAGCCAAGAAAAACGGACGTAATTGTGTGATCACCGAGTATTAGAAGCCTCCCTGAAAAAAGTCGCTCAGAGGCCCGTCCTCGGGCCGATTTTCCGCACCCGAGGACGGGTACGGGAGCTTTTTCAGAACGATGAATGCTGAACGATAGGAGATAGAGGGACGAGATAGAGCGTCCAGCGTCCAGCGTCCAGCGACTGACGTCTGACTACTGACGACAGTTTTCATAACGGGGTACAGGTCTCCCCTCTCCGTGTCGGGGAGTGGTCGGGGGAGGGGTTGTCTATTTTCAAAGCAGTGCCGATGAGCGATTGCTCGCTACCAAGGACGAAAATGGGGATGGCGGCGGATGGAATCACGCCGCCTGGGTTAGCAGTAGCAGCCCGGGCCCCGTCAGTCATGCTGAGCCGTCTGACGACTGACATCTGGCGACGGGCCGCTATTTTCATAACAGAATTACCCGGACAGGAGCAGAAACATGACGCATCGTGAAAAAGGTTCTCGAGAAATCGTGAGCGTACAAGCGGAAGTGAACCAATTCGTTGAACAGATGGCGATTGGAAGCCGTTGGGTCTCGAACATGCACTACTCGCACCAACGTGCCTGGAAACCCCCCACAGACGTTTTTGAATCTGATGAGGCCATCGTCGTCGTCGTAGAAGTTTCCGGTATGCGGGAGCAAGATTTTTCCGTCATGTTTGCGGACGATGTACTTACGATCAATGGCACGAGAAGTGCGCCGGAACAAACCACGAATCGTGTCTATCAGCAAATGGAAATCTGTTATGGCGATTTTATTAGTCAGGCACACATTCCTTGGGCTATCGACTCCGAGAACATCCAAGCCCAATATACCGGCGGATTTTTGACGGTTACTTTGCCGAGGAAGAGTCGCTCAACAAAATATGTGCCGGTTACTACCGTCATTACATAAGACAAAGGGAGAAACCATTATGGCCCAAGACAATCCACCATTCTTAACACAATCCGATCCTGATGGGATGGTCATTCCACATGAATTGCCCATCCTTCCACTACGCAACACCGTCGTTTTTCCGTTAACCGTGTTGCCACTCAGCGCAGAACAGGCCCGGTCGATCCGGCTGGTAGATGACGCAGTCATTGGAGACCGCATCATCGGTCTCGTTGCCATGAAAGACTCTACTGTGGAACAACCCGGCCCCCAAGATGTGTATCAAATCGGTACCGCCGCGCTGATCCATCGTTTGCTCAAGACCCCCGATGGTTCTGTGCGCCTCATTATTCAAGGCATGGAACGGTTCGAGATCGACCAATGGGTCTCCGAAGCACCCTACCTTCGGGCATCACTTCATCTGCGTCCAGACATCGTCGAAGAAAGCGTGGAGGTCGAAGCACTGGTCCGAAACCTGACCGACCTTTTCCGGAGGCTCATCGCGCTGGTGCCCCACCTGCCCGACGAACTGATGATGGCGGCCATGAACGCCGATGACCCGCGCCATCTGGCCTACCTTATCGCCACCAGTATTCGCATGGACATCCCCGATGCGCAGGAAATTCTGGAGGCAGACTATGTCGGCACCAAGTTGCGCAAGCTCACGACCATCTTGAATAAAGAGCTCGAAGTGCTGGAACTGGGGCGCAAGATTCAGACCGAAGCGCAGTCCGAAATGGAAAAAATGCAGCGGGAATACTTCCTGCGCGAACAACTCAAAGCGATCCAGAAGGAATTGGGCGAAGGCGACGAGGGCGCACAGGTCACGCAAGAATACCGCGAAAAGATCGATGCCGCCGGCATGTCCGCGGAAGCAAAAAAGGAAGCGTTGCGTGAGTTGGGACGCATGGAGAAGATGCCTCCCCAGGCAGCGGAATACTCCGTAATCAAAACCTACCTGGACTGGCTTACGGACCTTCCCTGGCAGGTCAGCACGGACGACAACCTGGATATTCCCCACGCGCAAAAGGTGCTCGACGAAGACCACTACGATCTGGAAGAAATCAAAGAACGAATCATCGAATACCTGGCCGTCCGGAAGCTGCGCCTTGAACGGGCGGAAGAACCGGCGGAAGAAATCGCGCCGGGCAATGGGCAAGAAATAGCCGAAGATTCTGCTGCCGCTCCAGAACCTGTGGAGGAGCAGCCGCAGGAAGATATTCCCCTGGCTTTGCAAGACCCCATCGCCGAAGGGGCGATCCTGTGCTTCGTGGGGCCGCCGGGTACAGGCAAAACCTCACTGGGTCGTTCGATTGCCCGGGCCATGGGCCGCAAGTTTACGCGCATGTCGCTGGGTGGTATGCGGGACGAGGCAGAAATTCGCGGCCACCGTCGCACCTACATCGGCGCGATGCCCGGCCGCATTGTCCAGGCAGTCAAACGGGCCGGTACACGCAATCCGGTCTTTATGCTCGACGAGGTGGATAAAATCGGCACCGATTGGCGGGGCGACCCCTCCTCCGCCCTGCTCGAAGTCCTCGATCCACAGCAGAACAACGCCTTCCGCGACCATTACCTGGACGTGGACTTTGACCTTTCTCAGGTCATGTTCATCACCACCGCCAACCTGCTTAGCCCTATTCCGGCCCCTCTGCGCGACCGCATGGAGATTCTGGAATTGGACGGCTACACCGAGGGGGAGAAGGTGAAGATCGCCGAGGGCTATCTGGTTCCTCGTCAGATGCGGGCCACAACCCTGCGGGAAGACGAAATCCAATTCACGCCCGATGGGCTGCGCGCAATCATCCGGGATTTCACACGCGAAGCCGGCGTCCGCAACCTGGAACGGGAAATCGGCAGCGTGTGCCGCAAGGTGGCCACAAAGATCGCTGCCGGCACGGTGACCGAACCTATCGTTGTCGATGCCGATACGGTATTGAAATACTTGGGCAAACCGAAGTTTTACCTGGAAGTGCCCGAACGGACCTCCCGTCCAGGGGTGGCGACCGGTTTGGCCGTTACCGCGGTCGGTGGCGACATCCTCTTTGTTGAGGCAACGAAGATGCCGGGCAAGGGTGAACTGACTCTGACCGGCCAACTGGGCGAGGTGATGCGCGAGTCCGCGAAAATCGCCCAGAGCTATGTGCGGGCCAGCGCCGCCCTCCAGGACATTGCAGATGATGTTTTCGAGAATACCGACATCCATTTGCACGTGCCGGCCGGCGCTATTCCCAAAGACGGCCCGTCTGCTGGAGTGACCATGGTGACGGCACTCGTCTCTCTCCTGACCCGTCGTCCGGTACGCTCCAACGTGGGCATGACCGGCGAAATTACCCTGCGTGGCCAAGTGTTGCCGGTGGGCGGCATCAAACAGAAGATGCTGGCCGCCCATCGCGCAGAACTGACCACCGTCATCCTGCCCAAACGCAACGAGAAGGATCTGGATGACCTGCCCGATGAGGTGCGCAATGACATGCACTTCGAATTGGTCGAACGCATCGAGCAAGCCCTGGACATCGCCTTGGCCAAGGAGCCGATCCCGCCGGAGAATGAGCCGGAAGAAGAATGAGTTTCGAGTTCCTGGGGGAGACGACGTGGCTACCATTGAGCGGTACGAGGACATCCAGGGATGGCAAAAGGCACGTGAACTGACAAAATTCGTCTACGCAATCACCGGGCGGAAAGCGTTTGTCCGGGATTTCGGTTTGCGGGACCAGATTCAGAGGGCTGCTGTCTCGACGATGTCCAACATCGCGGAGGGATTTGAACGCGACGGGAGGGGCGAGTTTATGCAGTTTCTCTCTGTGGCCAAAGCTTCAGCCGGCGAGGTACAATCCCAGTTGTACGTTGCTCTTGATCAGAGATACATCACGCGTGAGCAGTTCGACGAAGGCTACCACCTGTGCAACGAAGTCATGCGTCTCCTGGGAGGATTCATCGTCTACCTACGCAAATCACAAATCAAAGGCACGAAATACCGCCGCACCTAAACTCGAAACTCAAAACTCGAAACTCGAAACCCAAAACCCATGTTCAAAACCGTGTGCACGACCATTACCCGTCACAACCTCTTGCCCCCCGGCTCCACCGTGGTCGTGGGGGTCTCGGGCGGGCCTGATTCTCTCTGCTTGTTGCACGTGCTGAAGCGTTTGCAGACGGAGGGCGGCTTTATCCTGCACGTCGCCCACCTGAATCACCAACTGCGCGGCGCGGAGGCCGACGCCGATGCTGCGTTCGTCGCTGCCCTGGCCGATGAGTGGGGCCTGCCGGTAACGGTCGAGGCGTGCGATGTGGCCGCGCACGCGCGCGCCGGCAAGATTTCCGTGGAGGAGGCGGCCCGCGAGGTGCGCTATGCCTTCCTGGCCGACGTGGCCGCCCGCACCGGCGCAGACCGTGTGGCTGTGGCCCACCACGCTGACGACCAGGCGGAGACGGTACTCATGCACGCCTTGCGCGGGGCCGGCCTGGCCGGCTTGCGCGGCATGTTGCCCGATAGTCCGTACCCGGTGCGCGGCGTTGACCTGCGCCTCGTCCGCCCATTGCTGGAAGCGACCCGCGCGGAAATCGAGGCCTACTGTGCGGCACACGACTTGCAGCCCCGCTTCGACCGCTCCAACCTGGACACGACCATTTTCCGCAACCGGCTGCGGCACGAGGTGTTCCCCTACCTGGAGACGATCAACCCAAACATCCGCCGGGTGTTGCGACACACCGCCGCCGGGCTGGCCGATGACTATGCTTTCCTGCGGCAGGCGGTGAACGAGGCCTGGGATGCCGTGGCCCGCGAAGAGGATGAAGCGATTGTCTTCGGGCGGGATGGCTGGCGCGCCCTGCTCCCGTCGCTGCAGCGCGGGCTGATTCGCAAAGCCGTGCGTTGGTTGCGGCCCGGCCTCAAGGATAGCAACTGGGTACACGTCGAGCCGGCCCGCCGGCTGGCCATGGAGAAGCCGCCGGGCAAACAGGCCACGCTGCCGGCCGGGCTCGCCCTCTTTCACGAGCGGGGAGCCCTGGTCATCGCCGAGCGCCTTCCGCTGCCTGACGAGCCGTTGCTGCGATCTGGGCAGGATATGCCGGTTACATTGCCGGCCAAGGCGGCCCTGCCCGGCGGTAGGTGGTGCTTTCGGGCCGAAATCGTTGCGCGTGACGACTTGCAAGCCCATCCGCGCACAAACGTCAACCGCTGGCAGGCATTCTTGGACGCGGCGGCTGCCGGCCCTGGGCTGAGCTTGCGCACGCGCCGGCCGGGTGACCGGTTCCGGCCACTGGGCATGAAGGGGCAACACATGTCCCTTGGCGAATTCTTCATTGCCCAAAAAGTGCCGGTGTATCTGCGCGACCGCATTCCGCTGCTCGTCTCCGGGGGACGAATCATCTGGGTGGCCGGCCATCGCATTGACGAAGCGGCCAAGGTAACGGCAACGACGAAGAAAGTGCTGTGGGTGCGATTGCTGCCCGCGGAATAGGAGTGGCTGGTGTGGTCATGAACATACTTGTTGCCCGTGTTCTTCTTTTACCACAAAGGTACCGAGACACAAAGCGAATAGAATGGGTGACCATTGCCGCCCAACATTCTGGAGCGTGTTGATAAATGGACTACTTAACCGGTCTTTGTTTCTTTGGCCCCTTGTTGCTGGCAATTCCAGTGGTGCTAGCCTGGGGAGCGCTGGCCCTCTACACCAGATTCGTAAGGCAACCGGCCGAAGAGTCACACCCCTCTGCGATTAGCAGTTGCAGTCTGGTTGTGGGATCGCTGGGTGTGATGTTTTGGTGCCTGCTAGCCGCGGTCATGCGCAACTGGATTCGGCGTGGGTTGTACCCGGCCTGGCTGTACCTGAATCAATGGTACGGAGCCTTGGGAAATCAAGGTCAGGCCGCCGCGTTAGGGTTTGGCGCATTCCTCTTTTGTGGCCTGGGCCTCATCTTCGTGGTGGCCATCGTCGCTGCCGCAGCGTGGGTGTGGCGCAGACGAGCCGCTCATCAGCTGCTCAGGGCGTGACGGCGTTCGTCTGGCCCGAATTGGCGTTCACCATCAGGGACGATTCGTCCACAGCCTCGAAGTCGGATCCGTGAACCTGGTTCAACTCGTGAAGGACGTCGTTGTCCCACCGCGCATCGGGTACGCCGGAGATGTACCAGGATGAACCGTTATCGGCCAAAATGATGCCGTATTTCTTCATCGCCTGCAAGATGACCTGCACGTGTGGTGAAAATCCAGAACCGTCGAAGCTAGACTTCAAGCGAAAACGCTGGCCCATGGGGGGGTATTGCGCGCCGGTGAGGCTGGAGGCAAAGTGGCGCGCCGGCCAGATGTAGGCCCTGCGTGTCTGTGGTGCGGTGAAACGGATCGCGTGACGCACCTCTCCGCTGGCCGCTTCATCGTAGCGCAGCAGTCCGGGCAGCACGGGCAAACCCGCCGCATCCGCTGATGTCCAGCCGGCCGGCCGCAACGTGTTCAACGTCAAATCGAAAATCGCGCCGGAGCCGGCCGTCCAGTTGCCATTGGGTTGCGGCCAGGCGTAGAACAGCTCGTACAGGACGCAGTTGTCGTGTTCCACAACCAGGACGTGACGGTCGTCCACGCTGTCCGGCCCGCCCTCGATGGGCACGTCGGTCGGAATGGGATAGGGACCGGCATCGCTCTCGTCGGCATAGTCGAAGGTGACGGTCACCTTGGGCTGCGTACCGGCTACGTCTGTGTAGGGGATGCCGATGGGTCTGCCGGAGCCGGGAGGCCAATCGCCGGAGCCGAAATCTGCATGGACGGGGGCGCTGGAGCCAATCGTATTCACGTACGAAGCCGAGTTGCCATCTACGGGCAACGTGTCCACCGGTACATTCCAGACGTTGTCGGCCGGAAAGACGTCGCAGCCGGCCACCTGGGAGGGCGGAGTTTGTGTTACCGTGGGCGTTGGGGTCACTGTCGGCCAAGGCTCATGCCAGGTAGCCACGATGACCGGTAAGTAGACCAGGCACCCGGCCGTCGATGCCGTGTGCATGACGTCCGCGACGTCACCGACGCCGTTGCCATTTACATCACTCACACACTCGGACGCCGTTTTTGTTGGCGTGGCGGTGGGGGTTACGCTGGGTGTCGGCGTGGTTGTGGCGGTTGGGGTTGCCGTCGGCGTCGGCGAAGCGACCGTGGCGACATAGACGTTCATCTCGTTCTTCTCGTCGTTGCTGGGCGTGCTGCCGTCGTAGCCATCCAAAAGGTCAATGTACGGGTAGCTGCCCCCCGGCCACACCGCGGAGGCAGCGTTTTGGTTGGTGCGCGTTGCGTCCCGAAAGATGCCGGCGCGCGCCGCCGATGAATCCTGAGAATCGTAGGAAACGACCGGACGCAAGACATACTCCGACGAATACCAATCCACGGCAAAGGGGTCCGTGCTGGCCAGCAACACGTTCTGGCGTACAGCCTTGCCGTACGTGTTGTCGTCAATGGCGGCCCAGATTGCATCGACCACGTTCAGGTCGGGGTGCCGGACCAGGGCCAGCTCCCGGCCGATCAGCCCGTAGTTGCGGTTCGCGCCGCCGGCATATCCCCAGAAGAAGTCGTGCATCGCATCCCAGCTCCCGAAGCGGGCCGCATTGCCGGCGATGGTCACAAAGCCGATGAGGTTTTTCCAGGCAATCGTCGCTCCGGCCATGCCGTGCTTTTTGAGAACCGGCATGTTGATGAAGGTCAGCCGGTCCGCATCATAGCTGGTGCCATTCCAGACGCCATAGCGCATACTGACGTAATGGCCGTTGGCCGTTCGGAACTTGGGGTAGGAGAGTTCGTCTGTACCTCCGCCGGCCGGGTCCTCCAGCAGGATGTAGGCGTCGTTCGCGTTGCCCGTGGCATACTCGCCGGCCGGATAGCCCCCCGCGCCAACGTTTCCGCCGCTGATGCGGCTGTAGTTCAGACTATCCCAACTGAAGAGAGAGACTGCGTAGCCGAGGGCCTGGAAGGCATCTACCACATCCTGGTAGGTTTGGTTCTGGTCCTGGGCATTGGCCGGGGTGGTGTTCCAACCCGCATTCGCATCTTGTGTGTTCTCGGCAACGACAATCTCGCCTGTGAAGCCATCCGGGTGTTGCACGATACGCCAGATGAAACCCTTCAGCACATCGGTATTGGTAGAGAGTCGTCCGCGCCCATCGCCATTCCCCTGGCCTCCCCACTGATCGTTGATTTTGATGACCACGACGTCGCTCGCGCCCAGGATGCCGGCAGGGTGAGCGGTCGTGCGGTAGAAATAGTCGCCATGCGACTCCATCGCGTCAACCAGGGTGTCCACGCCACGGTCGCGCAGCGCATAGGCTGCCGTGTTGCAGGGAGCCGTACCCGGCAACGTGCCACCATCGAGGCTGCACTCCGGTACGGGGACATCCGGCACGACGAAGACGTTGGACACCGCTGTCGGACTGGTCCAGCCGGGCAAGGAGGCGAGGCTGGCATAGACGGGCGCGACCAGAGGCTGGCTACCTACGAGAATCGCCGAAAGGAGGATAGTCAAGGTAAGCAACCCGGTTCCGGCCAAGACGACACCCCGCGTAAGGAGGCGGGAGAAGTGTGCCGTCCCCAAAATCGAAGCCGTGTAGCCAACAAAACCCGAACTGCTGAGCAAAGCTGTACGCTGGCAGGGATAGGCCAGCCGGCGCGGGTTGGTGCCACTGCGTAGGAGCAGCCAGGCCAGGGACCCCAAACCGGCAATCCAAAACGACCGGTTCAAGCGCTGTCTATGCTGCTGATGGTGTTCTTCTGCCATGCTTTCCACCTGACTCGTGTACACGAACGGCGGCGCGCGCTACCTTGCCTGCTGTAGGCGGGCAAGGATGAAAATGGCAGGGCGCAATGGTCAAATGTCAATTTTCAATGGGCGAGCAACACGCAACTCAAAACCCGAAACCCGAAACTCGTCGTCTGTTCTCAGACCAGTCTATCACAGACCCCGACGCCTGTCAATAGCACGGCAGGGCTATCTGCAACTAATCATCTGCGAATAGATCGGTGGAACAGCACCCTTTCTCCGGCTCCGGCCAGGCTTGCGCAAAATGTTCCCTGCTCATGATTTGTCGCAACTGGGGCTCGGGCAGACGACGGAAGAAGTTGTCCGGCCCAAACTGTGTGCGGTGACACTGCAGGGCTTGCCACTTGGCATCGATGCAATCGGAAACGTCAATAATCGCGGTGATGTCCTCGTCGGGCCAGCCGATCACGTCACCGTCGAAGCGGTCGAACTCGCTGACATCCACGCCCGCCTCGACCAGCCGGTCGCGCATTTTCACGAAGAACGAACGAGGAATCGCAGTATACAACAAACGCTCTGCCTGCCATGGCGTCCCCTGGTCGGAGTACTGGGAGGGGTCGCCTGCCGCGTGAAATGCAGCCACCGTATGCCGGTGAATGGCAATGTGGTCGGGGTGCCCGTAGCCGCCGTTCGGCTCAAAGGTAATCACAACCTGCGGGCGAAACTCGCGGATGATTCCAACCAGCCGTCCCACGACTTGCTCGCTGTCCGCGCGAACCAGGGAGCGCGGATCCTCGTTCTCCGACGTGCCGGCCATGCCCGAATCGCGGTAGTCCAGCACGAAGAGTTCCTCCACGCCCAACGTTTGGGCCGCACAGCGCAATTCGTCCTCGCGCACCTGGGCCAACGTTTCGCGCGTCGCTAACGCCGGATCAGATATCTCGCCAACTTCCCCGCGCGTAGCACAGACCAGCCCGGTATGCACACCTTGCGCGGCATAATGCGCCAGCGTCCCCCCCGTTCCAAATGATTCATCATCGGGGTGCGCAAATATCGCCAGCAATCTTCGTCCCTCTGTCATTTATCTAGTTCCTCCTTGCGGGTAGTTTTCCCGTGACATATTGCTGTGCAAAGATAGTGAAAGTATACCATGCAGGTACAGTTTTGTCAAAGAGGTACGGCCCACACTTCAAAAAGTAAAGTGAGTATCTCCTCACTTTACTTTCCTGCTAAGCTATGTTATACTTGGCGCATGAGCCAAGAAAAAGGAGCCTGCCTGGCACATCCACACAATGAGAGTTGTCCTGTCGAACGCACAGCGCTCCTGATTGGAAGCAAGTGGACGCTGCTGATCATTCGTGATTTGGTGGAAGGACACAGGCGGTTTGGTGAATTGCAAAAGTCGCTGACCGGCATCAGTCCGCGGACCCTTTCGCAGCGACTTGGCAAGTTGACGGAAGAAGGGCTGGTCACCCGCCGCATTTATGCGGAGGTGCCGCCACGCGTGGAGTATTCGCTGACCGACAAGGGCCATGCCCTCTTGCCACTCATCGAGGCCATGAAAACGTATGGCAGTCGTTGGCTGTGAGCGCCCATAGCCTGCGCGAGGCCTGGTTGGGAGACCGCGCAGGTGAGGGTGTCCGTCATTTTTTTGTGCGGCAATTCTCTCAAATGAACCACGAAGACACGAAGGCACAAAGAACAACCAAGTTGAATGTTTCGACGTTGGAACATTGGATAGGCCTGACGAGTAGGCTTTCTCGC
>CAZFFM010000055.1:0-15272 GCA_964517425.1 uncultured Ardenticatenales bacterium | reverse complement strand
GGCCGAGCCGTCCGCATCGGCGCTCGCGCACTGCTCCAGCGGCGTCACGCCCAGGCCCTTCGTGATGCTCCCTCGCAGACCGCCTTCATCCCACAAGAGTTCCAGGTCGCCGGCCCCTAACGCCGTGACGACGCCTCGCAACGGAATGTCATCCGGCGCCAGCAACGCATAGGCCAACGCGGCCGTAGCACCCATCGAAAAGCCCGAAACGATGACCGGCCCCCGCCCATACGAGTCTTGTACCTGGCGGACGATCTGGGTGATGTCCGCCAGCGCCGCATCGTTGCCCCACGAATCGCCGCGATACGCCGGCGCTACGGCTACCACCCCCCGCTGGCTCAAGTAGACCGCCAGATTCTCCGCGTGGGCTGTTCCTGTGCGCAGCCGCAGGTACTCGGAAGGGTCATTGCCCAGACTGTGCAGGTAGACCACCAAGGGCGGGGACTGTTTCCCACTTCGCTGTGGCGGCACCAAAAGAAACGTCTGCGTTGTGCCATCAAACTGGCTGGTGAATTCCACCTCGCGCCGGTCGAGCAGGGCCAACGACACGGTATCCAGGCGATTGACCAATTCGGCCTGGTCGTTCTTCTCCCAGTCTGCTCGTTGCTCGGCCAGGAGACTGACCGCATCGGGCATTGCGCGCAACAGCGGGAGGGCCTGCTGTGTCTGACCGGTGGCCACATAAGCGATGGCCAACTCGCCCCACACAATCTGGTCGCCCAAGCCGGCGCGATAGGCGCGCTCCAGCAGGCGGGCCGCCTGCGCATAATCCCCGCGTGCCAGGGCAATGGCCCCCAAGCGGTGATTGGCGACTCTGTTGCCCGCGTCGTTTTCCAGTGCTGTGGCATACTCGGCAACTGCCGCCGATAGATCACCCTCCCGGCGCACATCCTGGGCGGTCACGTCGGGCCACCGGCTCAATTCGGCGCGTGCCTGCGCCACCACGCCCAGGTCCGCATGATACGCGGCAACGACCGGTGTGCGAAAAAGCACACCCCCCAGGATCAGCACCGCCAACCCCGCCGCGAACGCTGCACCATAAACACGCGAACGTTGCCGCTTGGAAGGTGCGGGTTCCGCCGCAGACTCTGACGCCTTTTCTGGCTCCGGATTCCGAAAGGATTGAACCAACGCATGACGCAAAATCAGCGCAAAGGGTACGAAGAGGAGCGGCAAAGCCCGGCTCGAATAGAGTACGTCGTCCACCAACCCGTGCAGCAACAGCGTACCCAATGAGACGCTCGCCGCAGACAGAAATATGCTATTGTGCAGAGGCCGCTTCCAAAAGAACCAGACGATGGTCGCGATCATCCCGACCAGGCTGAGTATCCCGACCAGTCCCTGTTCCAGCCAAACATCCAAATACAGGTTGTGGGCATGGGTTAGCTTTAGGACGGGAATGTCCAGGATGTAGGTGGAGTAGCGCATGGGGAAGCTGGCCAGCCCCCCGCCGGTAAAGACCGTCTCTTCGACGAGGTAACGTCCGCCACGGTAGAGCGTCAGGCGGTCAATGGCCGTATCCCCGGCCGGGATGGCGCCGATCCATTGATCCACGGCGACTACCGAACTCGCCGGGCGGATGAAGAGGAGCAAGCCTGCGGCAATGATGACACCCACGGCCAACACATCGCCCAGGCGAACCCAGCGCTCGCGAACGTGGCCCATTCCCCAGACACCGCCGGCCGCCGCCAACGCCAACCAGGCCCCCCGCGATTGGCTCATCAGCAGACCAAACGCGACGACCAGACCGGCGGCCACCGAGAGCAAAAACAGCGGGTAGTTCGGTTTGAACACGTACCCACCCCTTGCCGGATGAAGCCAGTACCACACATTGGCCACGCTCAACGGCAAAATGACGGCGAGGGTGCCCCCGATGACATTGGGGTGGAAAATTTCGCCACCGAATTGGGGCACGCCCCCATGAATCCAAGTGCCCAGCGTTGAAATCGCCGCGAACTTGGCTGCTCCTGTCGTATAGTCGTGCTGCGTAACGAAGTAGAGACTTAATCCCGCACCAAGGAGGCTGAAGAGCAAGGCCCAGCTACTACTGCGCGCGCCTCCCCGGCGCTTCGCGGACGGGCGGCCGTTGAGTATGCTAAAATAGAGCAGAACGCCACCGGCGATGAGCCAGAATTTCTGCCAGGCCGCTTGCGTGTCATACGCAGCCCACACACCGATCAGGGTACTTCCCAGAAACAGCGCGAGCGGCAAAGCGAACAGCGTGTAGCGTGTCAGACGGCCATGTTTGAAGAGACGTACCGCCCAGGGAGTCAGGGCAAGGAGCAACGCCTGCGGCGCAAAAGCGGGACGTACGATAAAGAACATCAGGGCCACCAGAACCAGTACCGGTTCTGCGACCAGCACGGCGTCCATCATGAACCCAATGTCGCCGGTCAGCGTATCATTTTGCGCGATGCCAAAGACCTCCAGGCAGGCTCCGCCCTTCCGGCAAGGTCCTGCTCGCCAGAGGGGAGTTTCGGGTTTCGAGTTTCAGGTTTTGGGTTTCGGGTTGCGTCTTCGCGCCTCACGTTTTCACGCTCTACGCTCTACGCCCCACTGCTACGCCTCAATCCACGAACCGTCCAATTCACAAGCGGTCATGCGGCCCAGCACCTCGACAAACACGCGGACCCGTTCCCCGGAGGAGACACCCCGTTCGAAGATTGCCTCCATCGAGGACAACGGCCCCTCGGTGATTCTCACGCGCTGGCCCGCTTTGAACCGCAAACCAGGCGGTTTCCTCAATACAGCTTCTTGTTCCGCGAGGCGCACGCGAATAAGCTCGATCATTTCGTCAGGGACGGCAATCGGTATTTCCCCGTAAGCGACGATGCGGCGCAGCCCCGGGGTCCACCGCAGGCTGGTCACATCGCCGTTGCTGCGCTCGCCCCGCACAAATAGGTAGCACGGGAAAAAGGGTTTCTTCTTCCGGCGGCCGGCCCGTGGCCGCGCTACAGGAATCATCGGCAGGTACACTTCCCGCCCCTGCTCTTCCAGAAAGTAGCGAAGCTGTTCCTCTTTATGTGGTTTGGTGTAGAGTGCATACCATGCCAACACGGTTAGCTTTCTCCTCGCGTCCAGCCAAGGTGTTGCAGCCCCACTTCCAGTGCGGAGCGCAACGTCGAGGGGTCTGAGGCCAACATCTTTGCATACGTCCAAACCGGGCCGGGGCGAAACGCCCACTCCCGAAATGCGCGCTGCTGCCAATACTCCAGCCGCTCGCCAGAAAGTTCCGGGTAATCGAGAACGGTGGACCGGTCCATATCTACCTCTTCCCAACGCGTGTCCGGCCGGAACCAACCATTCTTCACCACCTCGAAGTAGAACGGTGTTCCGGGATACGGTGCGGCCACGTGGAACAACGCCAAGTCCAGCGGCAGCTTCTTGGAAAACGCGATCGTTTGCCGGATGGTCTCTTCTGTCTCACCGGGCAGCCCGATGATGAAATACCCCCAGTTGCGGATGCCGGCTTGCTTGGCCCATGTAAGCGCCTGGCCTACCTGTTCCTGGCGATAGCCCTTGTGGATAGATTTCAGGATCGCCTCATTGGCCGACTCGATGCCCCACGACATGAACCAGCAGCCCGCTTTGCTCATGAGCTGGAGCATTTCTTCGTCCACATAATCAACCCGGCTGTTGCACGTCCAGCGCACCTGCAAGCCTTCTTTGAGAATCAAGTTGCAAAGGCCCACCACTTGCTCCCGGTTGACGGTGAACAAGTCGGCATACATGTGTACGTTATGGATTCCCAGGTCGTGCAAGCACCACATCTCTTCGACAATGTTCTCCGGTGAGCGAAGCCGTACGGTGTATTGGTAACTCACATGCTTGATGCAGAACTTGCAGCCCGCCGTACAGCCTCGGCTGGTCACGATGAATGTGTACGGCCCCTTGATCAACGGGATGCGATACGTCTCGAAGGGGAGCCGGTCGTGCAAGGGGATCGGCAGATCGTCCAGGTTTGGAATGAAGGGGCGATCCATGTTGATGACGACCTCGCCGTCGCGTCTCCAGGCCAGTCCCTTGATGTCCGGCAAATCGTGCCCGGCAGTCTCGCCGTTGTCGCTGCGCGGTTGCCCCATGCCCGTATCGTTGAGCAGCTTCCTGACTTGCGGGTTCGTGGGGGTGCGCCTCTCCAGCGTATCGAGCAGCTCACGCAGCGTGATTTCCGGCTCCCCGCGCAACACGAAATCCAAAGCCGGATAGCGGTTCATCGTCTCCTGTGTCATCGGCGTGACGTGCGTGCCAAAGGCAATGGTGGAAGCGCCACCTTCTTTGGCCAGGAAGACTCCGTACATGTCATTGGTCAGCGTGGAAGCCGTGACCTGCGTGAGATAGTAGCGCGGACGTTTCTCTCGCAGGAGCGCTTCGAACGCTTTCCAGGTCATGCGGGTGGCGATGGCGTCTATGATTTCGACGTTGTACTCCGGCACCAGAAGAGCCGCCATCTGCGCCAGGGACACCTGCGGCCAGATCATGTTCTCGCGGGACTTTCGCCCCACGCGGTGTTGGCTGCGAATCCAGATCCCTCCATCGGGGGAGGGCGGATTCACCAGTAAAATGTCCAGGTCGGTATCCCGGCGCTCTCGCCGTATGTTGTCAGCACCCGTTCCAACATCGGGAAACGTGGGCAAGCGCAATTTTGGCACACGCCGTGTTCCCAAATTCAAAATTTTTCTCTCCAAAATCTATGTTCTTTCCAGCGCCCTATTGTTTCAAGGCATTGAGGCAAATGTGACACGTTGGCTTCCAGAAGCTCCAAGTCCTCGTCCCCGAGGACGGATTGGCGGGGCGAATCCCGCCTGAGACGCCCCCGAGACGGGGGCTGAGAGCGAGTACGTGCGACTCTTGCCCCAATGCGTTTCAAGGTTCGTTACTGCTCAGCTTGCCACCAAGGCGACGAATGAATTCGCCGTCTGAGACTGCAAAGTGCGTTAAAACGCACTATTCCAGCACGGCAGCAACCTGTTTCAACAGGTTTAGCAATTATAGGCGGGCAATTCATTGCTTGCCGAAGCCGGCCTGAGTAGCAACCCAGGTTCTATGATTCTTGTGACGTCCGTCGTGGCCAAACGACCACGCCCTGCTCGCGGATATGTCTCCACTGCGGATTGCGAATCTTCTTTTGCTGCTCATCTTCGGTCAGGATGACGACGGAAAACGGCACTTGATGGTTCATCTGCATGTGGGTCGCGACTTCCGTGATCTCGTCACAGATTGTCGGAGACTCGTTATCAAGAATGGTCAAGATGTTATATTCTTCGCTGTCGCCATTTTTCGCCAGGACTCGCGGGCCATACAAGATAACGGCCTTCAGGTTCGTACCGGTAGCATGGGTAACTTCTCTAAGAAAATGTTGTAGCACAACATCTTGTTCAACAGGATACGTAGCCATAGTTCTTTCCTAGCGTCCCTATCAAGACGATGCCACGGGCTGGTAGGATACGTCATCTTGATTCAAATCGGTCGCGACCTGCGACTCGCGTTTGCTCAACTCTTCCAAGGCACGCATGACGATCCATGAGATGGTCAGTTGCACACCGATCAGAATCAACATGGCGCTTCCCAAGAGATAGAGCCAGAGGCGTGAGATGGGCCACCCCCCGGTCATACCGAGCAATACGCTGGCAATGCCCACCGCGATTCCGGCGACCGCAGAGAGCAGGCCCATCCAGCCAAAGTGGTGATCCAGGCCCGGCGAGAAAATGGCCCTGCCAAACACCCCCTGGCGAATCGATTTGTGGTGAAACAATGATACCAGGTAGTTGAACATGGCCCCCAACGCAAACATGGCTACGCCGGCAACGCCGAGTACCTGGGCAGCGAAGAGAGCGAAAGCCCAACCGATCCCCAGCGTGGTTACGCCCTGCAGCCGCAAAAGCGTCACACCGGCGAGTACAGCAAAAGCGATGGCGATCCCTGCCAGCCCAATCAACCCCAGGATACGCACCGGATTGTAAAGCAATGCCGTCCAAATGATTGATTGGAGAAAGCGTGTTCCGTCGTGGATCACGCTGAGTTTAGAATCTCCGGTTCGTTCGTCATAGTCAATGGGCACTTCCAGGATGCGGATGCCCTCGTGAAGTGCCCGCGTGCTCATCACCGGCGTGAAGTTTAGGCCATCGGGCAACGGGTAGAGTTGCGGCAACACGGCTCGACGAATGATGCGCATACCGCTGGCGCAATCGCTGATAGTCGTATTGGCGATCAGGCTGACCAACCGTGCGAAAAGGGCATTGCCCAACCTCCGGGTGGCGGGCATGCCGCCGGAACCATTGCCCATACGCGAGCCGACGACCAGGTCGGCGTCGTGGGAAACAGCCACCATGTACAGGTCGGGCAAGGCTTCCGGCGGATAGGTGCCATCGGCGTCCAGGAATGCCAGCCATTCACCGCCGGCCCGGGCAAAGCCTGTCTTGAGCGCAGCTCCATAGCCCCGATTCACCGCATGGCGCACCAGTTGGGCCGCCGGGTTTTCGGAGACAATTCGTGCTGTGTCGTCGCCAGACCCATCGTCAACGACGATAAGCTCCATGGAGAGACCCGCCTCTGCCAGCGCCGGCCGTACAGCAACAACTCGATCCATAACCTGGGCAATGCTCGACTCCTCGTTGTATGCTGGTATTACAACTGAAAGCATACTCACAGCCACACCTTCTTGTCTGCCGGGACCTCAACCGGATTCGCCCGCAAATCGCGCACCAGGCGCGCCGGCACACCGGCCACTACCGTATGGGGCTGGACGTCCTGGGTCACTACGGCTCCTCCTGCAATCACGGCACCGCGTCCCACATGTACGCCGTCCATCAAGATGGCCCCACCCCCAATCCAGACGTCATCTTCCACGACAATCCCTTCAGCGGTGATGCCCTGTTCCACAAACGGTCGCTCCGTATCGGCGAAGACGTGGTTCACGGCCAGTATTTGCACCAACGGTGACAGGTAAACCCGGTCGCCGATAGTAACGCCGCCCTGTCCCCGGATCACGCTCATTTCGCCAATCAGGCTATCCCTGCCGATGGAAATGCCGGCATTGGGAATACCCCGAAAATTGTACACGTGCAAAACAGCGTGGTGCATGACGAACGTGCCCGCACCGATGGTAATGCCCTGGGGACAGGCGTGCAAATAGACCCCTTCGTCCAGATACACGCCTTGCCCCAGGTGGATGTGGTCTGCAAACCGCAGGCGTACACCCTGCTCCACGGCAACAGAGCCTTCCAGACGCATGATCGCGCGGTAGAGCAAGTTTCGCGCGGCAATGCCGGCGACGGTGGGAATCCATCCGGCGGCGGCCATGATCGTTTGTTCCCACAAGTATCGCCAAGGATTACTCGCTTGCCGGCTTACGTACAGCCATACGTTTTCAAGCAAGCCCCCTGGCGTACGCATCTGCCCTGGCACAGAGTCGGTGCTATCGGTTTGGACCATACTGTATTCTCGTCGATTCACGCGAAATCTTTTGACGGCTACCCTTGGCAAAAGCTCAGGCAGTACTCTCAGGGAATCGAATCAGGTGATACGCCCAAGAGCTCCCAAAAACTGTCCACGCTAAAAGGTTTGGGTAAGCATGCTTTTGCGCCCGCAGCCAAAGCTCGTTTGACCCCCACCCCATCCGGCTCCGCCGTGACTACGTAGATGGTCGCTTCCGGTTTTTCGGCAAGAATTGTTTCCACCACATGATCGCCGGACAGGGCCGGCATACGGATGTCACAAAAAATATAGTCATAATCTGTGCTGCGAGCAGCTTCTATGCCAACGTAGCCATCTGCAGCCGCATCCACCTGGAACCTCGCCAGGCAGAGCAAGATGACGAGCAGTTCGCGCACATCATCGTCGTCTTCAACAACCAGCGCCCGCCCCCGTACGGGGTTGGGAACAATGCTGGTGGTTAGCTTATCCTTGCTACGTGATTTCGTTCGCTCCGCTCTATCGTGTGCCGTACTCTGTCACCTTTCTGCGCTGCGAAACAGGTAGCCCCGGCGGCGAACCGTCAAGATGTAATATGGGATCGCAGGCGTCACCTCAATCTTCTGTCGCAGGTACCAAATGTACAGTTTCAGACTGTGCATGTGTGCCTTCGCTCGTTTCTTCCCCCAAACATCGCTAATCAGCACATTGTGCGGGACGGCATAGCCGCGCCTCTTGAGCAGGGCCGAGAGCAGACGGGCCTCCGTCGGTGATAGAATCTGCTCATTCCGATTCAGCACAACCTGTCGCCTTGCCAAATCTATCGTCAGGCGCTGATCAATGACCAACCTCTCACCATGCAGGGGGTTGGTCACCGTCCCGCTGGCCAGCATCCTGTCCACGCGTTGTGCAATATCGGATATGTCCATGGTCCTGTAGAGGCACTCGTCTGCCCCCAAGGTCAGCCCTCGCAATCGAACCGCTTCCTCGGGCGGGGTCAAGAGAAGCACCGGCACGTCTGCAACAAAACGCCGCACATCCTGGCACGCTGCCAGCACCCTCGGAGATGATTGGTCGCCTATGATGATCAAATCAGGACGCAACTTGTAGACCATGCGCAGGCCCTGAGCCGGGTGCGTGACCGCGTGTACCCGATAGGCTCGTTCCCGAAGTCCCCGTTCCAACGCCATACAAAGTTCGGGGGTGGTCTCTACCAACAAAATCGTTTCCGCAGCCGCTATGCTAATCATGGCAATAGCACCTTGCTGCCGACTGCTACTGAGCTTTTGTAGAACATGGAGCCTATCCCTTTTCCATCTAATGCACCATTATTGCCCTCACTCTCATTATATCATGCCCAGGTTATAAAGTAGTTGTTATTAGGTTAGAGACAAGTTAGACTCTCCCTCTTGAGAAGATTATCTTGAGAGAAAATTCTGGTCTCGGTTGGGAACTCGGGCCTATTCGCCGTACGATCCGCGCCGGCGACGGCAGTTACATGGATGGCTGCAAAGTAAAGAGGATCTCAGTTGGATCTACACCTGAAACTTGTGAGGCAGAGTCTTTGATCTTCTGTGTTCGTCTGTCGCACCTTCGCCGCAACCTCTGGCAAAATGATTCATGGAGAAAATCTGGAATCTTTGCATCGGTTTTTGCTCTCAGCATAATAGCAGATTACACGACGTTTGTCAAGCGTTTACGTAAATGCTGCGTAAACGTTTACCTTAAACTTGCGGTGTTTCCTGCAAATTCGCCTGTCCGGTGCATAAATTCGCGGCAATCCTGTTTCGACGGCCAAGGAAAAGAAACAGAAAGTCACTTCCAAGGGAAGCTCACGCCCCGGCGACAGACCGCAAAGCCTCCTCGAATATCCGCAATGCTTTATCAACGCCGGCGCGGTCCACAACCAACGGCGGCGTGAAGCGCAGCACGTTGAAGCCGGCGCCCAGAACGAGAAGCCCCCGTTTGTAGCAAGCCTCCACGATCCGATCCCGCAGGTCGTGCGCAGGATTCTTGGTCTGCGCATCTTCAATCAGTTCTACGCCCACCATCAGGCCGCGCCCCCGCACATCGCCAATGATGGGGTAGCGGCGGGCCATCCCCTGAAGCTGCTGCATCATTACCTCACCCAGCTCGGCGGCGTTATCCATCAGGCCCTTGTCTAACAGGTCTATGGTCACCAGAGCGGCCTGGCAGGCGACCGGATTGCCGCCAAAGGTGCTGGCGTGCGCGCCAGGCGGCCAGTCCATCAGTTGTTGCGGGGCAACGATAGCCCCCAATGGCAGCCCGGAGGCGATGCCCTTGGCGATGCAAACAATGTCTGGGACAACGCCCCAATGGTCTACCGCAAACCATTTGCCCGTGCGCCCCATGCCCGATTGCACTTCGTCGGCAACGAGCAAGATGCCATGGCGGTCACACAGCTCGCGCAATTGCTGGAGCCACCCGTCCGGCGGGACGACGTAGCCTCCTTCGCCCTGGATCGGTTCTACAAACACAGCGGCAACCTCGTCCGGGGGCACTTCGCGCGTAAACAAAGACCGCTCAATCTCGGCCACACACGCGATGTCGCAGTCTGGGTAGACAAGATTGTACGGGCATCGGTAACAATACCCGTATGGCACGTGATGCACGTCGGGCACCAGGGGGCCAAAGCCGCGACGATGCACCACCTTGCTGGCCGTCAGCGAGAGCGAACCCAGGGTGCGGCCATGAAATGCCCCCGTGAAGGCCACAATGCGCGGTCGCCCGGTAGCGTACCGGGCCAGCTTCATCGCTGCTTCGACGCTCTCTGTCCCCGAGTTGGTAAAGAAGGCACGTTTTGGGCCGGCCCCCGGTGTGATCTCGGCCAGTCGCTCGGCCAAGGCAACCTGCTGCGGGTAGTAGAAGTCCGTACCCGACATGTGCAAGAACTTATCCGCCTGCTCCTTGATGGCAGAGACGACGGCTGGATGGCTATGGCCTGTTGCACACACCGCAATACCGGCAGCGAAGTCCAGGTACCGGTTGCCATCCACGTCCCAAACCAGGTATCCCTCTCCGTGATCCATGACGAACGGGTAACTACGCGTGTACGACGGCGATATCACATCCGCATCGCGTGCAATAAGTGCTCGGGCACGAGGCCCGGGGCCGCCGCCAAAAGGTGTTTGAAAGGTCATGAGGCTACTCCTTTGTATTGGTCATCATGCTGATCGTTTGAATGCAACGCAAAATGGCAAAGCGCTCCCTCAGGTTGCATGCCTTCATGCCAGATGCAACTGACGCCCCAGGTTAATGAGCCGCTCGATATAGGGCCGCAGACGATTTCCCTGCCGGTAAAGGCCGTAGGCCACTCCCATCCCCAGCAAAGCGCCACTGAGCACATCGCCCGGGTAATGCACGCCGGCCATCACCCGCGCCAGGGCCATCAAGCTGGCCAGCACCAGCATGACCGCACCGGCCCGCCGGTCGTAGAACCAGATCGTCGCGGCAATCGCAAAGGTCACCGCGGCAGGGTTGCTCGGCCATGACGAATCGGAGGGGTGGTAGAACAACATACGCGCGTTGTGGCCAAGATAAGGCCGGGGCCGAAAGATAATCGCGTTGAAGACCTTGACCAACGCGTTGGCCAGAAACAGGGAAACAACGCTTTCGATTACGGCCCTTTGCCAGCGATCTCTTTCTTCCATCGTCTGCCCACCAAACCACAGAAAGAGCAGCCCCAGCGACATCGTCGAGGGCACGAAATAGTCGTTGACGAACATGCGGACCAGCAGATCGGGCGCGGGCCAACGGCCGGCCCAACCATTGATCATTCTAAACAATGTGTAGTCCACGGTTCACTCCGGTACGCCGGTCGTCCGACAGACCCAGGCCACGCACTCACCCGCCGAATATCGCCGACGAGAGCAAGGCAATTCCCAAGGCAATCAAAGCGCCGGCACCAAATGTGATCATCAATTCCCAGCCGGCCAAACCCGGGACCATTACATAATCCCACTTCAGTCCAAAGAACCCCCCATACCCCGCCACGACAAAAAGCAGCCCGGCGAAAGTTCCGGCCACCGGATGGGCGTGGAAGGAAAACGGACCCGGCCGATCACGTCCGGCACGCAAGGTTGCCCATTGCAACACGCCCAACGAAGTCACGCAGGCAAAGGCCACGTAGCTCGCCGCAAAGAGCGGGTCGCCAAAGTGCAAGCCGATCATGGATCAGCGTCCGGCGACGACCCAATGAAGATGAAGTTGCTTCTCTCGCGCTCCTCTTGAATAGACAGGAGGTCGTGCAGTTGCTCCTGTATTGTGGAACAGAACGTCTCATCTTCGATTGTACGAAGATTGACCTCCACGATCCGTGCTGCGCCCCGCAGTACGGCATCGGCCAACAACGTGCCCACTGTGATATCTGCCGCGACGGTCGGAACACCCTGTTCTGCCAGGAATCCAAAGATTGTACCGAGCGTGCCGGCCAGCCTGGCCATGTCCAGTGGCGTTTGGGTTGCTCGCTGCAATGCCTCTTGGATGGCTTGCGCGCGCGTTCCTCCTTCCGCCGGCGTGTAGTGCGGCAAGCGGTAGGCAGCCACTACACCTTCATAGGCTCTGGCATCGTCCGTGGCCAATTGCAGCAGCTCGTGCCGCATCCGCGTAGCGTCCTGGAGCGCGCCAGACAGTTCTCCATCACTTTCGGGGGCGACATCGGCCGGTGATGAGGCCCGCCGGCGGGCCAGGGTGACGCGACAGACCATCTCGGCCAGGGCCGCCGCCATTGCGCCGGCCAGCGCAGCAGCACTGCCACCCGCAGGAGAGGGAACGCCGGCGGCCAGCGCTTCAAGCCACGGCGATACGGCCATTTCGCTAATTGGAACATCCATAGGCAAGTACCCTTATGCCGCACGCACAACACGCGCCAGATCGGCGCTTTCCTCACCAATTATACTGCAATCTGGTGGGCGTGACAAGAAAAAGGCAGGCACCCCTTTCGAGATACCTGCCTCAATTTCATACCGTGTACCGAACTGCTTTTTTCGACGGTGTCTGCCCTCCTGCGACCAGACAATCAACCGAGGTAGTCGCGCAGTTTACGGCTCCGTCTGGGGTGACGCAGTTTTCGCAGGGCCTTGGATTCGATTTGGCGCACGCGCTCTCGCGTGACCCCAAAGCGGCTGCCCACTTCTTCAAGTGTGTACGTATGTCCATCACGGAGACCGTAGCGAAGCTGGAGTACACGACCCTCTCTGGGACTGAGCGCTGCCAGCAGACTCTCCATTTGATCCCGCAACATCGCATGGTCGGTAGCGTCATGGGGCAGAGGAGTATGGTTGTCCTCCAGGAACTCGCCCAAGCTGGAACGTTGATCGTCACCTACGGTCACATCCAGGGAAAGCGGGTGTTGAGCAATTCGCAAGGCGCGCTGGACATCGCGCTCAGAGATTTCCAGATATTCTGCAATCTCGGCTGCACTCGGTTCGTGCCCTAACCTCTGACAGAGATTATGTGAGGCATGGGTGATCTGGCTAATATATTCATACATGTGGACAGGGAGTCGGATCGTACGGGCATAATCGGCGATGGCTCGGCTGATGGCCTGGCGAATCCACCACGTGGCGTACGTTGAAAACTTGTACCCGCGCCGGCCGTCAAATCGTTCGACGGCTCGGATTAACCCGATGTTGCCTTCCTGGATAAGATCCAGAAACGAGACGCCACGACCCAAGTAGCGCCGCGCAATGCTAATCACCAGGCGAAAGTTCGCCACGATCAGGTGTTGGCGTGCCAGCCGGCCACGCTCGACAAGGTATTCCAGAGCCTTTCGGTCACCGGTTGCATCCGCATTCTTCAATTCCAATTGAGACCGATGACCCTCTTCGATTTGCAACGCTAACCTTGATTCCTCTTCAGCAGTAAGCAAAGGAATTGTACCAATTTCTCGAAAATAAAATCGTACGCCGTCTTCAGCAGCTAGGTCTTTCACCTCCAGCATGACTTCCGTGTCATCTTCTAAAGATTGCAACGTTGTAGACTGTTCTTCATACTGAGGCCGGACACCGCCGTTTCCAAAATTGGACGAAGAATTAAGCGATAATGAATCATCTTGTGACACGTCGGCCTCGCCGTGAGGCAGTGGTTCTTGAGGGTGTTGTTCCATGGCTGTTGTCATAGGCAATCTCCTTTTCGTGGTGTGAGGGAAACCTACCATACGTACTCTCTACCCCCTGAATATGTCACGAACTTGACGGACGAAGGACACAGCTGCTTGCGGAAAATCAACCAGGCCATAACGGAGAAAACGGACCAATCTGCTCCCCCTGTCACGCTTTTTGGACAAGCTCCAATCGCAAATATCCCCCTGCTTGACCGCTCAGATTATAGCACAGTGTAAGTTTTTTAGCAACACGAAGAGTCTACCGGGTGGCCGTCAAAGTTTTGCGTCTGCAATCATTCACGCCCTGTCCTTACCACCAAGACACAAAGACACGAAGTATACGAAGTGGGGCAAGCGAGAAAGCCTACTCGTCGGGCCTATCTCATCTCGCACAACACAGCATTTTCAGCCACAGATTGCACGGATTTCCACAGATTTTCATCCATGCTTGCTGATGTTTCCGTGAAAATCCGTGACCATCTGTGGCAAAAACAAAAACCGCCAGTGTCCAGGTCGAAACATTCAACCTGGTTGTTCTTTGTGCCTTCGTGTCTTCGTGGTTCATTTGAGAGAGTTTCCGCGCAAAAATATGACGCACACCCACGTCTACCTCGGCAGGTCGGGCGAGACGACGATCGTTCCCAGGAGCAAGCGATTCTCCACCGAGGATTTCCCTACAGCCGGCAGCCTCTTTCCGCTTTTGTAATCGTACATCCCCGCCCACAACGAATACTTCCCAGGAGGCAGGTCGGGGGGAAGCGTTAGGGTGTGCGTATCCGGCACCAGCTCCCCCGGCAGCCAACGGGTGGTTGGCGTATACCCGCCGCCCGGATCACCGTCATGTTGGCTTCGGGGAACCGGAGAGTCTTCGCCGGTAAGATGCACGAACACTTTGTAATCGTCCTTCAAGGTGGAAAGTCCCAGCCAATAGAGGGTCACGTCCAGGGTTTCGGCGGGACGGTAGCCCGCGCGATCCACGCGATACCCCAAGAGTTGCACCAGCCCGGCCCCCAACGTTGTTCCGGCGACCGGAGAAGCACGTGGCGCAGAGCGCCACGGCCGCAAGTGCCCTGCGCCCGCCAGGCCGATCAGGACGAGGCCGGCGATGGCAACGCGAACCGTCCACCGCTCCCGCTGCCACGCCCCCAGGCCCACGACAACGGCAACCGCGATAAGCGAGAGCGTCGTTCCCAACCGGCGGGGGAACGTCGTCCCGAAGCGCAGCAACACGCGGTGTGTGCCCGCCGGCACGGTCGCCGTCACCAGGCCCAGCACCCCGCCCTGCCGGACGTCCACCGGCTCGCCATCCACTGTTGCCGTCCAGCCGGGGAAATAGAATTGGTGGATGGAAACAGGCTGGGGCGTTGAAGCGGTCACGGTCAGTTCTACGCCCTGGGGGAGAACGCGCTCCAGCCGCACGTCCGTAAGAGCGCTTTCCCCACCGGCGACCGGCGTATCGCCGGCGGGGCGGGGAATCGCCCACCGCTCCTGGCGCACCCAGCGCGGCAGGTACTCAGCCGTCCACGTGGCTCCAATTTGCTGATGTTGGTAGTCCTCGTCCCACATGCGTTGCACCGTCACCTCGCTGTTCCGCATTGGCTCGCTGTCGTACGGCAGCCGGGCAAATCCGGCATACCCCAGCACCCCGGCAATGGCCAGCCAAAGCAAAACGGTTGTCTGCCATTTTCCGGCAAACTTACGGGGCAGCAAGCCCACCACTCCGCCGCTCACGAGGGCC
>CAZFFM010000054.1:0-15553 GCA_964517425.1 uncultured Ardenticatenales bacterium | reverse complement strand
AGGTACTCATAAACATCGGCCAGTGCCTTGAGCTTGCCGGTAAGCATGTATCCGATCGCCAGGAAGAATCTGCGTAAAACGTGAAACGTAATGCGTAAAGAAGGCTCTTTTCACGTTTTACGGGTCACGCTTCACGGATTTTGCCTGCGTAAACCGTTACAATTTGTCACGCAGTTTTCGATGCAGAATGAACCATGCCACGTTTTTCGAAATCTTCCTCACATTGAGTACAGTGTGCCAGTCGCTTGTTCTTTTCGACGAGCATTCCGCCGCATTTGGGGCAGGGTTGCGGCAGGGGACGCTTCCAGGAACTGAAATCGCACGTCGGATAGGTCGAGCAGCCATAGAAAATCCGTCCTTTGCGCGTGCGCCGAACAACCAGATCGTTACTACACTTCGGGCACGAAACACCGATAGGTTCGAGGAGGGGTTTTGTGTTACGGCAGGTCGGGTAGTTGCTGCAGGCGATGAATTTGCCGAACCGTCCGCGTTTGATGACCAGCGGGTGACCGCATTTTTCGCACATCTCACCGGTTGGCTGGTCCTCAACTTTTACCTTCTCGATTTGTTGCTCCGCCAGGGCCAGCTGTTTGGAAAAAGGGCCATAGAATTCGTGGATGACCGGCACCCAGGCGATTTCGCCTTCGGCGATGCGGTCCAGGTTCTCTTCCATTTGAGCCGTAAATCCGTAATCAACGATGTTGGGGAAGTGCTTCACCAACAGGTCGTTGACAATGAAGCCCAGTTCGGTAGGGTGCAGTCGTCGCTGTTCTTGCTCTACATATCCCCGTGCTTGGATCGTGGCCACAATCGGGGCGTAGGTACTGGGTCGCCCAATGCCATATTCCTCCAGCGTCTTTACCAGCGATGCCTCGGAATAGCGGGGCGGGGGTTGCGTAAAATGCTGTTCAGGGAGCAGCTCAATGAGGTCGGTGACTTCGCCGGCCGTGAGCGGAGGCAAAATCTTGTTCTTGGCCGAAGTTTTGTCCTCTTTGGCCGAAGGTTTTTTTGCCTGGGTCTCTTCGTACAGGGTCAGGAACCCCGGAAACTTGATGATCGAACCGGTGGCGCGAAACAGGTAGTCCGGTTTTTTGGCCAGTTTGGAGAGCAGGGACGCCGGCACATGATCTGCGTCGGGCGAGACGCGTCCCTCGGTATCGGCGACAACGTCTACGGCGGTTTGGTCGTAGATCGCGGAGGCCATCTGGCTGGCGACGAATCGATTCCAGATCAATTGGTAGAGCCGCATTTGGTCTTTGTTCAGAAAACCCTTGACCGAGGCGGGTGTGCGAAATACGCGGGTCGGGCGAATGGCTTCGTGCGCTTCTTGGGCACGTTTGGCACGAGTCTTGTAAAAGTGTGGTTTCTTGGGCAAGAACTCCGGCCCGTATTGATCGGCAATGAATTTGCGGGCCGCTGCTTTCGCCTCGGCGGAAATATTCACCGAGTCGGTACGCATGTAGGTAATCAGGCCGGCCCGGCCCTCAGGTCCCAGGGCAATGCCTTCGTACAATTGTTGGGCCAATCGCATCGTACGGCGCGCACCGAAACCCAAGTGGCGGGAGGCTTCTTGCTGCAAGGTGCTGGTGGTGAAGGGGGCCGCAGGCCGTCGCGTCCGCTCCTTGCGGTTGACCAAGGTGACGACGTAGGATGCGCCCTCCAGCGCATCCACCACAGCCTTGGAATCAGTTTCGTTCTTCAGGTCGAGTTTCTTGCCACGCAGGCGGTGCAACGCGGCCAGGAATGCCCGTTTGGCCTTGGGCAGTGCAGGGTCTCGCTTGGATAGGCGCGCCTCCAGGGACCAGTATTCGACCGGCTCAAAGGCTTCGATCTCTCGTTCTCGTTCGACGATGATGCGCAGGGCGACAGATTGCACCCGCCCGGCCGAAAGTCCTCCCTGTACGTTGCGCCACAGCAACGGGGTGATCTGGTAGCCGACGAGGCGGTCCAATATGCGACGGGCTTGTTGGGCGTCCACGAGCTGGGCGTTGATCTGGCGAGGATTGGCAAAGGCCTCTTCCACCGCTTTGTGCGTGATTTCATGGAACACGACGCGCTGGACAATGTCGCTGGGAATCTTTGCAGCCTCCACGACGTGCCAGGCGATGGCTTCCCCTTCCCTGTCGGGGTCTGTGGCCAGATAGATTTCGCTGGCCTGTGCGCCAAGTTTTTGTAGTTCTTTGACGATCTCTCGTTTTTCTTTTGGAACGCGATAGGTGGGAGCGAAGTCATTTTCAATGTCCACACTCAGGCGAGATCGGAGGAGATCGCGTACGTGTCCGACAGAGGCTTTGACGGCGTACCCTCGCCCCAGAAACTTGCCGATAGTGCGCGCCTTGGCCGGAGATTCAACGATGACCAGCTTGTCGCCGCCTCGTTTCCCTTTTCCGTTACGCGCCGCGCGCTGCTTGCGCTTGGGCCGCGCTTCGGGCGGCGGGGGGGTCATGCCTTCGTGTGCAGGCGTCTTTCCCATGCGGAACATGCCCGTGCCACAAACCGAGCACACCCCTCGTGTGGCCGGTGTGCCGTTGGCGGTAAAGACGGGTTGCACATCGTTCATCGGACGTTTCTCTTTACACTTCATGCAGTACGCTATCGTTTTATCTTCGGACATAAAGGCTCCTTTTGCGGTCTAGAGATATTGATCCTGTTTCTTCTGGGCCAGTTCATCAACCAGTTTTTTCACGTCTTGGGCCCGGTCTTTTGGACAAATCAGTACGACGTCATCTGTGTCTACGACAATCAAATCTTCTACGCCCAACGTCGCGACCATGCGACCGGCGGAATAAATGAGTGTTTGGTGTGTGTCCATCGCCAGGTGGTCTCCGATCAAGACGTTGCCATCGGAGTTGCTAGGCAGGATGTTGAGCAAGGCGGCCCAACTGCCCACGTCGCTCCACCCTACGTCTGCCGGCACGACGACAACATTGTCGGACCGTTCGAGGATTCCGACATCAATCGATTCTGCCGGCACATTGTGCCAGAGCCGGTCGAGTACGGCTTCTTCCGCTTCGTCCTCGCAGGCTGCTTCGATATCGAGCAGGCTCTCGTGCAACGCCGGCATCCAGCGAGCCATTTCGTTCATGATCGTCGAAGCCTGCCAGGCAAAGATACCGCTATTCCAAAGGTAGCGCCCGCTTTCCACAAATTGGCGGGCGGTCTCTGGGTTTGGTTTTTCTGTAAAGCGGGCCACGCGGAACGCCGGGTGGTCTCCGGAGCGTCCGAGGGGGCTGCCCTTCTCGATGTATCCGTACCCGGTTTCCGGGTAGGCTGGTTGGATGCCCAGTGTGACCAGGAACCCGTCGCGAGCCACGTCTGCCGCCGTGCGCAACGTGTCTCGAAAACCCTCTTCGCGGAGGATGTGATGATCCGCATGAAGGGAGAAGAGGACAGCGTTCGGGTCGCGACGATGCACCTGTAGAACCCCGAGGCCAATGGCCGGCGCTGTGCCCCGGCCTATCGGCTCCCCGATCACTTGATTGGCGGGAAGTTCGGGCAATTGCCGGCGGACTTCGTCGACGTAGGCGCGACCGGTGATAACAAAGATTTTCTCCGGCGGAAACAACGGGGCGCAGCGATCATAGGTGACCTGCAACATCGTGCGCGAGGCGAGCAGGTCGAGCAATTGTTTGGGTCGTGTGCGACGGCTGCGCGGCCACAATCGCGTTCCTACGCCACCGGCAAGAATCAAGGCATACATAGCTTTCTCCGTTCTCTTGTGGAGTGTGATGAAAATAGACGACAGATTATGGGCGATCTAATATTGTCTACCGCCCGTTTTCGCGATACTCAACCGAGAGGCTCCCGAAAAAGCATCATTTGATGAGCTTGATTTGAGTAACGCGACATTTGTCGTTCCGCCAACCTCCTTGCAATTGGTGTCCAGCGGTCGAGCGTCTTTGTAAGGGTTGCTAGATCAAGAACATTTAGAAGTTTGGCCGTTATAGGCCGCTTCGAATCCCAGAAGATGAGTGACGACCAGAACTCAGTCGCAAGTGAAGAAGTAACCAGTTCGTAGAGGACATCACACTCCGCTTCCGAGTCACATGGGAACAAGTAGCATGTGTCGTCCAATACAATGGGCTGCCCATTGCAAGGGCCGACCTTGGAAAACTTGAGCTCCTTATAAAGTCCAGAAATTGCCACCTTCCATGCCGTAAACGAATAGGGACCGATTCCAAAGATTGAAAACGGTGGTCTTTTCTTGTAGATCGAGCTTCCGCGTCTGCTAAGGATGTCGGAATGGGAGACCAGGTATTGCCAAGCAAGCGGAGCGCGGCGCTCAAGGTCCAGGGGCGACTCATTCATAGATCGGTGAGGGATCAAGACGAACTTGTGTGGCTTACGCCCATGAACAACGTCGGAACTCTTCAGGAGAGGAAAAACAACGTTGGCTTCGATAGAAACGTGCTCCCCCAGACCATTGATGAGGATGCCTTGTTCCTGTGAGAATACAAACACCCGACTACTGTCATGCTTGACGCCCGAGCGCCATCCAATGAGTCCGTCGCGGTACAAGAAGGAAAGACGGTCGTATGCCTCTAGATCGGCCACAAGGCGGCCCCCGCGCATGCCAAATCGCGACGAAGGCGTTGTAGAGCGCAAGGTCTCGTAGACATCGCACTCAGTCGCTCTCGAACCTGGTTTCAAGCGCACCAAGAGCAAGCAGGCATCAACCGAAGCACCGAACTCTTGAATGGCATCTATTCGATAGATTGCGGCCGACTCAATTTGAGTGTGCTTAGACCAGGAGAAGTAGAGGATTTTTCTAGCGACAGCGGTTTTACAGAGAACGGCCATCGTCCCCACTCGACCCTCCAGCCACCTCATGGACTCGCGTAGCATCCACTCGGAAATGTCGAAGTTAGATCGGCCGGTGAGAGCATCGATTCCACGCAGGCCATCAATGTTGCCTTTTTGCGGAAGGTTGGCACCTCCGAGTGAACCCATCGTGGCGTTAGTTACCCAAGGAGGGTTGCCAATTACAAGGAGGGGGTCGGGCAGTTCAGACAGCACACGATCCCAGTGCACATTGAAGAAATCACCGCACTCGACCCGCACGTTCGGATGACCGGCAACAACCTCTTGGGAAACTTGTACATACGTTGGGTTGCGGTCGAGACCCCGCACAGCAGTCGCATTGGGAAAGGCATGGAGAGAGGCATCCAGAAACGCACCTTTCCCGCACGTGGGTTCCAGTATGGAGGAGGGCGACAGGCCTGTATGTACCAGTAGCCTGCAGACCTCACGAGCAAGGCGAGAGGGGGTTTGAAAATCCCCAAACTCAACTTTCTGTTTCGCTTGTCCCATGCTCATTTAACGCAATCCACCCCTTGGACTGTACCAGCTTTGTCAAGCACTCGCTGGTATTGGAGCCGCCATTGCAAGGCATTGGAAATCGTCAGGTATCCAATCTGTGGGTGATTCTCAAGTAATTCTTCAGCGATAGTAGAAGCTTCGATCTCTTCGACTGGGAGCATCCTGTCGTTCATGAACGAGATCAGGTCGTCCTTGTTGCCGTCATTGTTGAGGATGCTCAGAAGCCCCGTGGTCATCTGGAAATCCGCAGTGCGTTTTGCCTCCACGGAAATCACGTGTAAGATGTTCAGACGGCTTGTCGAGTCCTCGGGATTGTCTATCTTCTCATAGACGAAGATCAAGAGCGAGTAGCCCAAGCCGTAGATCTTCTGGCGTGCGTACTTATACGGGCAGGAAGACTGTGGCTGCCTAATACTGGTGACCTTCATATCCACGGCCAGACCAGGGAAATCGACCCCTTTCGCAGAGGACCCCTCCTCGTATTTGTACTTTTCGCGGAGGTATGCCTGAAACTTGTGCTCAAGATACGTACCCACAGCCTTTCCGTCGGTGACTCCAAAGAGCGAAGGCTCGTCGTGGCCAGACTCGATATCCGCAAATGCCCTGGCCTCGCTTTTGAGGCGCTCCACTGTTAACTTGGTCACTCGTGCTCGTCTTTCTGCCGCAACGACAACGCCCCGGTCACGGGGCGCTCGTCGCTGACGGCGTGGCGATGGCTTCTGGTGTGGCGGTTTGCGTGACGGCCGGCGTTGCGGTGAACGTCGGCGTGGGCGTTGGTTTGCGCGGCGGCTTGGTAATCAGCCGGCGCAGGTCGTCAATCAGGCTGCTGGTTACCAGGTAGATCGCCGGGTTGTCATTTTGCTGCACGTAGTAGGAAAATCCTTGCGGGTTTTTGTCCCCGACCTGTAGGGTTTGGGTTTGGTTCTCGGTCAGGCCGATATCCACGGTCATTGTATGGGTGACGAGTCCGAAGGGGGCGAGGTCGGCCGGCGGGTTGGTGATCACCCGGCTGGCCGTGATCTTCGCCAAGCGGCTCGTCAAGCTGTTCAGCCGTGTGGCGTCGGCTGTATCTGTGATGGGGGCTTCGATTTGCCACGCCCCGCCGGAATCTTTCACCAGCCGGGCCTCCTGCTTCGTTTGCAGGTCGTGTACTTCGAGGCGATTGATGTGGTCGGCGGGAAGGCTCCACAATGTGGAGACGCTGGGTGTCGGGGTCGCGGATGGCGTTTGCCCGCTTCCCATTTCGCCAAAGTAAACGTATGCTCCCAAAGCGATGAGCACAACCACCAGGATGATCGTGTTTCTTGTGTTCATTATTCCCTCCTCAACGCCGCCGCCACCAGATGAACCCGCCTAGTATCAGCACCAGGGCCGGGATCAGGATCGTTGTCACAACGAAAATGAAGTTGCTCTGCGGGCGGGTGAGGATGAGCGAGTGCTGTGCAGGAGGCTTCGGACGGATGGAGATCAGCGTTTCCTCCTCGGCCAGCCAGTTGACCGCATTCAGGAACAGATCGGTATTCCCAAAAGCGCCCTGCACAGACTGCAACACACCGTTCGAGACGAAGTCCGAGTCGCCGATGACGACCAGTCGTGCCTTGGGCGATTGTGTTTCTCCGTTGTTCGCCGGCGCGTTCGTTCCTCCTTTTTCGATCACGGTCGCAATTGTGAGGGGGCCTTTGGTGTCTTTTCCGTTGTCAAACCGGACTTTCTGGTTTTGGAAATCGGTCTCGCCCCAACTGTCGGGCGATGTCTGAATCAGCGGTGTTACGATCACGTCGGCGGGTTTGTCCGCCGGCAGGTCGAGCGTTCGAGCCAGAGGGAAGAAGCTGGTCAGGCCGCCGATGTCCTTGGTGATCTGGTGGAACGGATAGCGAGAGACGAGCGGTGAACCCACATCCCCGAAGAAAGAACTCGAGGGGTCAATCACGGCGTCATTGCGGAAGGCGACCCCATACTTAGTCAGACGGTCTCCCAACGGGTCGGGGAGTTTGGGGTCGGACATGACCAACAGTTTTCCGCCCTTGTCCACGTAGTCTGTCAGCCGTTGCAACTCTTCGTTCACCAGGGGGAGTTGTGGCGCAGCCAACACGACCACCGCAGCGTCGCTGGGAACGGTGTCGGTGACGGCCAGGTTGAGCAATTTGACTGCATAGTTGTCTTTCTGCAAGAGCCCGCTGATCTGGCTGTAGCCGCCTTGATCGCTCGACTGGGGGTCCCGTTCTTTGTGACCGGTGACGAAGTAGACGACCATGCTCTTGTCTTGCGATACTTTGATGATGGCGCTGGTGAAGTCCTGCTCTTGCAGGCCCGTAATGTTTTGGGTCTTGTCGCCGCGCTGAAAGACCAGTGTTCCGTAACTGGTGATCTGGAATTGGCGGGCCAGGGCCGGCTTCAGGTCAGGGTCTATGAGTTCGTACGTAAACTTGTCTGTGCGGGCGGCATATTCTTTGAGCAGGTCTTCGGCGTTTTGCCGGCGGCTGTCTGTTTGCTGGAAGAAGGCTGTCACATGAACAGGGTCTTTCAGGTCGGCCAGCACCTGCGTCGTCTGCGCGGAGAGCGAGAACTGTTTTTCTGCCGTCAGGTCAATCCGTTTGGCGTGCCGTACGCCCAGGAAGTTCAGCAAGGCTACGATACCCAGAAAGGCAACGGACATGATCACGGCATTCGATCCGTAGCGTGCCTGACGGCCGGTGACCGCTGCGCGTACGGTCTCCGGATTGGTCAGCACGGCCAGCCCGATGAGGGCGGCCCCGATGGCAATTGGCGCCTCCACACGCACGTTGAACTGGCCGGTGATTGCCCAGATGAGTACCCCGACGATCAGGATTGCCACGCCACCTAGGCCGAAGGAAAGGCTTGCTTTCTTAATGTTTGTGTAGAACCTGTTCACGACAAACCCTCCAATATAAACTCTCGTCCCGTTAGCTCCATCGCCGGCTCTCCAGGGAACGTACGGCCAGGAAGAGGAAGGAAGCAATGAAGCTGAGATAGTAGATCACGTCTTTGGTATCTATCACCCCGCGTGTCAGGTCAGAAGTATGGCTGGAAAGGGAAAGGTAGCTAAGTATGCTGCTGATCCCGCCACCGGCAAAGCTCCCCGCAGCATCGGCCAGCCAGAGAACGAGCAGAAGCACAATGCCCAACACCGCCGACACGATCTGGTTGCGACTTAACGAAGAGGTGAACAGGCCCACCGAAAGGTAGCCTGCACCGGCCAGAAGCAAACCCAGGTAGCCCGACAGAATGGGTCCGCCGTCCGGGCTGCCGAATACGAATAAGACCAGCGGGTACACGAGGGTCAAGGCAATCATGGCCACGAACAGGGTGAGGCTGGCCATGAATTTTCCTAAAACGACTTCCCAATCGCGCACGGGGGCCGTAAGCAGTAGCTCAATCGTGCCGGAACGGTGCTCTTCGGCCAGCAGGCGCATGGTGATCATGGGGGCGATGAGCAAGAGTATAAAGCTCAGGTTGCCGAAGATGAAGCGCATCGTAGCTTCGCGAGAGAAGTACAGGATAAGAGAGAAAAGATAGCCGCCGATTACCAGGAAAGCGGCAGTCACGATGTAGGCGATGGGAGAAACGAAATAGGCATAGAGTTCTCGTTGGGCGATGGTCAAAGTGTTGCGCATGGTTCGTCTCCAAAGCAGTTGAACGTAGACATGTCCAATGTTAAACAGCGTCCGCTTCAGTGGTCAGTTGCAGGAAGACATCTTCCAGGCTGGTGCCGGCCGAACGCATTTCCAGCAGGCCCCAGTTGTTTTGCACGGCGACTGCGGCGATTTGCGGCCGGCAGTCGGTGCCTGTGGCGCAGATGATTTCAAATTCGTCGTCATCCGCCGGTTTGATTGAGGTGACGCCCTCGATCTTCCCAAGCAACGCCGGCGTTTCTGCAACCGGTTGTTGCAGTTTCAGGCGGATACATTCTGCGCCCTCGGCGCGGGCGCTGAGGCGTTCCGGTGTATCCGCGGCCACTACGTGCCCTTGGTTAATGATGATCACGCGGTTGCAGATTTGGCTGACTTCGGGAAGGATGTGCGTGCTGAGGATCACGGTATGGTCCTGCCCCAATTTCTTGATCAGACCGCGCACTTCGATGATTTGCTTGGGGTCCAAACCGATGGTCGGTTCGTCAAGGATCAGCACATCGGGGTCGTGGATCAGTGCCTGCGCCAGGCCAACGCGTTGGCGGTACCCTTTGGAAAGTTGGCCGATCAACTGGTCGGCGCGGTCTGTGATCCAGCAGGTTTCCATGACATCCCAAATGTGGTCGTCACGGTCATCCACCCCGCGCAGTTTGGCCACAAAATCGAGATAGGCGTAAACGGTCATTTCGGGATATAGGGGGACGGTTTCGGGCAAGTAGCCGATGTGACGGCGTGCCTCCAGTGATTGCGTGAATACGTCGTAGCCGGCGATCTTCGCGGTGCCATCGCTGGGGGGCATGAAGCCGGTAAGGATGCGCATGGTCGTTGTTTTGCCTGCGCCGTTTAGTCCAAGGAATCCCAGCACCTCGCCCTTTTTGACACGGAAGCTTAGATCTTCGATGGCGGGAAAATCGCCGTAGTATTTGGTCAGGTTTGATACTTCAATCATAGTACACCACCCTGATAGATTTCAACAAGAAAAAATCCCGCAAATCGGGCTCTGCTGGAATTAACGCTGCAGAGTCCGGCCCAATTTGAGAGATATGGGATGCTTCGCTCCTCTTGGTGGACAGAAACTCTCTGCCCTAATTACGAGACATTTTACCACAACGGTATGTGATTGTCAAAAAAGGCAAATAGGTGTAGTGAAACAGAAGTTCGACTTCTACCAGAAGTCGAACTTCTACGCACTCGCTCTTGCCTATCGTGCCAGGCTCTGCTATACTGTGAATTATGAAAGCTAAGCGGGTAATCGCGCTAATCGAGGTAACGAGACCGCATAGCGCGCTGGCTGCGGCACTGGCTACAGTGGCCGGTGCCCATCTGGCGCAGCCTACGCCCTCCGTCGTCTGGATTCAGGCGGCGGCAGTGACCTGGCTTCTGGCAGCCGCCGGCAACAGTTTCAACGATAGCCTCGATTGTGCGGTAGACATGATCAATCGGCCTGGCCGCCCCATCCCTTCCGGTCGGCTGGCCGCCGATACCGCGCGTATGTTGGCTCATCTGTGTGCTCTTCTTGCCCTGCTTCTGGCAATCCCTTTGGGGTCCCTGTCCGTGTTGGGGACGGCAACGGGTGTCCTGCTGCTGTATGGCTACTCGTTGTGGCTGCGAAACATCCCGTTCGTTGGCAATGCTGTTGTGGCCTTGTTGGCGGGAATGGCCGTGGTTTATGGGGGAATCATAGGAAAGCAGGTGTCGGTCGTGTGGGGAGGGGCAGGACTGGTTTTTCTCTTCATGTTCACGAGGGAAGTTTTGAAGACGGTGCCGGATGAGGTGGGTGATCGCTTGGCCGGACTGCACACGGTGGCGACCGTCTTCGGAGGCACGGTGGCGATGAGCGTGTGTTGGTGGGTGGGTGGGCTGATGGGCGTCTTGCCGGCTTTGCTGTGGCTGGCCCATCCGGCATTCTCGACGAGGGTCGCGGTCGTGGGCGCGGTGTACTATGCCGGCGTAGCGTATGGACTGTGGCAGATTCGACAGAATCCAGGCCGCGAGCTGGCACAGCGCCTTATTGTGACCAGCAAGATTTGGGGTATGGTCATGCTGGTGGTCATTTTGGCGCGTTAGGGTGTGATGATGCTCCTTTCTTGAAGACACCTACCTCTCGTTTTCCCGAAAAATAGCGCCGTCCCTGTCTGTTGCTTATGTAAACCAAGTGCTTTCTGGACGCCTGATCAAGGCGACAGCGGCAGAATTCAAGTAACTATTATGTAAATTTCAACTTATCTCCGTATGTTTTTGTGCAAGCGTATAGCGAAACTTTGCCTCGAACGTATCATCTCAATAATTTTGGGTGAGCAGAACGTCGTGCCCCCCTAACCCGCCAACTTTGGGGGGAATGTGTTTCCCTAGCAGGCTGTCGGAGAGAACAGTTTTTTCTTTTTAGAACACAGATTTTCACAGAGAGACACAGATTTTCAGGCCAAATCATCGGAAAATCTGTGTTTATCCTGCAAATCTGTGTCCCAGTTATTCTTTCCCCGACAAACTGCTAGAATTGGGGGCCGGTTTTCAAGTAACTACTATGGTTGATACTGTTGTGGATAGTGTGGATAAGTGAGAAGGCCTGCTCTGTCATCGAGGTGGCAGAGCAGGCCTAAAGGAAGAGGAGATGGGAGATTATTTGAGAGGGAGAAAACGCATTACTGCAGTTCCGCAGGTGGGGCAGGCACCCTTTGCGGCCGGTCGCCCATTCTTCGTTGTGACCCGCTTCGCACTTGTGATGTCACGATGGGCACGACACTTTACACAATACCCCTTAACGTCCATTTGGTCTTTGACCTCCTTCTTGTGTTGTGAGATAAAAAGATAACACACGTTAGTTGAAAACAGTATATCACATTACGCGTAAATTGTCAAGGGGTTTTGCGAAATTCGCGATTCGCTGTGCGGCTCTCTACGGTCAGCACGACCTGACGCCAGTTGCCAACACCTTGCAGTGCGGAGAGAAGCCCCCGTATCGTGCCGCCAATCACCTGCACGGCGAATGGCTTCCACAGTGGCACCTGCTCCCCGTCCACCAATAGGGATACCCGCAGGTCGTCTGTCTCTTGCGGTTGGAGTATCTCCGCTTCGATCAGGTCCGCCAAGCCGGCGGTGTCCTCCAGCCCGAAAGCAGGGACGTCCATGTCCACAGGGTAATCGGCGGCAATGGCCAGCAGTTCCGCGGGATCGCAGATCAGTTCAGTGCTGCGCTCTTGGCGGGATACTTCAATCTTCGGTGTGTCGGCCCGTTTATATCCCTCCGTCAGAATCAAGTCCACCCCGGTCAGCCTTGCGGCGATCTCGCGCAGCGATGGTTCGCGCGCGACGCGCTGCACCTGGGCCACTTTCACAGGCGAGGCGATGACCACCACATCGGCGCCGGCCTGCGCGTGTCGCCAACTATCTTTGCCCGGCTGATCCACCTCGAACTCGCCGTGTGCATGATGTTTGATCACGGCCACCCGGTGCCCCCGATTCTTGAGCACGGGGATCAGTTTTTCCAATAGCGTCGTCTTCCCAGAGTTGGACTTTCCTACAACAGAAACGATCGGCGTCAATTTTCTACTCCTCTTGTATGTGTGAGCGGAATTTGATTTCCGCGTTCCGTATCCTACGCATTTGCCGGCGCGCGGGCAGATGCTATGAATGGACTGGCCACAGCGCGGCGTTGCCACCGGACATCTACCTCAGGAAGTACGTGGATTGCTCCTTTCTTCAGCGAAACATGTTCCTGTTTTCCGAGGGCCAGTCCCAAACGCTCGAACACCGGGTGTGGCAGCAAAACTTCCAGATGATAGCCCCTTTCATCCGGCATGTCGTCAATGCGGAAAAAGAGTAGATGCTCTGTCCCTCGCGAAATCTCTCCGACCACCTGTCCGGCGAAGACATTTTCCTGTAGACCACGGCGTGGCGGGCGATCACGTCGGATGAACATCACCTCCTCGGGCCGGATTCCGAAAGTAATCTGCTCTCCCACTTCTCGGGTTTGCGGAGGAGCCTGGATTACGCGCCCGTTCCAGCGGATGTACAGACTCTCTTCGTCCGACGTGACCACCTCGCCATCGAACAGGTTGCGCATGCCCATGAACTGCGCTACTGAAGGGCTGCGCGGCTTGCGTAGCACCTCCTCGCGGTTGCCCCCTTGGAGTACTGTCCCGTCGTCCAGCACAATGATTTTATGGCCCATGGCGTACGCTTCGGCGAGGTCGTGCGTCACCAGCAGAATGGGGATGCCCAAATGGGCCTGCAATACCAGCAATTCCCGCTGCAAGGTACTGCAAATGCCGCTATCCAGCGCCGAGAAGGGTTCGTCCAGCAGCAGGATGTCTGGACGAGTGACGAGCGCGCGGGCCAAGGCCACGCGCTGCTGTTGCCCGCCCGAAAGTTCGCGGGGGTAACACGCCGCTTGGGACGAGAGTCGCATTAGGGTGAGCATCTTCTCCACTTCGTCCCGACGATGCTGTGCCGGCAGATGGTGCAGCCCGTAGGCTACGTTTCTGGCCACGGTGATGTGGGGAAACAGGGCGTATTGTTGGGGAACATAGCCGACTCGTCTTGATTGTGCCGGAAGGTCAGTGCCCGCAGACGAATCGAATAGCGTGCGCCCGTTTAGGGCGATGCGTCCTTCATCGGGACGGGTCAGCCCGGCGATGGCCCGCAGCGTCTGACTCTTGCCGGCTCCCGATGGCCCAAAGACCACGACCATCTCTGAGCCGGCAGTGAACGCCACGTTCAGATAGAACGAGCGGAACCGTTTGCGGACGGAAACTTCTAGCATGGCCACATCACCAGGGGATGTACCGGGTGCTGCGACGGGCAACAACCAGCAATCCGACGGCAACGATTGTCACGATGCCGGCGAGCAGGTTTGCTTCCGACTGGTTGCCCCCCTGAACGGCATCGTAGATGGCGATGGGCATCGTCTGTGTGCGCCCTGGAATGTTGCCGGCAACCATCAGCGTGGCTCCGAATTCGCCGAGTGCGCGGGCAAAGGCCAGAATCGCGCCGGCCAGGATACCCCGCCAGGCCAGGGGCAACGTAACGGTGAAAAAAACCGCCGGCTCCGAACGACCCAACGTGCGCGCCACGTCCTCCAAGTCCTGATCGATGGCGGACAGGGCGGCCTGGGCCGATTGGACGACGAGGGGTAGAGCGACTACGGTTGCGGCAATGACAGCCCCCCGCCAAGTGAACACGAGGGGCACGCCGTGCCGTGCCAACCACCGCCCCAGCGGGCTTTGCTGTCCCAGCGCTACCAGCAGATAATAGCCCAGAACCGTCGGTGGCAAGACCAAAGGCAACGAAGTCAACGCGCTGAGCAAATCTCGACCGGGCAAGTCGCTGCGCGCGATCACCCAGGCCAGGAAGATGCCAACGAGCAGGGCCAGCAGGGTAGCCATGCTGGCCACGCGCAACGAGAGAAACAGAGGAAACAGCGGGTCAGGGTTCATCGGGCAATAGAAAACCATACTTCTTCATGACCGGCCGGCCTTGTGGCCCGTTGACGAAAGCAATGAACTGCCGGGCTACCCCTTCCTGCTTCGTCCGCTTGAGAATGGCCATCGCTTGGTTGATCGGGGCGTGCAAAGATGGGGCGATGGGTACGCTGCGTACTTCTGGCACGCCGGCGATGGAGAGGGAAACGATTCCGGCCTGGGCATCGCCGGTCTGTACAAATTGCAGTGTCTGGCGCACGTTTTCGCCGAAGACAATTTTTGGTTGCAAAGCGTCCCACAGGCCGGCAGTCTGCAGTGCTTGTTGGGCAGCCACGCCGTACGGAGCATGAGCCGGATTGGCAATGGCGATCCGTTGAATGTCGTTGCTCCGCAAGTCTGCCAGCGTGGCGGCCACCACGCCGGCCCGCCGGTTGACCACCAGCACGATGCGACCTTGCGCGTAAAGCTGTTCGCTGTCGGGAATAATCAGATCCTTCTTGCGCAACCGGTCCACGTACGAAACGTTTGCCGCGGCCACCACGTCAAACGGTGCACCATTCTCAATTTGCTGGGTCAGCAGGCCGGTGGACCCGAACGAGAATCTCACATCACGGCCCGTTTGCTCCGAAAACATAGCCCCAATGTCCGTAAACGCAAACTGCAAGTCTGCGGCCGCGGCGACCAGCAACGGGTCGCCGCCTGCTGGTGCAGGCTCCTGAACGGTGCCATTGGCGCAAGCCGCAAGCAAGAATAGTAGCAACAACATCAACGATACAACAAGCCGCCCTCCGCCTCCTCGTCGTCTACCATGACATGCGTTCATCTGGGCTTCATCTTTTTGCGCTTACTCTGGAAACCTCTCCATCTAACACGCCCGCCGCAAACGGCAGGTTGTGTTCTGGCAACCAGTATAACATGAAATGAGGCAGTAGGCAAAGACATGAGCAAAAGGGGGGGCGTCATATTTTTGCGCTGCAATTCTCTCAAATGAACCACGAAGGCACAAAGAACAACCAGGTTGAATGTTTCGACCTGGACACTGGCGTTTTTTGTTTTTGCCACGGATGGTCACGGATTTTCACGGAAAAATCAGCAAGCATAGATGGAAGTCTGTGGAAATCCGTGCAATCTGTGGCTGAAAATGCTGTATACTTCGTGTCTTTG
>CAZFFM010000053.1:0-15634 GCA_964517425.1 uncultured Ardenticatenales bacterium | reverse complement strand
AGTCATTTCTGCCTCACCTTACCCACAGTTCCAGGCGTGGACGTTTCTCGGCATTCGCGTTTTCCTGGGAAGCAAACTGGTGTTCTACACTGCTGTTGCTGCATCCTTCCAGAAGCAGTCCAAAGTTCTGATCGGGGTGATCCACCCACTGTTGTGCCAAATCGGTCAGGTCGAACGTATAGGTCATGACCTGTTTTGTGCGCACAACGTCGGCCGGCATGTCGTCCCGGTCTGCCGGGCCTTGTGCGCCAGGCACAGCCCAGGGCAGCCCGCCGGCGGCCTGCTGCCAGGTGACTTGATCGGCTGCCCACGAACGAAGCACGGGGTAAGCCGTCACGTACAGGTCGCGGTCGTTGCTCCGGTAGTGCGTGCCCACGCGCAGCAGGGCCTGGTGGACGGGCGTACCGGGCGGCATAGCCGACAGGTCGAAGCGCAGCAGCGCACTCTGGACAGGGCCGGAGCGCACATCGAGCGTGCCGGTGCCGGCGAAGTTGGTCGTCGGGTTCCACGCGCTGATCGTCGCATCGGCCACCGGCATGACCGTCACCGGCGTACCTTGCGGGATGCCCTGCCGGGTGGCCCAGATCGGTGCGCTCCTTGCGTGCCGGCCATCGGCGAGCGTAGCCTCGGCAAAATAGTAACTCGCGTAGCGGGCAAGTGACGGCGTCCAGGTCACCTGGCTGGCCTGGGGCGACGTGCTGGCAACGGTCTGCGGGCCACAAGCACCGCCGGCCACCAGGGCCACGCTGGCAATGGGCTGCCCGCCAAAATCGCGCGCCTGGATTACGAAGTCTAGCGTACCGGTCGCCGGCAGGCTGCCGCCCATCCACACGCCGTTGGCCTGCAGCGCGATGGCCAGCTTCCCTTCGTGCTTTGTGCCAAACACGCGCCCCGCTTGCAAAGCAGACAACAGATTCGCCGTCGTCAGGGAGGGCAGCATGACGCCATAGCGCCGGTTGTGCCCGAAGAGAGCCGTGTTGTACGGATCGCCAAAGCCGGTACCGCCGACGTGCCAGCCAAAATCGAGGGCGTGCGTGTACTCGCCGGGGTAGTAATCGAGCACCTGCTGCAAGGTGATGTGCCGGTCGGCAGCGGGGTCGTAGGCAAAGTCGTTGAACGTCCAGTTCGAATCGGGCCGGGGGTGCTGGAACATGGCAAACACCGACGACGGCTGTGCGGCCAACCAGGGGTAGAAGTCTGCCAGAGGCTCTGGCTGGACGTAGCTATCCGTATTGAAAATCAGGATGTGCCCTTCATGGTAGTTGCCAATCTGCTCGAAATTGCGCAGGGCGATGAACTGCCCCTCGACATTTGCGGCTTGTGCTGCTGTGCCCATCTCGTCCCACAGGGCTGTGGTCAGGTGGTCGTTCTGCTCGGTGACGGCCAGGAAGTCATAATTGCTGGACTTGGCCAGGGCGTAGGCTTCGGCCGGCGTGCCTGTCCCAAAGGCATGGCGCAAGTGAAAGTTCAGGTCTCCCCAATACGACTGCATACCGTCCAGGGAAAGGCGTGTCCCCCCTCCGGTTGGCGTCGCCGTGGGGGTGGGGGTCGGTGTCGGCGTGTCTGTGGGGATGGGTGTTGGCGTAGGGCAGGCCGTTCCGAAGCGTGTTGCAACCCACATCACGTCATACAGGTCCACCCGACCATTGGGCACTGTGTCGAATCTGGGATCGGCAGGGGGGGAATCGCCCCACTGCTGGGCAATCAGGTTCACATCGGCGATGTCTACCCGGCCGTCGCCGCTCAGATCGCCCGGCAGGGCACAGCTTGGGGTGGGCGTGGGCGTGATGGTCGGGGAAGGCGTCGGCGTGGGCGTGCTGGCCAAGAGAGAAAGGTCGAAGATGGCCACGCCGCCCGGCCCACTGGCACTCGGTTCATCGGTCGGGCCGTAGGAGACGTAGGCGTACGGCCACTGCACGTCAATGTACAAAGCGCGGTTGGGCGTGGCTCCGCTGGCTACGAACTGCGGGTGCGCCGGGTCGGAAATGTCGAACACGCGCAGGCCGGCCGTGCCATCGGCTACCAGCAAGAAGTGGCTCACGCCAAAAGCGTGCCACGATTCGTTGGCCGAAGGCCACGTGCCTACCTCGACGGGAGCCGTCGGGTCAGAGACATCAATGATGTGTCCCCCATCCCCCCAGCCGGCCACAAAGGCCAGGCCATTGGCCGCCTGGGAAGCGTAGGCATAGCCCGTCAGGGGCAGGTGGCTCAGCTTCCGCAGATTCGTGGGGTCCGACACGTCAATGATGTGCAATCCCCCCTGCCCACCGGTCACATAAGCCACCGTGCCATCCACCCACAGGGTTTCGCCGAAAAGGCCGTCCTGCAGATATTGGTCAACGCGAACAGGGTGGGCCGGGTCGGCCACGTCAATCGAAATCAGGCCCCCTTGCTCATCGGTCAGGATCGCGTAGTGGCCGACCTCCCAGACTCCCTTGGAGTTACCGGTATCATTTCCGTAGGCGTCCTTTTCTTTCCAACGCCCCTTGGCCGTTGGATTCGCAGGATCGGAAACATCGAGGATGCGCAGGCGATCCCATTTGTTGGCCAGGTACGCAGTTCCGCCGTTCGCGTACACGCCGAATGCGCGTCCGGCATAATCCGAATAGGTGCCGATGACAGACGGGTTGAAGGGATTGCGCACATCCACGACCGTAAGCATGGAGTAGCCATCGGCCACGTAGGCGTAGTCGCCGGAAACGTGAATGCCCCAGCCCTCACCGGGGGTATCCACCGAGCCGACGAGCATAATCGGTCCCTGTGCCGGTACGCTGGCTGCCCTCCAGGCAAGACCAACGAACAGGAGTGGGAGTACGAAGATGAACAGACGCCAGGGGCGCTTAAGGCTGTAGCTCATAAACCAACACATCTCCCTGTTCGAACGGTATACGCCTGCCCCGCACGTGCGGCGTCACTTTGTCGCCCATGCGCAGAGGCTCTCCGGGGAAACTGTCCACCAGATGCAATGCTCGCTGCCCGTCCAGTCTGCGTTGCACACGGGCCCAACTCTCTTTGGGCTGGTCGGCCCAGCCGGCGTCGTAGAGCGACGGGCTGACGATGACATAGCGCACACCCCACTGCCGCAAGATCGCCAGGCTCGTGTCGCCGGGAAAATGGGCCAGAGTCTCTTCTGCCGCTTGCCAGGCCGGCGGGTAGAACGAACCGAAACCGTAGGCCAGCGGCTTTCCGTGAAAGACGTAGGAATAGAGGGCCGGCCCGTTCTTGCTCTTGATCAGAGGAAATTGGATCACCGCGCCCGAGCCGGGCTGTGCGGCCAGCCAGCGATCCACCGGCTGGGGTGCCACGCGCGAAAGGCCAAAGGTCAAGGGGAAAGCGGCAAACTCCACGACAACGGCCAGCAACAACAACGCGGTGACGGCGTCTCGACGCATGAACCGGGGGTATCGTCGCTGAAGGTCGTCCAGGCCCAGGCCGGCCAGCACAGCAACGCCCAAGACGGTCACCAGCCCAAAGCGCACCCACCAGCGAATCGAGGCCATGAAAGGCACGAACATGTGCAACAGCAATGCTGGCAAGGGGATGAAGAAGCCCCGGGGCAGGGCGTAGAAAAGGCCCTGCGGAGCTTCCAGCGGGTGTGGCGCAAACCGGCTGAGTGCGAACAAAAGCCGGTAGAGATAATATTGGATTTGCGGCAGGCCTTGCAGATAGACCCGTTCGCCGGCCCAGTGCAAGGTGGGTCCGAGGGCCAGCACTGCGCCGGCCAGTGCCCATCCGCCCCACAGGAGCCGGTGACGGTGATGACGCCAGAGCGCCCACAGGGCCAGGGCCAGCGGTATCCAGCCGAGGTAGAGCATTCCCGGCGTGTACCAGGGGTAGGCGGGCACCGGTCCGTGCCACAAGAGCGTCAGCCTCCCCCACAACGAATGGTACATTGAAGGCACGAAGAAGTCGCTCAGGCTGGCGGCCCAGAGTTCCACATCGAAAAAGCTCCAGGCCAAATGCGGGCCCGACCCGGCCCGCAGGGTAATCCAGAAGGCCGGAGCCACTAGCACACCGGTCACCGCGGCCCCCAGAGCCAACGGTCGCCAAACCGCCTGAAGCAGCTTGCGGGGCGCACGGCGGCAACGCAACAGCAAATAGAGAGGCACGAAAATGGCCGCCAGAAAGGTGTAATACCAGGAGGTGAGCGCGTGCAGGGCCAGGAAGATTCCGGCCAGCAGACCGTGCCGCCGGCGTCGCCGGCGCAAGGTCAATTCCAGGGCGACCAGCGAGAAAGCCAGCCACTGCGTGGGAAAGGTGGGCAGCCAGCCGGCAGCCACCGCCGCCGTTCGAAAGGGGCTCAGAGCGAAGATGGTACCCCCTACCAGCGCCGGCCCTTTGCGTCCCGTCAGCAAATAGACCAGCAGATATGCACCCAGGCCAGACAAGACGAACGAGCCCAACACAATCAGGTTGTAGGCCAACACGTCTCCCCCCCACAGGAGGATAGGTAGCGCCAGCAACTTGTTGGCCCACACCGCATCCGATGTGCCGAAAGCGTATCCGGTGGGATAGAAGATATCTGGATGAAAAAGGGGCGATGTGCCCCGCACAAAAATCGCTTCCTTGAACCACCATACGTCAAAAAGCCAATTGAAATTATCCCAGGGCAGGCCGGGAATCGCATCGAAAAGGTGCCCAACGAGTGGATACGTGGCGACCAGGCTCAGCAAGCTGAAAAAGAGGGCGACGCCTGCTGTTGGGTATCGCCTCCAAGCCTGCCCGCCGGCTGCGTTGACAGGGCAAGCAGCCGAGGTGTCGTCCCCCTTCGTGCTCAAAACGTGCCCTCTGTCACCAACCAGATCTCGACGCACCACCTTCGTCTCTACCTCTACCTCCCATCTCCACCCCTACCTCTACCTCTACCTCTACCTCTACCTCTACCTCTATCTCTACCTCTATTCTGCTCTCTATCTCTGCCCCTTCAACTCATACACCGCCACGCGACCGGTCACGACCGGTTCGACCGGCAAAGCACCCTGAATTATACCAGAGACTGTCTCATCGCGCCACTCCGTTTGATCCTCGAACGTTGCCAGGAGGGTAATATCCGAGCGTTTGGCAAGGGCAGTCTGCACAGCCTTCCAGGAGAGGCCGGGGCGATCCGCCCAGCCTTCGTCGAAGCTGCCCATGCTCAGCACGACGTAGCGCACGCCCCAGGCCCGCAGGCGGGCTATCGCCCGTTCATCCGGGAAAGATTCCAGATCAGCAGCCTGGCGCAAGTATTCCGGCTCATAAAACGTGCCATGCCCGTAGGCCGCGGGCTGGCGATTCACGGTAGTGCGGTAAAGGGCAGAGCCGTTCCAGGCCGTAGCCAGTGGGAGACGCATGGTCAGGCCGGCCGGTTGTGCGGCCAGCCAGCGATCGAGCGGCTGGTTGCGCAATCTGGCCACGTCGGTGAAGCCGTAGGGGAAGGGCACGGCCACAAATTCAAAAAGTGCCGCGCCCACGAGCAGGGCAATGGTCAGGTGATAGCGTCTCTGCCCCCGCCACTTTCGCAAAAGGGCAATGCTTCCAAATCCGCTCAACGTAGCCACAGCCAGCATGGTCAACAGACCAAAACGGTAGAAAGTGCGCATACCGCTGGCAAAGGGTACGAAGAGGAAGAAGAGCAAGCCGGGCAAAGGCACCGGAATTGCGCCATCCACACGCAGGGGGTAGTAGGGTGTCTTGTTCAGCGCCAGCTTACCGGTGAGCAGGTACATGCCCCGCGAGAAGAGCGCCTCTACCCCGGACGGCACCGGCACATACACGCGCTGTCCGGCAAAGTGGAGCGTCGGCCCCAGGGCCAGGACGAAAGCCACCACGCCGATGATGGCCATTGGAGCGATCAGACGCCGCCGGGTGCGACGCAGGGCCACGATGGCCAGGCCCAGAGGCACAAAGCCGAGGAAATCGAACCCCGGCGCATACCACGGAAACGTGGGCACGAATGCGCGCAAACGTAAGAACCAGCGCCCCCAAAGGGGGTGATAAATGCTGGGGTAGAAGAAGTCTTCGGGGCCGGCAGACCATTTTTCCACGTCGCGCAACGTCCAGCGCATGGCCTCATGTTTACTCGTGATGAGGGGGAGTAGGGCGGGCAGCGTCAGCAGGGCGACAACCACGCCGCACACCAGCAACGCCCGGATTACTTGGGGCCTGTTCACCGTCTGAGCGCCGGCCCACCAGCGCAAAACCAGATACAAAGCGGCAAAGCCCCCCACCATGACCAGGTAATACCAGGAGGACAAGAAGGTCAACGACAGGAACAGGCCGGCCAGAAAGCCGATGCGCAGTGACGGGGCACGGAGCAAACGGTCCAGCCCCCAAAAGGAAAGCACCACCCACTGGGTCGAAATCAGCGGGATCCAGCCGGCGCCCAGGGCATGGATACGGTAGGGGCAGAAAGCAAAGATCACGCCGGCGAGCAGACCGACGCTGCGCCGGCCGGTCAGGTCGGTCACCAGCAGGTAGGCAGCCAGGCCGGAGAGAAAGAAGGAAAGCAGCACAATGGCGTTGTAGGCCAGCACTTCATCTCCGAGCAGCAAGAAGGGGAGCCCGATCGCTTTGCTGGCCAATGTCGTCTCCGAGAGGGCCAGGTGGTAGCCAAAGGGCTGGAAAATGTGGGGGTTGACCCACAGCGAGACATGCTGCACAAAGAGCGCCTGCTTGAACCACCAGAAGTCGTAGAGCCAGACCAGGTTATCCCACGGCGGCCCGGGCACTTGCGTGAGCAGCCGTTGCGGCAAGGGCCAGGTCATGAGCAAGCTCAACCCGGCGAAGAGGGTCACGACACAGGCTGTGGGGGAAAGTCTTCCCCGCCAATAGAGAAGCCGGGTTACCACGCCTTCCTGGGTCAATCCTCCACCATCTGCGGGCCAGGCACCTCGCTTGTGACGTGGGGGGAAAAAGGCGTTGCGCCCAGCGGGGCATCGGCCGGCCTGATGAACCGTCGTTTGATCAGGAACAGAAGATTCACAAATCCGTCCTGCCAGAGGTTCAACTTGCTCTCTCCAACCCGAGGCTTGTAATAGATGGGCAGTTCCCGGGCCTGCACAGCGGGGAGCGTGAAGGCTTCGAGCTTGATTTCTTCCGACAAAGCCATGCCATCACTGGTGATCACCATGCGGTCGAGCAGGGAGCGACGGAAGACCCACATGCCCGACTGGGAATCACGGAGATGGAATCCGTAAAGGAGTGTAATCGCCCAGCTCAACACCCAATTTCCGAACACGCGCAGGAAAGAGCTGTGTTCCATTTTGTGTCCGGTCCGGTCACAGGTAATGAAGTCCAGGTTCTCTTCCACGAGCACATCGAGCAGCACGGGGATGAAATTGCGTGGGTATGTCGCATCACCGTCCATGGTAACGATTACGTCACCGGTCGCACTGCGGAAGCCGGCCTTGTACGCCGCGCCATACCCTTGTCGGGTCTCTAAAACGACACGGGCCCCCAATTCCCGGGCCACGATTCCGGTACGATCGGCAGAGTTGTTGTCCACGATGATGACTTCATCCACCAGATCGGGCATGTCGGCCATGACGACCGGTATTCCATCTTCTTCGTTATAGCAAGGTATCACCACAGAAACGGTAAGGCCCTTATACATAAAGATTTCCCTTCATCTTGACGTTCTTGTTATGAACTGGAGTCTGGCGAAAATCATTTTGCTCAGACAACACGGTATTTTCAGCCACAGATTGCACGGATTTCCACAGATTTTCAGCCGTTCTTGCTGATTTTTCCGTGAAAATCCGTGGTAAAAACAAAAAACGCCAGTGTCCAGCTTCTTATTCTTAAATTCGTTGCTGCTCAGCCCGCCCCCCTAATACTGTTCACCCCGGCCAAAGGTCACGAGGGCCCACAAGATTCCCAACCCAGAAGCCCACATGTCCAACACAATACCGGCGCAGCTCTGCACAAAGAAGAGCCGCCCGCGCACTCGCCCAAGAAAACGCAGGAAGGGCGCGTTCAGCGCCAGCAAGGCAAGCAGTGCCCCTCCGGCAACCCCCCACAGCCACCGCGCACGAGACGACAAGGCTGCCAGCGCTGCCAGGGGGGCGAGACAGGCCAGGGGAACGCCCATCACGAAGAACCAGGGCACTGACGCATAGTACTTCTCCCCGTTTTGGCTTTGCAGCTTCTTCCGCACCCACGTCCGGGTCAGACCGGCGGAGCGGTAAAAGTCTGTGCGCAACACTCCGCCCAGCGTATAGTGCTTGAGATGCTCGACTGTAAGTTCTTTGTCCAAATAGATTTTGTGACCCGCCGTGAGCAAGCGTTGGCCAAATTCGATGTCCTCCGTGATGCTGGCACCGGTGTAATTCTCGTCGAAGCCGCCCATCTCCCGAAAGACTGTGGCGCGGATAGCCGCGGCACTGGTGTAAAACAGCCCTACGTGCTCCGGCTGCCGGCGATATGTGTAGTGCATCCACAAATTCTTGAATTGGCTGCTGAAGTTGTGGTAGCGCAGCTTCGTGCCCAACAAGCCCACAACTCCGGCGAGTCTACGATCCGCCAGGTCGCGAGCAACCCGTGACAACGTATCCGGCTGAATGCACACATCCGCATCGGTGAAAAAAAGGATGTCACCCCGGGCCACAGCCGCCCCACGATTCTTGGATCGCGCCGCCCCAATGTTGTCTTCCGTCGCCAACACGCGGCAGCCGAACGATTCGGCAATCTCTCGCGAGTTGTCCGTCGAATGATCATCCACGATGATGATTTCGTAGTCGGCATGGTCCGACGCGCGGACAGCGGCCAGACAATCGCGGAGAGTCCGGCTGCCGTTGTGGACAGGAATGATGACCGAAATCACGGGCGGCTGGCTCACGCGTCTGGCTGGTCTCCCCCTGCTGCCGGTGATCGACCGCGATAGCGTATCACACGGGCCGGAATACCCACGGCAATGGCGTACGGCGGAATGTCCTTCGTGACCACTGCGCCGGCGCCGACAACAGCCCCCCTCCCAATGGTCACGCCGTCCATCACTTTCACGCCCAACCCCAGCCAGGCATCGTCTTCGACAACGATCGGGCCTTTGCTGGAAATTCCCTGGTCCTGGATGGGACGAGACAGATCGGTCATGTTGTGCTGGTATGGGCTAAAGGCACAGTGCGGCGCAATCTGCACGTTTGCACCAATGCGGGTATCCTCCAGAAATCCCTTCAGGTGACATCCTCCCTGGATATGCGTATTCGAGCCGATAATGACACTCCCCTGCTGTCCGACCTCCACGATGGTTCCCCGGTAGAGCGACGAGCCGCTGCCGATGGCAATCCGTCCGCCGTCCTGGTGGGCAAAGAGAGTCACATTGTCATCCACAAAGGCCTGCGCTCCAATCTCCAGGTCCTTCACCCAGACCTGCGCATGGGGTGAAATATACGGGCGGTGGGTCAGGTGGGCCAATAGCTTCTTGTCCTTGTATGGACCGCGCAAGAAACTGGCCAGCCACGTACAGAACTGACCCCACGCCGATAGCCCCGATTGCCCCATAAGGGCGACCATCAAAGCCCGTTTTACGCGCCACTTCAAGAGGCCGCTACTCCTTCCGGCTCACGACGCGGTTCCCCAAGATAACCGTGCGCGCGAAACCACTCCGCTTCTTCACGCAACGCATCCTCCAGGGGGGTCTGCGTGAGGCCCAACTCGCGAACGGCCCGCGATGGGTCGCAAACCAACGCAGCCGGCCGTGTCCCTTGCGGGCGGGGGTCAGGTCGCAACCATTGCCGGGCGCGACTCAATGGGTTGCGCCTGCGTTGCCGGGGAACCGGCACCCCGGAGACCTTTTCCACAAGTTGCATAAAGTCCTCTACCATAAGATTTCCCTTGATATTGCCCAAAAGATACCGGCGACCTGGGTGGCCCTTTACTGCGGCCAGCCAATGCCCTCGCGCGACATCTTGCACAGCCACAAAACTGATCCCGCCGGGAACAAAAGAAGGGACGCGCTCCTCCAGACAGTCAATCACGCGCTGCCCCGTACTTGTCGGTTTGATGTCGCGCGGCCCAAGCGGCGCAGTCGGGTTCACGACGACGACTTGCAACCCCTGTTGCCCCATGGACAGGGCAACCATCTCGGCCAGATACTTGGACTTGACGTAGTGGCTGCAAGTTTCCCAAAGGTTGAACTCTGTATCTTCCGTAGGCAAAGCGCCATCTACGGATTGCCCAATGGTCCCGATCGTGCTGGTGTGTACGACCTTCTTCACGCCTGTATGCCAGGCCGCTGTCAAGAGGTTCTTGGTTCCGCCCACGTTGATCTCGTACATCGTGCGGGCATCTTCCTCACGAGTCGTGTAATAAGCGGCGACGTGAAAAAGAATTTCGCAACCGGCCAGCGCATCAGGCAGCGCGTGAGAATCCCGAAGATCCCCTTCTACGATTTCAATGTCCAGCCCCTCCACGTTCCGGCGATTGCTGTTGGGGCGCACCAAAGCCCGGACAGAGACACCGTGCGACAATAGCTCACGGACAACGGCGGCGCCAACAAACCCCGTCGCCCCGGTTACAAATGCTTGCATGGCCTACGTCCTCGAACCGGTTCTGCAGGTTTTCCCCATTATACCATTATATGGTGTCAAAATGAAATTCGGGTGAATGGGCGGCGCACGCCGGTGTGACAATCTGTTCATGTCGGGGAAGGAGGGTTCAGTGCTCATCGTCTCCCCAAATCAGATCGTCTTCAGCTCGCATTGCAACGCCAGGGTGGCCGCCACCTCATCGTTCAGCGCTGCGTTGCGGCAGACGAACAGATCGTCCTTGCCCAGGGGTAACGCGCGGACGACTTCCGGCGGGATAGACTCATCCAGGCAGATGGTGAACGACTGGGCCTTGTCCGGGTCGGTGACGCGATACAGCCTCACCCCCTCCTCCCCTGACTTCAGGAGAGGGGAGATGCGGCAGTGCAACCCGTAGCCCTCTTTGAGGGCCACTTCGTAGATCACGTTCTCCACCGTGCCGCCGCCCACCAGCGGATCGGTGAAGAGTTCCACCTGTTCGGGGTAGACGTCGGGCGTGTCGTCGCCTACGTCTGGCCAGGGCCGGTAATTCGACGGAGCCAGCTTGAACACCTTCAAGCCCAGGTCTTCCGGCGTCTCACGGGTCTCCAGGGATAGTTGGCCCTTGCGCCCCTGCCCCATGCGGGCAATGACGCGCCGGATGCGTTCTTTGCCAATGTCGGCAATGGTGGGGAATTGTAAATTGCCGGTTGGTTCTGATAGTTGCACCATGATGAAGCGCCGGTTGCCACCATCCTCGCGGTTAAGTTCCAGTACGGCCTGGGCCGTGGTGCAGGAGCCGGCGAAGAAATCGAGCACGATGTCGCCGCCGGCCGGCGTGGTGATCAGCCCGATCATGCGTTTGATCAGGGCCACCGGCTTGGGATTATCGAACACCTGCCGGCCAAAGAGGGTCCTGATATCCGAAGTCCCTTTGGTGCTGAGATCGGTCCACAGATCGCTGCCCAGCTTCTTGTCGGTGGGAGGAATGTAATGCTCCGGCTTGCCCGTTTTGGACAGGCGGAGCAGATCAAGTTTCGTCTTGCGGTTTTGACTCTCGCGCGCGTGCCAGGCGTCTATCTGCTGCTGTGTGACCTGGTCCGCCGTAACGCCCAGCGCTTGCAGCATACGTTCGTAGTTGGCGACGGCCCGCAGGCTCCGCTCCCGGCTCCACCGCCATTGCCCACTGGCCGGCGTGATGCCAAACAGCGCGTAGCGCATGGTGGGCCGGTCGGTTCCCCGCCAATGGTTGTTCCAACTACCTCCCCTCGCCTTTTCGCGGGGGAGGTAGAGTTTTTTGAAACGGGTCTGCGGGGTCTTGGCGTACATGAGCACGTATTCGTGCCCCACGGCCAGTGAATTAACGGTGTCGAACTGGGCCTGCACGCTCTTGATGCCTCGCCGGAAGATGATGCTGTTCTTGAAGCACGCCTCGCCAAATATCTCGTTCATCATCAGCCGCAGGTTGTGCACTTCGTGATCGTCAATGCTTACGAAGATCACCCCGTCCTCGCACAGCAGTTGGCGGGCCAGGAAGAGACGGGGGTACATCATGCTCAGCCAGGCGGAGTGGTAGCGACCGCCGGTCTCCGGATTGCTGGTCAGCAAGTTGCCCTGGGCATCAAGCTGCCCGGTCAGTTGCAGGTAAGTTTCCAGCGGGTCCGCGTAGTTGTCGGGGTAGATGAAATCGTGGCCGGTGTTGTAAGGCGGGTCAATGTAGATCATCTTCACCCGGCCAAAATAGGGCTTGTAGAGCAGCTTGAGCACTTCCAGGTTGTCGCCCTCGATGAAGATGTGCTGCGTCTCATCGAAGTTGACCGACTCCTCGCGGCAGGGGACGAGCGTGGCGCGGGTGGGTGTTTGCAGCAGGCGGATGGCGTTGCGCTTGCCGGCCCAGGTGAAACTATAGCGTTCGAGGTCGTCGTCGGCCAGGTTACCCACGGTGGCGCGGAGCCTTTCAACGTCCAGCCTGTCCTCGGCGAAGGCTTCGGGGAAGATGTCCCGCAGACGAGCCAATTGTTCTGCGGCCAAGTTGGTGCTTTCTTTGCAGACCGGTTCACCGTGACGTGCAAACATGGTTGGGATTCCTCCGCCGATTCCTCTGTGGTGTGTTGAGGAAACGTGTTTGTTACCCGTTCCCGCCATGCTGAAACTAGCAGCTTGTCGGAGAAAGAATAATGGGACACAGATTTTCCGATGATTTGGCCTAAGAATCTGTGTTCTAAAAAGAAAAAATGGGTCTCTCCGACAGCCTGCTAGGACACGAAAACAAACAAATGAGCGGATGGGCGAATCAGCGTGGCTCGACCAGATTGAACGGGTTGCCGTAAAGGTCTTCGAACACTGTGGAAACGCCCCACGCTATCTCTTCTGGCGGGCCGGCGAACTTCACGCCGCGCGCCACAAGCTCCGCATACGTTTTGCGACAGTCGTCCGTTTCTAGCACCCAGGTCGTGCCCTGCCCGATGCGGTTCGTCAGCGCACCGGCCAGTTCCTCTCCGTGGAAGGCCGGCTCCGGCTTTTGGAGGACGAATTCCAATTGCGGTTGCGCGGGCAAGCCAATCGTCAACCAGCGCACACCCGGCCCAAAAATCTCGTCGGAGCGCTTCTCGAAACCAAGTTTTTCTGTGTACCAGCGCAACGATTCGTCCAGATCCCGCACCAGGATGGTAACGTGTGTCAGCTTCTTGATCATTGCTCTACCTCCTGCAAAGTATGCTCCAAATCGCCGCCCCGCCGGATCACCGATCCACCTCACACCCGCTCCAACTTTGCGAAGCTGGCCAGCAGGCGTTTTGGTTTTTGGCCCACGAAGGCGACGGTTACTTCTGCGTCCCCGTCTTTGGCGACGTAACTGATGACCACTCCCTCGCCGAACGAAGCATGACGCACACGGTCGCCGGGCTCGAAATGCGACTGGGCCGGTGCCGGGTCGGCCGGTGCGGCTTGCTTCGGCGAAGGGGACTCTTTTGTAACCCACGGCCGGGCGGATTTGCGGAATCGTCCTGCGCCCAGGCCCAGTTCTCGCTGCCGTGTCGCCCGCTTTTTGCGTGGCGCGCCTTGCAAGATGTCGGAAGAGAGGTCGCCGAGGAAACGTGACGGCTCGCGGTAGTCGGCCTGCCCGTACAGCGAACGGCGAAAGGCGCGCACAAGGTAGAGATGCTTCTTCGCCCGCGTGATGCCCACGTAACACAGCCGGCGCTCTTCCTCCATCTGCTCCGGCTGGTCCATGGAGCGGCTGTGAGGGAAGATGCCTTCCTCCATGCCGGTGATGAACACGGCCGGGAATTCCAGCCCCTTGGCCGCGTGGAGGGTCAGCAAGGTCACAGCCGTCTGGCCCTCCTCCAGATCGTCCACATCCGCCACCAGCGAAGCTTCCTCCAGGAAAGTGATCAGCGCCTCTTCTGTATCCAGGTAGGCATAATCTTGAGCCTTGCCAATGAGTTCCAGCACATTTTCCCAGCGATCCTCACCCTCGGGCGTACCGTCGCGCAGAAATTCTTCGTACCCCGTACGGCGGGCCACTTCGCGTACCAGGTCGGGTAGGTTGAGCGTTTGCTGGGCGGCGATGAGTTCATCAATCAGAGCCAGGAAGGTGAGCAACTGATTCTTGGCCCGCTTTGCAAAGGGAGGTGTGGTTGCCGGCGTTTGCTGCGCATTGGCGTCGTCGCCGGCATCCTGCAGCACTTGCAGCGCCGTGTAACACGGTACGCCCAACTCTCCGGCCCACCGTTGCAAGTGTTCCACGGTCCGTTTGCCGATGCCACGCGGTGGTACGTTGACAATGCGGACAAAGCCAACGCCATCGAAGGGAGATTGCAGCACGCGCAAGTAAGCGAGCATGTCCTTGATTTCGCGCCGTTCATAGAAGCGCGTGCCGCCGACCAGCTTGTAGGGCAGCCCCTGTTGCACGAAAGCATCTTCCAGAGCACGCGACTGTGCATTGGTGCGGTACATCACCGCGCAATCTCCCAGGCGGATGTTTTCACCGGCCGTCAGCCGCTTGATCTCATGGACGACATAATTGGCCTCTTCTTCTTCGCTGTATGCTTCATAGAGCGTGATGCGTGGGCCTTGTGCTTGTTTCGTCCACAGCTTCTTATCCGTCCGGCCCGGATTCTTGGCAATCACTTGGCGCGCAGCATCCAAAATGACCTGCGTAGAGCGGTAGTTCTGCTCCAGCAGCACGACATGCGCTTGCGGATAGTCACGCTGAAAGCGACGCACGTTGCGATAGTCCGCACCTCGCCAAGAATAGACCGACTGGTCGGGGTCCCCGACGACAAAGACGTTGCCGTGCTTGGCAGCCAGCAAACGTACCAATTCGTATTGGGCCGTGTTCGTATCCTGCCACTCGTCCACGTGCAAGTAACGATAGCGGTCCTGGTACTGCTCAAGAAGTTTGGGGTCGTTCTGAAACAGTTCTACAACCTTCATCAGCAGGTCGTCGAAGTCCAGCGCGTTATTCTCCTCCAGCAGTTTCTGGTATTCGACGTAGACGCGGGCCACAACTTCTTCCCAATAGCTGGCCGTCCGTTTGGCAAAATCGTCAGGGGAGAGGAGTTCGTTTTTGGCACGGGAGATTGTGCCGTGTACGGCCGGGGGCCGGTGGCGTTTGTCATCCAGATCGAGTGTCTTCAGGGCCTGTTTGATCAAATTTTGCTGATCGCTAGAGTCATAGATGGTGAACCGGCTGTCGAAGCCCAGAATGGCGCTGTGGCGGCGTAAGATGCGGGCGCAGGTGGCGTGGAACGTCCCGATGGTAACATCTTGCACGGCGTCGCCGAGCAGGCGATTCAGGCGGTCGCGCATCTCGCGGGCCGCTTTGTTGGTAAACGTAACGGCCAAAATCTGCCAAGGCCGTACGCCGCACGCCTGTACCAGATAGGCCACACGGTGCGTGAGTACGCGCGTCTTCCCCGACCCCGGGCCGGCCAGCACCAGCACGGGACCGTCCACTTGTGTGACCGCTTCGCTTTGCGGAGGATTCAATTGAGCCAGAATTGTATCAGTCATAGGTTGTCAGTCGCCAGATGTCAGATGTCAGTCGTCAGATGCCAGTCGTCAGATGTCAGATGTCAGATGTCAGATGCCAGTCGTCAGATGCCAGTCGTCAGATGTCAGATGCCAGATGTCAGATGTCAGATGCCAGT
>CAZFFM010000052.1:0-15703 GCA_964517425.1 uncultured Ardenticatenales bacterium | reverse complement strand
TCGTCCCCACGTTCGCGTGTGGCTTGTCACGCACAAATTTCTGTTTCGCCATGTTTGTTACACTCCTTTCTTCTTCAGTTCACAAAACTTGTAGTAATCTCCCGCCCCGCTTAGTTTCTGTGTGCGGTGATCCTTGCGTTGGATTACACCAGCTCTTTTTTCTTCACTTGTGGAAAAACCGTGATTCAGTTTCTATTTTCGTTTACCTCCGACGAGTTTTTGGGCAATGCTCTCAGGGAGTTCTGCGTAGTGCTTGAATTCCATATTGAACGTTCCTCGTCCCTTGGTCATCGAACGGAGGGTCGTTGCATAACCAAACATATCAGCCAGGGGCGCGGTCACCCAAATAGCCTGGACCCCGTCCCCCAAAGGCTCCATGCCTTCAATCTGGGCACGGCGAGAGGAAAGATTCCCAATCACATCCCCTGTAAATTCGTCCGGTACAACTACCTCGACTTTCATAATCGGTTCCAGGAGGGTGGGGCTTGCCTTTTGCACACCTTCTCGTACGGCAATACCCGCAGCAATCTTGAAGGCAAGTTCCGAAGAATCTACTTCGTGATAAGAACCATCAAGCAGGGAAGCTTTGATGTCGACCATTGGATATCCGGCAATGATACCACTTTCCATTGCTTCCTTCACGCCGATTTCCACCGGACGGATATATTCCTTTGGAATGGTACCGCCAACGACCTTCGATTCGAATTGCAACCCTTCGCCATTTGGCAGAGGCTCAAGCTCCAAGATGACATGGCCATACTGGCCGTGTCCACCTGTTTGTCGAACGAAGCGCCCTTCCGCACGAACGGTCCGCCGGATGGTTTCCCGGTAAGCGACTTGCGGCCTGCCGATGTTGGCCATGACCTTGAATTCCCGAAGCATCCGATCTACGAGTACTTCGAGGTGCAACTCGCCCATGCCGGCGATCAGCGTTTGTCCCGTTTCGCCGTCTACGTGAACACGGAAAGTGGGGTCCTCTTCTGCCAGGCGTTGCAAAGCGACAGCCATGCGATCCTGGTCGCCCTTGCTCCGCGGCTCGATGGCGATAGAGATTACAGGTTCTGGGAACTTGATTGATTCCAGCACAATGGGCTGATCTGCATCACACAGCGTGTCACCGGTGAAAGTATTCTTGGGCCCTAACACAGCGCCAATGTCGCCGGCCACGATTTCCTGGATGTCTTCGCGCCGGTTGGCGTGCATGCGCAGGAGGCGTCCCATCCGTTCCCGCTTTCCCTGTGTGGTGTTCAGTATGGTCTTGCCAGACTCCAGTCGTCCCGAGTAGACACGCACGTAGGCCATCCTGCCCATGTAGGGATCGGTGACGATCTTAAAGGCAAGGGCAGCCAGCGGTCCGTCCGGATCAGGGGCGCGGGTTTCTTCCTGATCGGTCTTTGGGTTGATTCCAGAAATGGGGGGGACATCTATCGGCGCGGGCAAAAAGTCTACTACAGCGTCCAGCAGGGGTTGGACGCCACGGTTGCGCAAGGATGCGCCGACCAGCACGGGAACGAGTTCTCCGCGAATGGTTGCATTTCGCAGGGCCTGTTTCAGTTCGGCGGGTGAAATCTCGTCACCCTCCAAGTAGCGCAAGGTGAGGTCTTCGTCAGTCTGGACGATCTGCTCAATCAGGTTCTGGCGGTGTTGTTCCACTTCGTCCTGCAATTCAAGGGGTACTTCGCGCTCTTCCTGCACCGTTCCCAAATCATCGGTATAGATGAGGGCCTCATTCTCGATTAAGTCAACGACTCCCTCAAAAGAATCTTCAGAGCCAATGGGAATCTGGATAGCCACGGGGTTGGCCCGCAAACGCTCGCGAATCATTTTTGTGGTTCGCCAGAAATCGGCGCCCATACGGTCCATTTTGTTGACAAAGCAAATTCGTGGCACGTTGAAGCGATCGGCCTGTCGCCATACCGTCTCGGATTGTGGCTCAACACCGGCCACCGCATCAAAAACGACCACGCCACCGTCCAGCACACGAAGCGAACGTTGTACCTCTGCGGTAAAATCAATGTGGCCGGGTGTGTCTATGATGTTGATTTGATGTTCACGCCAAAAGCAGGTCGTGGCGGCAGAGGTAATGGTGATACCGCGCTCACGTTCCTGCACCATCCAATCCATGGTGGCAGCGCCTTCGTGTACTTCCCCCATACGGTGAATTTTCTGCGTATAGAAGAGGAAGCGCTCTGTAGTTGTTGTTTTGCCCGCATCTATGTGTGCGATGATACCTATGTTGCGGACATTAGAGAGATTCTGTATCTCTGGCATTCAAATTACCTGATTAGAGTCTGGCGTGTCGCATTTTCCGAACTCAATGCCACACGCGCAACACTGATTACCACCGGTAGTGTGCGTAAGCTTTGTTTGCTTCCGCCATACGGTGTGTGTCTTCTCGTTTCTTGATCGTAACACCTGTATTATTTGCGGCATCCAGGAGTTCACGAGCCAGCTTTTCGGCCATGGTATGGGCCGACCCTTTTCGCGTCGCCTCTATCAACCAGCGCAAAGCCAGCGATAGTTGGCGCTCGAACCGTACCTCGACCGGAATCTGATAGTTGGCTCCACCCACACGCCTGGAGCGTACCTCAATTTGCGGAGTGACGTTCTTGATTGCCTGCTCGACCAAAGCGAGCGGATCTTTGGAAGTGCGTTCTTCGATGATGTCCATCGCATCGTACACAATCCGTTGGGCAATACTTTTCTTGCCACCCTTCATGATTTTGTTGACCAGCCTACTCAACAGCACACTGTTATATTTCGGATCTGGCATGACAGCGTGTTTAGGCGCTCTACCTCGCCTGGGCATTTATTCTCTCCTCTCTCAAAAGAACGTCATCCCCTGGCAGCCACCGTCCCTTGATCTTATCAGAGACAGGCCGGTAACTACGAACCAATACGTTACATTATCAGGGCACAAAAAGCCCCTTCATAGCCATCCAGCTCCACGACATTCGCCGCGCGATGATCTGGACGAGCGCTGAACTTCTCCGCAATCGTGTAATTGAAGTAGCAGGCAAACCAATTGCGGAAATCCAGGCTACAAAGGGACACCGCTTGCAACAATATCTTTTGCCATTACAAAAGCTGGGTTCTTGTAACACACCTCGGTTACAGAGGAACCCGGTTACTTCTTTGGTCGCTTGCTGCCATACTTGGAACGGCTACGACGTCGGTCTTCCACGCCTCCGGTATCGTCCAAGGCACCTCGAACGATGTGATACCGAACACCGGGCAAGTCTTTCACACGTCCCCCTCGCACCAATACAACGGAGTGCTCCTGGATACCATGCCCCTCGCCTGGAATGTAGGCCGTGATTTCCATGCCATTGGTCAACCGCACACGGGCAATCTTCCGCAAAGCCGAGTTGGGTTTCTTGGGCGTCATTGTCCGCACTTGTGTGCAAACTCCCCGCCGCTGCGGCGAACCTTGTCCTTGACTTACGCGGTTCTTCAGCGCATTGAAATTATACCGCAACGCCGGTGACTTGCTTTTCTTGTGTGACTCCTTACGCCCCTTACGTATAAGTTGGTTTATTGTTGGCACAGAAAAGTCTCCCTCGTAATGTCTGCCTTAATCTTGGCCAGTAGGCTGTTGAAGTGCAAGAATAACTACGCCGCACTTCATAGTTGAACAGGCACAAAAATATAGGTCACCAATGGGTTTTCCTAAGGCACACCTATAGCGACCCACAAGCAACGATTGTACCACATTTCTGGTATTTCGTCAAGCCGTGCCGACGCGGTTGTGTATCTCGTCCGCTGAAAATCGAAAGAACAGCGTTGCTACTCAGGTAGGGTCCGTGCCGGATTAAAATCGGCACTGGGTTGCCCCGCCAAGCCGCTAAAAGCGGCTGAATTCCCACCGGGCAGTCGCTTCAGCGACTTTCTCTCGCAGCCAGTGACGGCTTTAGCCCGTCACGGCAAGGCAGCCTGAGTGGTAACAGGACAGCCAGCTTTGCTTTGATGACCATTACCGGTATCATCTCAATAATTCGGGGCGAGCAGACCGTCATGCCCCCCTACCCCCCCCAACTTTGGGGGGAATATGCTCCCCCAGAATTGGGGGCCGGGGGGCGTTCCCCAAGTTATTGAGATGATACCATTACCGGCTCTTCCAGGATGGCAGACCCAACTCAAACCCCAGTCGCGGAAGGGGTTCCTCCTCCATCCCCTTTCCAAATTGAAGGCGTTCGTTGCCCGCCCCCATCACTTCTACGGAGAGGCCGAGGCTCTGCAATTCTTTGACTAACACACGGAATGATTCGGGGACACCCGGCTCTTGGATCGCTTCCCCTTTTACAATGGCTTCATAGGTTTGGGTGCGTCCGGTGACATCATCGGACTTGATTGTCAACATCTCCTGCAAGATGTGCGCCGCACCATACGCTTCCAGGGCCCACACTTCCATTTCGCCAAATCGCTGCCCGCCAAACTGGGCTTTACCGCCCAGTGGCTGTTGGGTAACCAGGGAGTAGGGCCCCGTAGAGCGAGCGTGGACTTTGTCCTCCACAAGATGCGCCAACTTCAGCATGTAGATAACACCGACAGTCACGGGGCGATCAAACGGCTCTCCGTTTTTGCCATCATAAAGGATTTGCTTGCCACTTAAGGGCAAGGGAAACCCGGTCTCGCGACTCGCGACGATGGCCTTGTCTTCTATTTCGCTGTCCGAAAGACCCTCCGTATCCCAACCCCGAGATTCCAGCCACAGTTTCAAACATACTTGCCGCGCCGTGTTATCAGCAAATCTCAGTTCATCGCGGGAGTAGCTCTCGCGATCCTCAAAGAGAATCCAGGTCGGGTCCAAGCCTTTCTCCTGCATCCATACCCTGGCCCACGCACGTCGCGCACGGTGCAAATCATGGACGCACTCACGCACATCGGATTCGCCACGCTCTGTCAGAATGTTGAAAAGGTAGATCTCCCTGGCCATTTGGTCCTCAGAGAGATTTTCGAAAGGGATTTCCTGCTCAGAAAGCCACTGCCAGCTCCGGTTGGTTAATTCCATCCAGGCACGGTCAACGATCCAGGCACGGGCCAATTCCGCTTCGATCTCATATTCCTTCGCGCCATCAAAGACCGGGGTAATCGCCCGAAAATTAAGACGGTCGGCCGCCCAGCCCAAATGTGTCTCCAGAATCTGACCGATGTTCATGCGCGCCGGCACACCTAGGGGGTTTAAGATGATATCCACCGGCGTACCGTCTTCCAGGAAGGGCATATCCTCGATGGGTACTACACGAGAAATCACGCCTTTGTTTCCGTGGCGTCCGGCCATTTTATCACCCGCAGTAACTTTGCGGCGTTGGGCAATGCTGACGCGCACCATCTGTTCGACCCCAGCCGGCAAGTCCTGGTGGGTATCGCGTGTGAATTGTCGAATGTCAACGACCTTTCCTTGCTCGCCATGAGGTAGGCGCAAGGAGGAGTCCTTTACTTCGCGCGCTTTCTCGCCAAAGATCGCGCGCAGGAGTTTTTCCTCAGGGGTCAACTCTGTTTCCCCTTTGGGCGTGATCTTTCCGACAAGAATATCATCAGACTTGACCATGGCCCCGACGCGGATAATGCCGTCCTCATCCAGGTTACGCAACATATCCTCCCCCACGTTTGGGATGTCGCGCGTGATTTCTTCCGGCCCCAGTTTTGTGTCCTGGGCCTTGACTTCATGTTTTTCGATGTGTATAGAGGTGAATTTATCGTCGCGCACCAGCCGCTCGCTGAGCAGGATGGCGTCTTCGTAGTTTCCCCCTTCCCACGACAGGAAAGCCACCAGCACATTCTGGCCCAGGGCAAGATTTCCGTCGTCGGTGGACGAAGTGTCTACCAGCGTCTGTCCCCGCTCGACACGATCCCCTTTGTTTACGATGGGATGCTGGTCTATACAAGTGGATTGATTTGAACGGTTGAACCGTCGTAACGTATAGGTATGATCCGTACCGTCATCCTCTCGAACGATGATACGTTCTGACGTAGCAGACAGTACTTCGCCGGCGGCATCCGCCAACAGCGATTGACCAAAGTAGGGAGCCGAAAGCTTCTCCATGCCCGTACCCACAAGCGGGGCATCCGGTATCACCAGCGGGACGGCCTGGCGTTGCATGTTCGACCCCATCAGCGCCCGATTCGCATCATCGTGCTCTAAGAAGGGGATGAGTGCTGCCGAGACTCCTACAATTTGCTTCGGAGATACGTCCATGAAGTCAATCTTCTCGACGTCTTCTAATAGGAATTGCTGACCACGACGTACGGAGGCCTGCGGACGCACAAAATGGTTCTCTTTATCAAGCAGGGCGCTGGCCTGGGCGATGGTGTGTATGTCTTCTTCATCTGCAGTCAGGTAGACAATTTCGTGTGTGACCTTCGGTTTCACTTTGACCTGCGTGCGTCCAGACAAGTTAGCGAGGCGATCCGCCAGTTTGGCGTCAATATGTGTGCCCGTTTCTGCAACGATTTCCCCCGAATCGGGATCAACAACCTGTTCCCGCAGAATGTGTCCCTCCAGGTCCGCCGTGTTTTCAGTAGAGACAACCCGCACAATCCGACGATAGGGGGTCTCAATAAAGCCATACTTGTTCACACGCCCAAAGTTCGCCAGCCGGCCAATCAGGCCGATGTTCGGTCCTTCTGGGGTCTCAATCGGACAAATCCGGCCATAGTGGCTGTTGTGGACGTCGCGCACATCGAAGCCGGCGCGTTCCCGGCGAAGACCGCCCGGCCCCAGCGCAGAAAGGGTGCGTTTGTGCGTTAATTCTGACAGGGGGTTTGTCTGATTCATGAATTGCGAAAGCTGGCTTCCGCCGAAGAACTCGCGCATTGCCGCTACCACCGGACGAATGTTCACCAATGAGATGGGGTTGATCTGTTCGAGGTCACGGATGCTCATGCGTTCGCGTACCACACGCTCCATGCGCATCAGGCCGACGCGCAACTGGTTTTGGATCAATTCGCCGGCAGTTTTGATGCGGCGATTTCCAAGGTGATCGATGTCGTCTGGCGCTTGATCCCCGTTGTTGACCTGGATAACTCGTCGTACAATCTGCACGAGGTCCTCTGTCGTAATGGTACGGTGATCGAGAAAGCGGTTCAGGTGTAGCTGCTTATTCAGCTTGTAGCGGCCCACCCGCCCCAGATCATAGCGGCGGGGGTTGAAAAGGAGCGATTCCAAATATCCGCGAGCGTTGTCCAACGTGGGAGGGTCTCCCGGGCGAAGCTTTTTGTAAAGTTCCACCAATGCTTCGTCGGAGTTGGTTGTGCCATCTTTTTCGAGTGTTGCCTCAAGATAGTGGTGATCGGGATGTTGATCCACATCACCTAAGAGCGAGCGTAATTCCTCGTCGCTGCCCATGGTGATCAGCGCATCATCAGTGCCGTCCGAGACACCGCCCACAGCGCGCAAGAAAACTGTGACGGGCAGCTTGCGCTTTCTGTCCACCTTCACAGAGATTAGGTCCCGTTTGGATGTCTCGAATTCCAGCCAAGTGCCTCGATTGGGAATCAGCTTCGCCATACAAAGTTTCCGACCACTGCTACGGTCTTCCTCCAAAGTAAAATAGGCTTTGGGAGAACGCATCAGTTGGCTGACCACCACGCGCTCCGCACCACTGATGATGAAGGTGCCATTACGGGTCATGATGGGAAACTCGCCCAGGAAAACATTCTGTTCCTGTACTTCACCGGTTTCCCGGTCGAGCAAGCGCGCTTTCACCCACAGGGGACGTGAATAGGTCATGTCCATATCCCGGCACTGTTGTTCGTCATAAGCCGGTTCTTCGAACCAGTGATCGAGAAAACTCAATTCCAGGTTCTTGTTGAAACTTTCAATGGGGGAGATTTCTCGGAATAGTTCCTGTAATCCGTCCTTCTCAAACCAACGAAAGGATTCTAGTTGTATGTCAACCAAGCCTGGCAACTCCATTACATCCGGTGTCGCAGCGTACCGCCGTACGGAAAATGGAGACTGAGCATTATTTGGCATGAAAGGCATGGAGGTTTATCTCCTTAAAATTCTAGACTACACTAGCATGGTGATCGTGTCAACCGTCAAAGGCACACGCCAACACAGCATGTACAATCGCATATTTGCGGGTCTTTTCAAAACATACTGAGAGTTTGTATGACTCTACTGAAAAAAGCTCTAGCACCCGTCCTCGGGTGCGGGAAATCGGCCCGAGGACGGGCCTCAGAGCACCTTTTTTCAGTGGAGCCTTGTATAACAACCCTGTTTCTCGCAAATTAAGGTCTCGCCACATCGCGCAATTTGAGGTTGCGCTCCAAGAAACAGATTGTCACAGAGGCGACGAATATTCCAAAAAGGCAGGCGGTGGTAGATCCGCACTTTGTTCGGAGTGAATCTTTTCCCTCATAAGAACTTCCGTTGTCGTCATGGCTGATCCATAGACAGACTTGTCCAACCCCTTCCTGCGTTACGCACAAATTAAGATTATATAATAGAAAGCGGATTCTGTCAAATCGCCAATTCCGTTTCACGGAGATTTCTCCTCCACTTCACACAATTCGTCCGGCAAACTTTAGACTGAAAACGTCGTCCGGAAACCATCCGGTCGGCATCCCCTCGCCAAAGACCGGCAGCTCCTCAAACGAGCAACACAAGATATAGGGGAAAGGCGAAAAACGAGACCAATCTCTTGTGCCACCACCTTTTTTTCGCAATTACCCGGTCTGTTGCCAAGCCTTGACGCAAACCCAACCTTAAATTTTCGGAAAACTCGCCGGAGAGACCTTTACAAAATTCAAATTATGGTATATAATGACAGGCAGTGTGGGAGTTTGTGGGGAAAAATGGGGCAACAATAAAGTTTTGTACATCTTCGTGGGGATTTGCAACTTCCCTATAGGTGAAACAACAAATGGCACTAAACTTCATCGGGCAAGGAAGTTACTCCATAGATAACAAGGGCCGGATCATTGTCCCCGCAAAGTTCCGCGCGCGTCTTGGCCCACGAGCAATTGTCACCCGAGGCATTGAAAACTGTTTGCAAATCTTCCCCGAAGAACGGTGGGAAACCTTGACGATGGCTCTGAACGAGAGACCATTTGGAGCCGAAAAAGTGCGTATCTTTCGCCGCAAGTTCTTGGCCTCGGCCAGTGAATGCGAACTGGACCGTCAGGGCCGCATCATGATTCCAGAAACCTTGCGCAAGTATGCGCACTTGGACGGTGAGGGAATCATCATCGGGGTGGGAGACTACCTGGAAATCTGGGCTCCCGACACTTGGAAGCAGTTTGACGAAAGTACGGAAGAAGAATTCCTGGCTATTGCTGAACAGTTGTCAGAAGAAGGCATCTAGTCCAACACCCAAACGGTGGCTATCGGATCACAGCACAGAAACCTGCCATGAAAACAATGGAGCGCGTAATCACTCATGTCGTCGGTACATCTGCCTGTTCTCTATCTGGAGGTACTGGGTGGCTTGGCCGTACACCCTGGAGGCACATACGTGGACTGTACGGCAGGAGCCGGCGGCCATACGTCTGGATTGCTGGAGAAGAGCGAACCGAACGGTCGCGTGTTGGCCCTCGACGTGGATCCGAAAGCGCTGGATTTTGTTCGCCAGCGACTGGCATCGTGGGGCGAACAGCTCACGCTCGTTCAGGCCAACTTTTCCCGGCTCAACGCCGTAGCGCACGATCACAACTTCAGTCAGGTGGATGGCATATTAATGGACTTGGGCTGGTCTTCGATGCAACTCGCCGACGAAAGCCGTGGTTTCTCTTTTCGAGCAGGTGGCCCATTGGACATGCGTTACGATCCGACACTGCCCCACACAGCAGGGGATCTGGTCAACACATTGCCAGAAAAAGATCTAGCCAACTTGATTTGGCAATTCGGTGAAGAGCGACACTCACGGAAGATAGCCCGAGCCATTGTCAGGAATCGCCCAGTCCGTACCGCGGACCGATTAGCCAAGATCATATCCCAGACTACACAGCGAGGCCACACCCGTATCCATCCGGCGACGAAGACTTTTTTGGCTCTCCGGACATACGTTAACAAAGAAGCAGAGGTGTTACAAACCGCTTTACCGCAAGCGGTAGCGTTGCTTCGCCCAGGTGGACGACTGGCCGTAATATCGTTCCACTCTCTGGAAGATCGCGTAGTCAAGAATTTTTTTCGGCAGGAAGAGAAAGATTGCATCTGCCCGGTCGAACAACTGACGTGTGTTTGCGGCCATCACGCGGCCCTGCGACGCATCACGCGGAAACCGCTTACGCCCGATGCCGAGGAGCTAGCCATCAACCCGCGAAGCCGCAGCGCAAAACTTCGCATCGCCGAAAAGCTTCCCTGAAATCAAGAAATCGGCAAGACGATAATCTGCATCAAACCGTAAAGAAACGGCGTAACGAAAAAATGTCGAAACGCACCCAAAAAACCTATCTCGATTACGTCCGCCCGCTCCGCGAAAGCTGGACCTTACGGGGCAGCACGCTAAATGTGGAAACAATGTGGAAGTCGTTGGGAGTTTTGGTTCTCGTCGGCGCATTGGCATTCCTCTATCTCACGGAGGTAAGTCAAGAGGCAACCACATACATAGCGATCCGCGATAAGAAGGAAGAGCACCTTAGTCTCACGCGACGCATTAACAATCTGGGTCTCGAAATCGCGCAAATCCAGGCCCCCCAAGCTGTCCAGGAAAGAGCCCAGTCGTTGGGCATGAACGAAGTCCGAAAACCGGATTACTTGCAAATCGACCAACTGCCTGAGAAGCGGTGAGGAATATGGTCCCATCAGCGCGCAACACAAAACGAAATTCAAAACAACAACCCCTGATCGAACAGCGCAGCCGGCGAATCAACCTGGTCATTTCTGTGATCACGATTGTTGTCTGCGCACTGGCCCTGCGGTTGGCCTATTGGCAAGTCTTGCCCCACGCCGATCCCGCCGAGACCTCCGTCACTGAATCCGAAACCACCGCCCAACCCGACAGAACGCCCAGAGGAAGCATCGTGGAACGAAACGGAGCCCTCATGGCCGTGGACAACACGTGGTATTTCGTTTGGGTCTCCCCCAACAGCTTGGCACAAGTAAAGGAGACAGAACGGGAAGATTATGCCAAGGCGTTAAGCCCCTTGCTGCATATTCCTCAGGACGAGTTATTGACAATTCTGAACCAGTCCGATAAACCTTACGTTCCGCTGACCGACATCTTTACCAAACTTTCTGTGGATGATGGTGAAAAACTCCTTGACCTTGCCTATGAGTATCCCTGGTTGGGTGTAAAGCCACGCTACTACCGTGTCTATCCAAACGGTATGCTGGCTTCCCATGTGTTGGGAATCATACAAGATGGTTGCGGCCGACACGGCGTGGAAGAATACTACGACCAGTTGCTACAGAACGGATCTCCGACAGCCGAAAAGTGCCCTTCCTCGCAAGGGCCGAACCCAATCAACGAATTCCTGACCGGCGACACGGCCCGCGCGGAAAGTTCATCAGTGACAGAAGTCGTCCAGGTGGGCATGCGCACCCTGACGCCTTCCCAGAATCAAGCCGACTTGATTCTAACCATTGACCGGGGCATTCAGTATCTCGTTGAGAAGGACCTGGAAAGCGCCATCCGGCAACTCCATGCCAATAGTGGGACCATAATTGTCATGGAGCCAAAGACCGGCAAGATACTGGCGATGGCCAACAGGCCGACCTTTGATCCAAACAATCTCCTTCAGGCCGACATGCTAAAGCTAGTCAATCCGGCCGTGAGTGGCTATTACGACCCCGGCTCCACTTTCAAAGTGCTCACGGTGGCAAATGCGCTAAAATCGGGTCTATTCAACCCACAAAGCATATTCCACGATAGCGGCGCACTCCGCTATGGCGGCATCACAGTTCACAACTGGGACAACGCCGGCCACGGAGACGTGAATCTAATGCAAATTCTGGGACTTTCCCTGAATACCGGAGCCGCCTACCTGAACACAAAACTGGGGCCGCGCCGGGTAATCAGCTACACCTCGCAACTGGGCTTTGGCAAGCCGACCGGCATTGACCTGGCCAATGAGGGCGCCGGCTTGGTGAAAGTCCCCGGCGACGGAGTTTGGCACGAATGGGACCTCGTCACCAATGCGTATGGACAGGGCATTTCGGTCACACCGATCCAATTGGCCACGGCCATTTCGGCGGTCGCCAATGGCGGCCTGCTGATGCAGCCACAAATCGTGGATACCATACTCGATCACGGAGTCGTCCGCCACCGCGCGTCAAAGGTCGTACGCCGCGTCTACAGCCCGGAAATCGCGCACAAATTGAGCGATATGCTCGTAGAATCGGTAGGGATGGAAACGGAAAAAGCCTTGGTGCCGGGCTGGGCCATCGCCGGAAAAACGGGCACATCCAATGTCTATTATCATGGTGTGATATCCGAGGACCGATTCATCGGTTCGTTTATTGGATGGGCCCCGGCAGACGACCCGCAATTCCTGGTACTGATCATCCTCCAAGGCGTGCAAGGAAACGACTACTGGGGTTCGCAATCAGCAGCGCCACTCTTTCAGAAAGTGGCCTGGCAATTATTCCATTACATGCACATTCCACCAGATCAAATGCGCCAGACGGCCCGGGTCGCCGGTCTGCCAAAACCATGATTCGTGAGTGATTCGTATGCGTGATCAGAAGCTCTCATTCAACATACTTTTCAACAGCTTGTGGGGGACTATTCCCCCACAACTTGAGTTGTTGCACCATCCCATTTCTCGAGTCATCATCGACTCACGGGAGGCAACGCCCGATAGCCTTTTCGTTGCTTTGCAAGGCGAGACTCAGGACGGGCACGACTTCATCGCCAATGCGCTATCCGGAGGGAGCCTGGCGGTAATTGCTGAACCGCGAATAAAAGAGATGGACCTGCCGGACATGACCTACATCATTCCGGGACAGCCCCTGCCAGAGAAACTCGATCCACCCTACGCTTTCGTCGTAGAGGATGCGCTGGCAGGACTGCAACAACTAGCTGCTACCTGGCGCCGTGAATTTCCCGCCTTGCGCGTCGTGGCGGTGACTGGCAGCGTGGGAAAAACGTCTGTCAAAGAGCTAACGGCCTCCGTTCTCGGCCAACGCTATGCCACCATAAGAAGCCGGGGCAATTACAACAACGAGATCGGATTGCCTCTCACCATGCTAAGGTTCACATCCAAACACCAAAGAGCGGTGTTGGAAATGGGCATGTATGCACTGGGTGAAATTCGACAACTGGCGCAACAGGCCCTGCCCAGCATCGGCATCGTCACAAACGTCGGCCCCACCCACCTTGAGCGATTGGGAACGCTGGAAGCGATCACCGACGCAAAGGCCGAATTGGTGGAAGCCCTGCCGGCAGAGGGAACGGCCATTCTGAATGGCGACGACCCGCGTGTGTTGGCCATGGCCGGCCGCACAAAAGCAAACGTCTTCACATACGGGCTTTCACCTACATGCGATCTGTGGGCAAACAATATTGAAAGCCGCGGCACACAAGGCGTCCACTTCCAGCTACATACAAATGATGAGCACCTGTTCGCTGCCATCCCCTTGCTGGGGCGACACAGTGTTCACAACGCCTTGGCTGCAGCCAGTGTTGGACTGATCGAAGGCGAAGGATGGGACGAAATCATCGGCGGGATGAAAGACATCTCGGCCCAACTACGGCTGCTGACCGTGTCCGGCATACACGACTCGATGATACTGGACGACACCTACAACGCCAGTCCGGATTCGACGATGGCTGCTTTGAATCTGCTGGCAGAATTGCCGGGACGAAAAATCGCCGTACTTGGGGACATGTTAGAACTGGGCAGCTTTGAACTATCCGGCCACCAATTGGTGGGCCGGCGGGCGGCTGACATCGTATCCATGCTGATTGTCATAGGCTCCCGTGGTCAGCTCATTGGGGAAGCCGCCTTGCAAGCCGGCATGGAAACTGACCGGGTCGCAATGGTCAGAAAGAACCAGGAGGCTATTGACATCCTGCGCAAGGCCTTGCAACCGGAGGATGCGGTTTTAGTAAAAGGCTCGAGAGGCATGAGAATGGAAGAGATCGTTGCTGCTCTCAGTACGACAAAGAGCACAACAAACGCAACGGCAATGTAGCATAATGGCCTACTCGCTGACCTTAGGCACGCTATCCTTTTTGTTTGCAGTAATCTGGGGAAGCCCGCTCATCCGATTTCTTCGCAACCAGCAAATCGGCGAAACCATACGGAGCGATGGCCCCTCCAGTCACCTTACCAAACTGGGCACGCCGACAATGGGCGGGATCATGATCCTTGTTCCCACAACCGTATTCAACGCCCTATTGACTTTGCCGGTCTATCCGTCCATCCTGCTGCCCCTGGCCGTCAGCGTCGGTTGCGGATTTGTGGGAGCAATTGACGATTGGATGGGAATCAAGAGACGGCGCGGCGAACAGAAGGGCATCCTGGCACGTTACAAATTTGCCTGGCTGACGATCATCGCCTTTCTTGCGGCACTGATACTTTATGGCATCATGGATTTGCACAGCATGGCCATCCCTACGCGGCCCGAGAAAATCAACATCGGTTTGTTCTACATTCCGGTGGCGACCTTCATCATCGTCGGTACGGCCAATGCCGTCAACCTTTCCGACGGGTTGGATGGCCTCGCGGGAAGCACATCGTCGATCGCCTTTGCTTGCGTAGGCGTGATCGCCTTCTTGCAAGGCCAGATGCATCTGGTGACGTATTGCTTTTCGATGACCGGAGCCATCTTGGCATTCTTGTGGTATAACGCATATCCGGCCCAGCTTTTTATGGGAGACACGGGATCCCTGGCCGTGGGAGCCACACTCGGAACGGTCTTTCTGATGACGGGACAATGGCTCCTACTGCCCATCATCGGCATCATATTTGTCAGCGAGGCACTATCTGTAATCTTACAAGTCGCCTTCTTCAAATGGACGGGAGGCAGACGGCTTTTCAAAATGGCGCCCTTGCACCACCACTTTGAATTGCTCGGGTGGTCCGAAGTGCAAACGGTCCAGCGGTTCTGGCTCATTGGCATGTTGGCCGGCATGATTGGCATCGCCATGGCTTTGATCTAGCGGATCTCCGGTGAAACGATTTTTTTCTGCCATGCAGCACACGGCACGGTAAACTTAGGGAGGGAGGATCAAATGAAACACACGACAGGGGGCAACGGAATCAACGGTCGCTTCGACGGGATGACAGCCACGGTTCTCGGTTTGGCGCGACAGGGTACCTCACTGGCGAAATTTCTCGCTTCTCGCGGCGCCCGAGTCACTGTCAGCGACGTGAAGGGAATGGGCGTTTTGCAGGAGCAACTGACCGAATTGGCCGGCTGGCCTATCAATTTCATCCTGGGAGGACACCCCAAGGAACTGCTTGAAACGGATGTGCTCTTCGTCAGTGCCGGCGTTTCCCCCACCATCCCCATCGTGCGGGAAGCGTTGCGTCGCGGCACAAAGATCAGCAGCGACACGGAACTCTTCTTCGAACTCTGTCCGGCGCCAATCATCGGCATCACCGGGTCCAGCGGCAAAACCACAACCACCACACTCGTCGGCGAGATATTGCGCAACAGCGGCCAAAAGACTTGGGTAGGGGGCAACATCGGCTGGTCCCTGATCAATTACGTGGACAGGATTTCGGCGGACGACCTGGTTGTAATGGAGCTATCCAGCTTCCAACTGGAATCGCTGAGACGCAGCCCGCACATTGCCGTTGTACTGAA
>CAZFFM010000051.1:0-15766 GCA_964517425.1 uncultured Ardenticatenales bacterium | reverse complement strand
ATCTCCCTGCGGCCCAAAGAGTTCGACCTCCTTTGGGCTTTCGTCCAAAACCGGGGACTCGTACTCAGCCGGGACCAACTGCTCGATTCGGTGTGGGGATACGATTTCTATGGCGATACACGAACCGTAGACGTCCACGTCGCCAGCCTCAGGGAGAAACTGGCCCATAGCGGCGTGATCATCGAAACCGTTTGGGGCATTGGCTACAAGCTGTCTACGGATTAACCCGTCATGTTCCGAACCCTGCGCCACAAACTGATCGTATCCTACGCATTGATCGCGCTGCTTTCCCTGCTCCTTTCCGGGAGTGCCGCAGCGTGGCTGTTGCAAAGCAGGCAAGAAGAATCGGCCGTGCGTAGTTTGCGCATCCTGGCCCTTTCCGTTTCCGTACGTCTGCCCCGACTCTCCCAGCGGCAGGCAACCCTCCCCGCCCTCCTGCCACGCCTGCGCCAGGAGGCAGAAGACGCCGGCGTACGGCTTGTCGTGCTCGCCGCTAACGGGCAAGTGCTTGCCGACACCGCTACGTCTTCCAATTTGCAAGGCGAACACATTCCCTTTGCCTTGCGCGCAGACCTGCGTCGCCCGGACGTGAGACGGAGACAGGTGAAGGGGCAAGACCTGTTCTTCGTCGTCCTCCCCCTCATCGCCCCCGGCCGGCCGGTAGCTCCCGATCAGCCACAATTCGTCGCCCTCGTTGTGCCCGCCGCAGACATTGTGGATACCTGGCTGGAACTGGCACCTTCGCTCTTGCTCTCCCTAGCCCTGGCTCTGGTCGTGTGCATTGTTGCAGGGGGAATCCTATCGCGGGCCATCACGCGACCGCTGGAAGAAATGACCCGCGCCTCACAGTCAATCGCTGCCGGCGACTACGAACAGAAAATCACCACTTCCGGAAATGACGAAGTGGGCCGGCTTGCTGAAGCCTTCAACCACATGGCTCTTGAAGTGTACCGCGCCCGCAAAACCCAACGCGATTTCCTGGCCAATGTCTCCCACGACCTGAAAACACCCTTGACCTCCATCCAGGGATTTTCGCAAGCTCTGCTCGACGGCTCTGCCGATTCCCCCGAAGAGCGCAAAAAAGCAGCACGCATCATCTACCAGGAATCGGAACGCATGACCCGGCTCGTAGGTGAATTGCTCGAACTTTCCCGGCTGGAATCGGGCCAGATTCCCTTTCGGCAAGACCCTGTCGATGTCGGAGATCGCTTACAACATTGCGCCGAAAGATTCCGCCCGCAAGCGGAACAAGGCCATGTCGATTTGCAAATCGACATCCCCACCTCGGAGCTGGCGATCACCGGAGACGCAGACCGCCTCGATCAGGTGCTGACCAATCTCGTGGATAACGCCCTCCGCTATACCCCCGCCGGTGGCCAAGTGCTTTTGCGGGGAAACAGGGAACGGACTGCACAAAATGAAAACTGGGTCGTGATCCGCGTGAGCGACACCGGCAAAGGAATCTCACCAGATGACCTCCCCCACGTCTTCGAGAGATTCTACCGTGTGGACCGCGCACGCACGAAAGAGGGGGGAACCGGCCTTGGTCTGGCTATCGCCCGCGAAATCGTACAGACGATGGGCGGCTACATCGCCGCCCAAAGCCAGTTGCACCAGGGCACGACCTTCACCGTCCGCCTGCCGGAACGATGAAGGGCGTGGAGCGTGGAGCGTCGGGTTACGCAACACACAGTACGCAGTACGCAACATTTGCCATCTGACGACCGGTGACTGACGACTGGCTACCGATCACTCCTCTCTGCGTGCTGACCGCGATCTTCTTCGTCGCCGGGTGTACGGTTTCATCGCCGGCTGCGCGGCCCACACCCACGGCCATCGCGCGAGCGCCGCGACCGACCTTCACGACGCACCCAACCCGCAGACCAACGCCCACACTCTCCTCCACGCCTTCTCCCGCCCCTACACCGGCTCACACTCCCGTTTCCATCGACGAACCCGCGAACGAAGCGGCGCAAATCCGCGACTTGCAGGGAGATTTGGCCTTCCAACGCACAGCCACAGCGCGAGCGCAGATCGCTGCTACACGGATTGCAAAAGTCAAGCAAAGCAACGACGCAAACGGAGGGTTGCAAACTGCGTCCGCCTTGCACGAACGGGGCAACCGGCTGGTGCTGGGCAACTATTTTGTCTGGTACGACGCGGCAGGGTGGGACGGCTGCAATATCAGCGACGGCGACCGCCCACAGAACCCATACAACTCGGACGATCCCGCAGCGATGCGCCGCCACGTCGAGCAAGCGCGCGATGCCGGTCTGGACGGATTCACCGCCCAGTGGTTTGCACCGGGGGAGCGCACGGACCAGAATTTCGCCCGCCTGCTGGATGTCTCCCAGGGCCAGAACTTCCATTCGACAGTCGTCTTTCTGCGCCACATCTGGTCCGGCTCCCCCCGCCCGACGACCGCGAACGTCGCCGAGGCGCTGCGCTACATTTTGGATCGCTACGGCGGCCACGACAGCTTCTTGCGCTGGAACGGGAAGCCGGTCATCTTCTTCGCCGACATCTACCGCGTGCCCCACGCCGCCGGACAAACGGCGCAACAGGCCTGGCAATCTATCCGCCAGCAAGCAGACCCCCAACATCAAAGCTGGTGGATAGCCGAAGGACTAGACCCCTCCTATCTGGCCGTTTTCGACGGGTTGTACGTTTACAAAGTCACGCACGCCGCATACCCCGACGACTACCGCAAAGATTCGCGCTGGGCACTGAATGTGCGCCGCTGGGAAGAGCGCACCGGCCAGACCAAACTCTGGATCGCCACGCTCATGCCCGGCTGGGACGACCGGCGCGCCGGATGCCGGCCCAACGTGCGCGTTCCCTCGCAGCCGCATAAACGCGACCGGGAAAACGGAGCCTTCTACAGGGCCACGTTCGACGCTGCCCTGCAAAGCAACCCCGACTGGCTGTGGATCAACAGCTTCAACGAATGGGTTGAGGGGACGTACATCGAGCCGAGCGAACACTACGGAGACCGCTACTTGCAAGAAACAAAGCAGCTCGTTCTAAGTTGGAAGAAAGAAGATCACGGGCAATGATCAAAGATTCGTGTCACTTCGGTAACTTCTCAAAAGCAGGAAGACTTCCGAAGTCTCCGATTTACCGTTGAAATCGCGGTATCATCCTTTGGACTTCGGAAGTCTGTTTCCAGGCACTAGCTTGTCCTGCTGAAAACGTCAAAGTTTTCAGCGGGTTTTCTTGGCCAGCGCAAAATTGATGTTGCTTGTTTGTTCTCCGGCCGTCACCTCTACCGGCGTTGCTTCATCGCGGTGACCTACGTTGTCATAGAACTCGCCGGCGTATTCGCGGCCACCGAGAACCCCCACAACGTAGCTGCCGCCGGGAAGCCCCTCGATCGCATAGCTGCCATCGTCCGCCGTACGCGCAACGCGGTGGAAGCGAGAGCCTGCGCTTCCGGCTGCGACTCGCAGACCCGCCACGGGCTGCCCCGATTCCTCGTCGGTGACGACCCCGCTGATCGTGCCCCCGCTGGGCAAGGAGAAGTCAATCCCCGTCACCGTATTTCCTTCCTCGACTGCGACAGGTGTCGCCGTATCTCGACTTGTCGCACCATCATAAAACTGCAAGAGATACCCTTGAGCATTCGCCACGACCAGATATGAACCACTCTTCAAGCCACTGATGGTGTAATTTCCTTGCTCGTCGGTACGGGATCCCTTGCGCATGTGCGTGTCGGGATCAAAGGCACGAACATTGGCGTTTGCGAGCGGAGACCCGGTATCATCAGTAACCTGGCCACTGATAGCACCACCGGCACCAAGCGCAAAGTCAATCCCTGTGGTCTCTTCGCCAGCGACAACGGAAACAGGGGTTGGCTCCCCGCCAGACTCACTGTAGGCTTGCGGCACATAATCAGAGCGCCCTCCGGCCACCACGATGAAATCTCCCGTGGGCAAGCCGGTGATCGTGTAATGTCCGGTCTCATCCGTGACGGCCCCCAGGTGTGGTTTATCTGGTTTTGAAGAGGAGTCTACCGACGGAGCATCTCTCTCCGGCCGGTTCTCGCCCTGGTTTCCCTTAAAACCAGGGGTCTGCAAAGATTTGTTCCCCTGTTGATGGGGTCCCGCACCTGCAGGGAAGGCCACCACATGTATGCCAGACAGCGGTGCGCCATCCGCGGCAGCGGTAACGTCACCGGAAATGCTTCCGCCCGTACTCAAGGCAAAGTCAATCCCCCCCGCCTCGTTTCCGGCGCTCACGTGAACAGGGTTGGCGTTCTTCACGTCCCGTGGAGAGACATTGTCGTACAGCTCCGCCAGATAGCCGGATTGACCACCGCCAGCCCAGACCAGGTAGTCCCCTGGCCTCAGATTGGAGAGGGAATAGTGACCGGCATCATCTGTGCGGGTGGCACGATGAGCCCCTGTGTGGCGATCAAGCACCCGTACAGGGATGTCTACCAGGGCAGAGCCGCCGCTCTCCGCCGTGATGGTGCCGCTCATCGAGCCGCCCGATGACGGGTCTGCCGGCCCCTGCGCAGAAGCAACGGCCGCACCAACCACGGTCAGCACAACTAGCAAAGCAATGACCCAAAAACTACGTTTCTTGAACATGTTCTTACACTCCTTTCCCAGATGACTATCTCTGGACGCACACAAACTGTCCTTCTACACTAACTACTTTACAGCCATTCTGTTAGGAGCGTGTGGTCAAATTGTAAACGTTCTGTAAAACGCCCGACTTCGCTTGATTCTCTTACTGGAGTCTGGCGAAAATCATTTTGCCCGGATAGCACGGCATCTTCAGCCACAGATTATCCTTTATTCGTTACTGCTCAGGCCGGTCTCGGCGAGCAATGAATTGCCCGCCTGGCTACGGTGAAACCCGTTCAAACGGGTTGCTGTCGTTCAAAAAGAGTACATTTTCACGTACTTCACAGCAATGTCAGGCGGCGAATTCATTCGTCTGAGCAATTACCTTTATTCTTGCTGATTTTTCCGTGAAAATCCGTGTAATCCGTGGCAAGAACAAAAAACGCCGGTGTCCAGTATCTTATCTGCGCCAGAAGGCCCATCTTCTCTTTACCGGTCGTGACCTCTCCATTTCCTGCGCCACAGCATCTAAAATGGCCCGCTGTGCCGCCACATTTTCAGGAGCCGGAACCCTATCTTCGAGCGGCAGCGCCGGATAGGAAACGAACTTCATAACGTGCAAGGCGTTCGGGCTGACCCTTTGCACAAAGCGGGCCGTCTCCCGAACCGAATCCTCGGTTTGCCCGGGCAAACCGACCATGACAAAGAGGCGCACGGTCAAACCGATACGCTGCGCCTCGTGGATCACCCTGCCCGCGTGCTCCAAATAACCCGATACGGCCGTCTCAGAGGGCACACGTTTTAGCGCCACGAGCAACGCCGGGTCCACTGTCTCCAGTCCCAGCTTGATCACGCGGCAGTCGGCACGCTTCATGGTCTGCAACAAGGGCGCATCGAAGTGCTCCGGACGGGATTCGCATTCCCATGGCACAGCAAAGCGGCGATCGCGCAAAGCATGGCACAACGCGACCACCCGATCTCGCTCGCGCGCGAACACCGGATCGCGGAAGATCAGGCGGGGGGGGCGAAACCGTTCCGCCAGCCAAACCATCTCGTCTGCCACGCGGCGCGGGTCACGAACGCGGTAGTGCCGGCCCTGCGCGACCGCGTAGGGGCAATACGCACAGGCGTCCTCGCACCCCCGGCTGGCCTGCAACGTGTAGAAGGGGTACGCGGGGAGCAAATCCCAGGCCGGCCGGGGCAGCGAATCGAGGTCGAGGAGGCAGCCCTCCCCATCATAGCCGGAAACTTCGAGGTCAGCAGGCCAGACCCGACCCTGAGGAATTTCGCCGGTTCGGAAGAAAACATCCAGCAGCGCAGAAAAAGCCACCTCTGGCTCGCCCACAAGGATTGTCTTGACCCAAGCCTGCTCCTCGATTTTCTGGGCGATGAACCGCGTTCCTGGGCCAAAAGCAACCAAGGGGGTATCTGGCAACGCCGCTTGCAGACTTTGCAGGAAGATTCGGTCTGCGGCTCGCGTGGCCGGAGAGACGAAGACTCCGACCAGCGGTGGGGCGTGCGTCGCCACGCGGTCTACTGTTTCGGACAGACGCAGGCCCTCGGCCACAGCATCGAGGGCCACGACCGCGAACCCTGCTTCGCGCGCCACCGCCGCCGTGACGGCCAGCGTCTGCGGCGGATAGAAAAAGCCACCTGGCCCCGTCCGCACAGCGCCCATGCCGGCCGCCCCCTCGCGGTTGGCGGTCGTGCCCGGCGTTCCGGGAGGGTTTAGCAAAAGGAAAGGTCGCACCTTCACCCTCCGTCCGCCGGTGGCAACAAACGAAACACCAGAGTGCGACCCTTGTTGCCCGCCTGATCGTAGACCGCCTCCAACCCGGCCGGCGGATGCGCCGTATCGAGCAGAAAACGGAGGTGTGGTCGCAACACGGTCAGCTCTCGCGTATCGGTTACCAGATAATCTGCGCCCTGCCGCCGGGCATACGCCAAATAGCGGTCGAATTCGGCGTGGGGCGAAGGCACCCAGCGACGATCGGCATACAAGGCCACGGCAATGTCGCGCGTCAGGATGACCGCGTCGGCGGGCGTATTTTGGCGCAGCCACAAACCGGCCGTCTTGTGCCCAAAGTCGCTGCTCTGCACACCCTGTTGGAACGTAGCCGGCATGGAGAGAAGGAAATAGGCCAACACCAACACCCCCGGCAGGAAAAAGATCATCCGCTTTCTGCGCACTCCACCGACCCCAACCGGCCAGAGGTTACCCAACGTCGCCACCAGCCAATCGCCAAGGGCCACAAGACCACGGGCCGACCAGATAAGCAGCACGACGAAAACCGGGGCGAAGAAGCGCAGCTCGATGTGAAAGGGTAAGAACGTAAACAGCGGCAACAGACCGATGGCCAATAAGGCCTCTCCGCGCAGCCGGCGGCGAGACCAGCGATCGGTGAACCAGGCCAGGGCAAGGAATGGCAACAGCAGCAAAGGAAAGGCTGTGCGCCCGATCAAGTCTCCGCGAAGGGTGCGAGCATTGCGAACCATCCGCCGCAACAAGCCCTCTGGGTTTGCGGCAACAAGTTGAAACATGTTGCGGTCGAAGCGGTGCGGCGAGAACCAGATAATCTCTTTGCCTTCGGAGTCGAGGCCGGCGGTAACACGGTCGTACTCGGCAGGGTCGCGGTCCTGCACGGCCCGGCCAATGTCCCAGGTCACGGCCAGCTTGCCGCTGAGGGACCAGTGGCCGGTTTGGGTGTGGAGGTAAACAACGTAGGGAGCGGAGACGAGCAGAAACGCTGCGATAAAAAGCCCGCCTCCCCCGGCTGCCAGGCGAGGGTTTTGCAGCCTGTGAAAATGTGCAGACAGAAGCCACCAGAGCAATCCGGCCACAAAAAAGCTCACTGCCTCCGGCCGGGTCAGGTAAGCCAGGCCGAAGGCCACGCCGGCCATGCCCATTGCCGGCCACGACTGCCGTTCGTGCGCGGCCAGCAGCAAGGCCAGCCCACCGAAAACGAGAAACAGGTAGAGCGGTTCCGTCATCGTGCCCCAGTAAAGGACGCTGATCGTCAGTGGCGGGAAGATTGCCAGCAGGGCAAGGGTTGTCCACGCCGTACGCCGGCCATACACCCGTCGGGATAGAAACCAGACGGGCAGCAGCAAGAGCGCGCCAAAGAGGGCGTATGCCACATCGCTGGCGCGTTCCAGGTTGTGGACGATCAGGTTGAAAAAGCCTGTAACCAGCGGATAGAGGGGCGTATAATGCACCTCCGGCACCCATCCCGAGGTGAAACCCTGACCGGCCCAGAGGTGCTGGCCCAGCAGCAAGTAGTCCGGCTCGTCCCATTTGACGACCCGTGGCAGGACAACTGTAAGGAGCAATCGCAGGGCGAACAGCGCGAGTACCCCTCCCAGCAGCCACCTTCTCTCACTTGAGTTCCTCAGACGAGTCGTCATTTCGCCGCCCTTCCGTACAAGAAGACGTCCGCCGTCTCCACCGGCCCGCGAAACGACCGGTCGGCCTCACGGAGTACGTACGTGCGGTCGAACGCTGCTTTGATCGCGCGAATTTGGTCGAAGCGAGGGTCGTTCGGGTATGCATCGAGCGGGGCGATGAGCCACACCCGTCCTCCCGGGCCAAGCGATTTCTGCACAAATTGCAAGGTGGGGGTGATCGTAGCGTGCTCCCACCGGCGGTTGTAATCCAACCACTCGATTTCTTCGACTCGCCGGCCCGGTTGGTCAGGGAAGGAAACTTGCGGCTGTGTGCCCTGGTAATAATAGTTGAAGGTCGTTGCCAGGTAGTCCGGGGCGATGACAATCACGTCTCCCGGGCGGCTGTTCTGTTCGACAAAGGCGGCCACTTCGCGCAGGCTGGACGTGGGCTGGCCTATTTCGGGGATCAAAACGCGCGCCCACAGCAGCGCGATGATGGCCACGGTGATGACCATCAGGGGGCGAAAGCGCAGGCCAAAGACGCCCCGCGCCAGCAGCAGGCAAAGGGCCGGATAAACCGCCATCGTCGCGTAGGAGGGAACCACGCCCAACCCGTTGCCGGTCAAGAACACCGCCAGCAGCAGGGGGCCGGCCAGACAGGCCAATACAAGTGTCGGTGCTGCTTTCATATCCAGCCGAAAGGAGAGGCTCTCGCGGTCACGAACCAGCGAAAAGGCCCCCAGAAAAAAGAGCAACAGCCACAAATAGTAACGCCCGCCGGAGAATGCCAGACCGGTCATTTCGTTGGCGATGCGGAAGAGATTGCCCACTCGCGACCCCTGGGCAAGCCAACTTCCGGCTACCACCAGGCGCTGATTCTGTTTCAGCAATACTGGCACCCAAGGAAGATAGCCCAAAACGATCATGACTTCGGAAACGAACCAGGAGCGTATCCCTTTGCGCTCCTCTCGATTCCACAGCAACCGAAATAGCGACCACACCCCCTGGCTGGCTACGACGAGCAACGCCCAGTTGTGCGTGTAGAGGGCCAGGAGAGAGAAAACCACGTACGCCCCCCAATCTTTCCGTTGCCCATCTCGCCACGCTCGATACAGGAAGCCCATGGAGAGCGCTGTGAACAGGGCCAGCAGCGTGTACATGCGTGCCTCGTGCGAGACAGAGACGTGCAGGGGCAGGCCCATACCGAGTGCGGCAGCCAACAGTCCCGTCCGTACATCGAACATCTCTCGCCCCAGCCAGAACAGTACCGGAATCACCGCAATTCCGGCAACGGCGGAGATCAATCGGATTTCCAGCTCCCCACGCCCCACCAGCGGAACCCAGTAGTGAACCAGGAAATGAAAGACGACGGGGGGGTGCCCTCCGCGGATCAAAGCCTGAATGATTCCTACCGGAAACGTCTTCAGGGAGACGAAGATTCCCTGGGCCTCATCGCGCCAGAATCCGTAATCGCCCAGCCGGTAGAGGCGCAGTGCTGCGCCGGCAACGGTTAAGAGTGTCAGAATGGCAAAGTCTCGTCTTTTCGTGTTCATTTTGGTTTCATTCATCTTACTGGACTCTGGCGAAAATCATTCTGACCGTATAACACAGTGTTTTCAGCCACAGATTGCACAGATTTCCACAGATTTTCATCAAAAGTGGGGAGGCTTCCGAAGTGGCAGTCTGTTCCCCCGATATGCTTGCTGATTTTTCCGTGAAAATCCGTGCCATCCGTGGCAAAAAAAAGGAAACACCAGACTCCAGCAGCTTACTGATCACCGGTCATCGGCTTCTGTCCGCCGGCGACGTACCGGAAAACGAGCAGCTTGTTATCCGGATCTTCGTTGTCTTCGTAAACTTGCTTAAGATCGGGTGGTTGCGTTTCGGGCACGAGCAACGGGGCCAACTGTGGTCGCAACTTGCGCACCTCCCGTTCTTCCAGGACGAAGTATTCGACTCCCTTGGCCTCCGCGTAGGGCCGGATTTCCGGCCAGGTGGCGTTTGGCGTCGGCACCCAACGCGCGGCATCGGCATGGAAGGCGATGGCCGGATAGCGTGACATGACCGTGACGCCGGCCGGCAGGTGCGCCTTCATCCACAGACCGACGCGGCGGTGCGCCGGATTCCACGATCCCAGGCTGGTGTTCGCATCCACGCGAGGAATCATAGCGGCGAAAAAGATGAGCGGCACGAGCGCAGGAAGCATTACCAAAGCCAACCGCTGTCTTTGCCCGGCAAATCGCCCCCCCGTCAGTTCTGTGACCGTCTCTCCCAGCCATTCTCCGGTCTCCCGTACGCCGTGTGCTGCCCAGATCAGCAGGGAGGGCAAGGCCGTAGCGATGTATCGCTCCTGGATGAAGAACAGGAGGAAGGCCGTCACCGGCAGGCAGGAAATGAGAATCAATCCCTCGCCCCGTGCCCGGCGGCGATTCCAGGGACGACGGAACCAGCCCAAAGCCAGGAAAGGCAAAAGGTAGACCGGCATCATCCGCGAGGAGACCATCAGATGAGCGAACTGGGACACATTTCGTTTGAACAGCCGCAAGAAGTCCTGGGGATCGGCCAAAATGGTCTGCAACATGCTGACGTTGTAGCTTTGTCGCGAAAAGAAAAAGACTTCGCGACCGGTGCTGTCCAGCCCCCAGGTGGCCCGGTCAAACGTAGCCACGTCGCTGTAGGCCAGGCTCTTGCTGGTGACGTAGGTGACGCCGGCCTTTTCGCTGATCATCCACTCGCCCGTCTCGCCGTGGACGTACACGGCATAGGGCATGAAGAAGAGGGCGAAGCCGACCACGTAGGCGGCCAAACGAAGCACCTCCGTCCGCGTGAACAACCGCCTTTCCAACAGGCGCACCAGCACGAAATAGCCCCCCACCGCGACCAGATAGGCGATAGCTTCCGGGCGGGTGAGGTAGGCGAGGGCGAAGAGCATACCGGCAGTGGCGTAGGCCCACACCTTGCGCGTCTCCAGGGCGAGGAGCGCGGCCAGCAAGCCGGTGTAGATGAACAGGTAGTAGGGAGGCTCGGTAAGCGTGCCCCAATGGATCACGCCGGCGGTGAGTGCGGGGTGCAGCGAGACGAACAGCAAAGCCAGCACAGCGGTGGGACGGCCATACAACCGTCGCGCCAGCAGGTAGACCGGCACGCCCAAAAGCGCGCCGAGGACGATATACCAAATGCGGCTGGCCAGCTCCAGATTGTGCGTTATCAGGTAGAGAGTGCCGGTGAGCAGCGGGTAGAGAGGCGTGTGATGCACATCAGAATAGCCGGTGAAGGTGTAGCCGTGCCCGGTGAGCCAATTCTTGCCCAGCCAGAGGTAGAACGGCTCGTCGCCCCACACAACGCGGGTCGGAGAAGCCAGCACCGCGCGCAGGAGGGCGGCCAGGAGTACGACGGCCGCTACCAGCCACCATTCCCGTCTCTTACGCATGATCGCTCCCTGATTCGGCGGCCGGTCGCTCCAGCTCGGCAACGCGTTGGGAGAGCAGCGCGACCTCTTGTGTCAGCACCTTGATTTGCTCCGTAAATCGGGAAATGCTGACGGAAAACTGAAACAGGATGAACAGCAAAAAGAGAAAGAAGAGCACAAAAAGAAGTGCCGGCGGATAGTCTATGCCCATGGCGTAGGCCAGCACATCCAGCCAGTCTATCGTCAAGGGGGCGACGACCAGGGCCGCCCCGGCAAACAACCAGAGCAACGCGAACTCCTCCTTCAGTTTGCGCGTGCGCACCAGATTTATCACGAAGGCCAGCACCCCCAGGCTGAGCAGGATGACAAACATTTTAGCCCGAACAGACATGTTTTCTCACCTCCTACGTGCCAGCACGATGAAGAACAAGCCCCACAAAAGCAGCGTTCCCACCAAGATGTGAGACTGAATCAACCGGATCACAAAACGGACATTGAACGAGAATTCCCGGCCCACCAGGAGATAGGCTGCCACCAAAAGGATCGTCATTGCCCAGGGAAAAGGGTTCTGGTGCGTCACCCACCGCAGGATCACGAGGAAGGGGAGCAGCAACCACACAAAAGCGTAGATTTGGGAGTGCGGCGAGACCAGCAGCAACACGATAACGGCAAAAGCATACTCCAACGCAAATCTTTCGCCGGTTGGCGCACACTCTTTCCACGTGACGGCCAAGAAAGGCAGCGTGACGGCCGCGCCGGCCAGGAGGGTCAGGGACCAGGCCAGCGGGGGGCTATCTATCCCCCGCACCGGTACCGTGAAAAGATTGGCCGTGAAGGCGCGACTGAAGAACCCACTGAACGATTGGTTGTAGGGAAAGGCCGCAAATCCTCCGTGGCTGTACACCGACGTAAAAGCCAGGTAACGCGGGATATTGTCCAGCCCGACCACGGCGTACGAAACGATGAGCAGGGCCAGAGCACTACCGATTCCCCAGGCTGCGGCTTTCCAGCGCCGCTTCCAAAGAAGGAAGCCGATCAACGCGCCGGGGAAGAACTTCAGCGCAGTAGCGAGGCCCAATGAGAGGCCGGCCAACCCTTCTCGTTGATTTCTCAAAGCCCACAGAGCGGCCGCCAGGAGCACGAACTGGGCCACTTCCATTTGCCCCAACCGCAAAGCCACCGTAGCGGGGTAGAACTGATAGAGCAGCAACAACGTCGCCAACCCCATCGTCCAGGTGAGCCGTCCCAGAGAAAGAAGTATCAGCGCGCACCCACCCCACAAGAACAAGAAATTCGCCACCGTCCACCCGGCAGCAGCCCACGCATACGGAATCCAGGTTAGCGGCAGAAAAAGGATCGCGGCCAGAGGAGGGTAGGCATAGGGCCATACCGTGTCTGGATTCTTCAGGACGAACGAGCCGCTTGCAATCGCCTTCTGGAATGTCGCCAGGTCGCGGTAGATGTCTTGCCCGCTTCTCAACCGTGCGGCTGCCTGGTAAAAGACCGCGAAGTCATGATTGTTCGTGATGGCCCATACGTGGGCGTAATCGAAGGCCAACAAAATGATCAGCCAGGCCAGGAGAATCCAGCGCACCCGCGTCTTGCGCTCGTCAAAAGAGAGGACGGCCATATCAGCCCTCTTCGCCCCGACTTTCAAGGTAGGCACCCAGGGCCTTTTCCATGGGCGCAAACCGGAACCGGTTGAGAATCCCAGCAAGTTTGAGCAACGTGCCGTCTATGTTGTGATAGGTGATGAAGCTATCCTGCGGCGAAAGGTTTGCCACGTGCGGCGTCCCCGGATACGTCTCCCAGGGATGGACGTACAGCGTGAAGGGGATTCCGTCCGCATTCAGCCTGCGCAGCCCCCATAAGAGAAGGGAAAGGGGGAACAAGCGGAGGTAGAAGCCGCCGGCCAGAGGGACCTTCAGCGGGCCGACGGGGAGCACCGGCAAGGGAAACTCCCACAGCAAGCTACTCTTTTCGCTATCGCGGGTCACATCTTCGGGGGAGAGGCGGTAGGGCACAGGAGGGCAACGATCCACGCCATACAACGGCGTGCGCAGGGGAAAGATGCTCGAATCGTAGCGATAGCCGGCCTCGGAAAGAGCTCGAATGGCCCAATTCGTATGCTGGTTCAGGGAAAAGGTAGGCGCACGAAACCCGACGGGGGAGAACCCCTCGCCCAAGACATCACCGGTAAGCTCGGCGAAGGCGGCAATCTCCGCCCGAAAAGCCTGCTCTCCCATCTTGTGGAGCGGCCGGTGGGACATGGTGTGGAAGGCGATTTCGTGCCCTTCGTCGTGCAAGGCGCGGACAAGCGCGGGGTGCCGGCGGAGGATCTCTCCTACGAAGAAAAAGGTGGCCCGCACACCCTGGCGGCGAAACAAATGTCGCAAGGGAGCCAAGGCTTCTTCCACTTGCCGGAGTCTTTCAGTTTCGGGCACACGGTGGCGAACGATTTCGGCATGGTACCACGCTTCCACATCCACCGTCAGTGCATTGACAATATTCATGAGCGATCACGTCCGTTTAGATTGGTTTTCTGTCGTAGTCCAACGACCAGGATGGACAAGAGCATCTTGAAAACGTAGTAGAGCGGCTTCCAGCCGGCATGCATAGACTGGCCGCTGAGCCGGGACCTAATCGTAACCGGAACCTCTTTCACCCGGAAGCCGGCATATTTCAAAAGGAGGATGGTGTCGGCGTCGGGATAATCGGTTGGGTAATTGTCGCGGGCAAAGAAACGCATCACCTCTCCGCTCAGGGCCTGGAAGCCCGAAGTTGGGTCGGTGAAATGCTGCTTGCTCATACGATCCACGATTCTCCGGAAGAACGCCATGCCCAGCCGCCGTGTGAGAGGGACGTGATACGTTGCCTCTCCCAAGAAACGAGATCCCAGCGCAACATCGGCCTGTCCAGACTGCACTGCGGACAACAGGGCGGGCGCACTGTGCGGGTCGTGTTGGCCATCGGCATCCATCAGCAAGCCGAGGGCGTAGCCACGCTCCGAAGCATAGCGAAAGCCGGTCTGCACGGCCCCCCCATATCCGAGATTGCAGGGCAAATGCACGACCTTCGCGCCCAACCGCCGCGCCACCGCCGCCGTGTCATCGACCGAGCAGTCATCCACGACCAGGATGTCCGCTTCGCCCAACACTTGCCGCAGCTCGGCAATCACACGAGGCAGGTTTTCGGCTTCGTTATGTGCCGGCATGATGACGATGGGCCCTTCTGCCAAACTGTTCACCCTTCCCGACCCGCTTGTTTCCGGTAGGCTGCGACCCAGGAATCCCAGGGCAATCCACCCCACCTCAATCGGAAGACCGTGTACATTGCCTTTGCGATCTCTACCTTCGATATTTTGGACGATCCCCGCTGCCGGTTCTCAAAAATGATCGGCTCCTCCCCGATACGAAAGCCCAGTTCCTGGCACTTATAGATCATCTCGATCAGGAAGGAATATCCGCTGGAGAATATCTGGTCGAGCGGTATCGCTTGCAAAACCTCACGCCGGTAGCAGCGAAATCCGGCGGTACAATCGTGGGCGTGCAGCCCGAGCATCATTTTGGCGATAGCGTTCGCCCCGCGACTGAGCGTTTTCCGCGTCCAGGTGCAATAGCGGGTGTCCCCGCCAGGCACGTACCGCGAGCCGATCACGACATCGCAGTGATCCATAGCCCGCAACATGCTCGGAATATAGCGTGGGTTATGCGAGAAATCGGCATCCATGGTCACAATGTAGTCAACTTCCTGTTCGAAGGCGTGCCGAAAGCCGTCGATGTAGGCCGTGCCCAATCCCAATTTGCTGGCACGGTGAATTACGGAGATTTCTTTGTGCGTCAGGGCCAGCTCGTCGGCCAGTTGTCCTGTGCCATCGGGCGAATTGTCGTCCACCACGATGGGCATCAGCCCCAGGTCGAGCGCCAGCAGTTGCTCGATCAGGCTGGGCAAGTTTTCTATTTCGTTGTAGGTGGGGACAATTACGGCTGTCCTCTTTTCTTTGCTCATAGGAATGACCTGTCTTCGCAATTCATCTCAAATATTCCCCCGCTGCCGAGCGTAGAGAAGCATCGCCAACGTTGCACACGCTGCCCCCACGGAGAGCAGGTATCCGAACCAGACGTACGCGGGCCTGGCAAAGCGAAAGGCAACCGCGCTGGTGCCGGCCGGCAGGGCAACCCCCAGAAAGGCGCCATCCACGCGCAGCACGGGCGACTCGGCTCCATTCACCGTCACGCGCCAGAGCGGGTACCACGCCTCGCTGACGGTGAGCAGCGCCGGGCGAGGCGTTTCAACATGCAGGGCGATTTCGTCGCCCCTGGGCCGCTGCCATTCCGGCGATGGCCGGTCGCCCAGGCTTGCCACCGGCGGGAGCTTCTGGGGGGACAGCGACTCGACCGTG
>CAZFFM010000050.1:0-15912 GCA_964517425.1 uncultured Ardenticatenales bacterium | reverse complement strand
TCTGTGTTTCTCTGTGAGAATCTGTGTCCTATAAGAGAAATTCAGACTTCTCCGATAGCCTGCTAGCAGCTTGAATGTGCCACAGTTTGAATGGACGATATTGATGGGTGCCTTTGACCAACAGCAAGGGAGGTGTTTTCATGGGTGTTGAACTGATCAATCGCCTGAAACAGAAGCGGGATGAGTTTCACCAGACCATCGCCGGTCTGACCGAGCAAGAAGCGCGGCAACCGCTGGCCGAAAACGATTGGACGATCCGGGAAGTCCTGTCCCATCTGGCTTCTTCGGAAGGAGGCATGCGCGTGGTCAGCGAAATCATGGTGGCCAAGAAGGGGTATAATTTCAAACCCCTCGATCGAAATCAGTGGAACGCCTCGGAGATTGAAAAGCGCAAGGAGCGGCCGCTGGCGGAAATCATCGCGGAGTGGGAAGAGAACCGCCAGAAGTTTATTAACTTTTTCAGCGGCCTGAATGATGAGCAACTCGCCTACGAAGGAACCCATCATTTTTGGGGAGACATTACAACGCGCTTCGTGGTCGAGCAGTTGCTGCGTCACCAGGCCGAACACCAGGCCCAAATTGCCGCAGCCAGGGACCGTGGGTGAGGGTTCTCTACCTTTCCAAAGCCTGTGTGGTGGGTGCCTACCAGCGAAAACTAGAAGAGCTGGCCCGCGAACCAGATATCGAGCTGGTGGCGGCGGTGCCCCCTTCGTGGCGCGACGCCGGTGGTTCGTCACCATTGGAGCGGCTGCACACGGAAGGGTACGAACTGATCGTTGAGCCTGTACGGTTCAACGGACATTTCCACTGGCACCACTACCCCGGGCTGGACAAGTTGCTCGACCGCGTTCGCCCCGACCTTTTCCACGTTGACGAGGAACCCTACAATCTGGCGACTTTTCATGCCGTGCGCTCGGCACAACAGCGAAAGCTGCCGGCGCTGTTTTTCACCTGGCAGAACCTGGCCCGCCGCTATCCCCCTCCTTTTTCCTGGATGGAACGTTACGTATTTCGTCATGCCGTTGGCGCCATCGCAGGCAATCGTGAAGCGGCGGACATGCTGCGAAGCAAGGGCTACGCCGGCCTCGTGGACATCATCCCGCAGTTTGGCGTCGACCCGGAGCGCTTCAGCCCACGGAATGACATCGCGTTGCCGGCGGGCAGGCCCTTCACGATTGGCTTTGCGGGACGGCTGGTGCCGGAAAAGGGTCTGTTTGTCTTGCTGGATGCCGTGAGTCGGTTGAGGGGAGATTGGCGCCTCCGCGTGTTGGGCAGAGGCCCGCTGCGGGATGCTCTGCGCGAGCGGATTCGCGACGCCGGTCTCCAATCACGAGTCACGTTGGAGGGCACGCAACCTTCGGCGAAGATGCCCGAATTTTATCGAGGACTCGATGTGCTGGTCTTGCCCTCGCTGACCCTTGCCAATTGGAAGGAACAGTTTGGGCGTGTGCTGATCGAGGCGATGGCCTGTGGCGTGCCGGTCGTCGGCTCCGATAGCGGGGAGATACCGCGTGTGATTGGCGATGCCGGCCTGGTCTTCCCTGAAGGGAATAGCGAAGCACTGGCCGCCCATCTCGCGCGGCTCTGCGAATCGACGAAGGAGCGGGCCACGCTGGGGCAGCGTGGCCGCCAACGGGCCGTGGAGCACTTCACGCACCAACAGGTCGCGCAGCAGACGGCGAAGGCCTACCGGCGGTTTCTGCAATCATCTCCCCGGTACGAAAGTTGCTAAGATTCCGACGCTCCGGTATAATAGTTTGTTGTAATCTCATACAGAGCTGGTGGCTAGCAGGCTGTCGGAGAGACCTATTTTTTCTTTTTAGAACACAGATTTTCACAGAAAAACACAGATTCTTAGGCCAAATCATCGGAAAATCTGTGTTAATCCTGTAAAGCTGTGTCCCATCATTCTTTCTCCGACAAGCTGCTAGGGACCGGCACGCGCAATCGGGTCTGCCTGCTTGCATTCGACATCAAGGAGAGTAACTAACATTGATTTTTTCACGTGCTGCATCCATTCGTGACAGCTTGACCCGGACACGGCGATCTGTTTTCGGCCAAATTGTCGGCCTCTTCGGCCCCGGAGAAATCACGGAGGAATTCTGGGATGAGCTGGAAGAGCTGCTGATCATGGCCGACATCGGTGTAGATACCACCACGGCTTTGATTGCCGATCTTCGCGAAGAGATTCTTGGCCATGCATGGCGACGCGCCGAACAGGTTGAGGGCCTGTTGAAAAAACACCTGGTGGATATTCTGGAAGCGCCACAACGCCCCTATCTGGAAGGCAGCCGGCAGCTTTCGGTCGTACTCGTCGTCGGGGTGAACGGGTCCGGAAAGACCACCAGCATCGCTAAACTGGCCAAATATCACAAAGAGCGGGGCCAGAAAGTGATGCTCGTTGCCGGAGATACATTCCGCGCAGCGGCGATTGACCAGCTCAAGATTTGGGGAGAGCGCGTCGGGGTCGAGGTAATCGCCAGCCAGCCCGGCGGCGACCCGGGCGCGGTCGTCTACGACGCCATCCGGGCCAGCCGTTCGCGCGATGTTGACGTACTGATCATTGACACGGCCGGACGGCTGCACACCAAATTCAATTTGATGGAAGAGCTAAAGAAAGTCTACGGCGTGGCGCAGAAACAAGTCCACCGAGCGCCACATGAGACGCTGCTGGTGCTTGATGCCACCACCGGACAGAACGCCTTGTCACAGGCCAAAGTGTTCAAACAGGTCACTCAAATTAGTGGTGTGGTCCTGGCAAAACTGGACGGAACCGCCAAAGGAGGCATGGCCTTCGCCATCGCCCGCGACCTGGAGCTGCCCATTTTTTTCGTGGGCACCGGTGAAAAGGTCGAGGACCTGGCCGAATTCAACGCCCGTGCCTTCGTGGACGGGCTATTCTCGGAGGAAAAATGACCGTAGAAAATGTGAAGAGTCGCTTACAAACCCTGGATCAACGCATTGCTGGCCTTTTGGAGCGCCTTTGACATCCCTGGCAAAGAGGCAAAGATTGCCCGGCTAGAAAAAGAAGCCAGCCAGGCCGGCTTCTGGGCCGACCAGCAAGTCGCCCAACAGGCCATGCAGAATCTATCTCTCTTGCGCGAAGAAGTCACTCTGTGGCAGGGGATGGCAACGCGCACCCGCGAAGCGCTGGAATTGCTCGACCTTGTGGAAGTCGAAGAGGACGACGAAGTCATTAACGAAGTGGCCGCCGAGATGGAAGCCCTTGAACGCGAACTGGAGGACGAAGAGTTCCAACTTACTTTGTCCGGTCCGCACGACCGCGGAAGCGCGCTACTGGCCGTCCACGCCGGCGCCGGCGGCACCGAAGCACAAGATTGGGCCGAAATGTTGCTGCGCATGTTCGTGCGCTGGGCCGAACACCACAACTACAAAACCACTATCCTGGATTCCATGTCGGGCGAAGAAGCCGGCCTGAAAAGTGCGACCGTCGAGGTGGAAGGCCCCTATGCCTATGGCTACCTGCGTGCCGAAAAGGGCGTCCATCGCTTGGTGCGGCTTTCACCCTTTGACGCAGCGCGACGACGGCATACATCCTTCGTTTTGGTCGAGGTCATGCCGGTCATTGACGACACTGTAGAAATTGAAATCAGCCCGGATGACCTGCGTATGGACGTTTTCCGCTCCAGCGGTGCCGGAGGACAAAACGTCCAGAAGAACGCTACAGCCGTGCGGCTGACACACATCCCCACCGGCATTGTCGTTACCTGCCAGAACGAACGGTCCCAGTTGCAAAATCGGGAATCAGCCCTGAAAGTGTTGCGCAGCCGCTTGTACGAACAGGAAATGGAACGCCGTGCCGCCGAACAGGAAAAGTTGAAAGGGGAGCACGTGGATGCCGGCTGGGGAAACCAGATACGCTCCTACGTGCTGCACCCGTACCAGATGGTCAAAGATCATCGTACCGACGTGGAAACGGGCAAGACGAGCGCTGTGCTTGACGGAGACCTGGACATGTTCATCAAAGCGTATTTGAAGTCCCAGGTCGGAAAGACTGGGCTCTGATCGCGATGCGCTTCGACATTTTCACCCTGTTCCCGGAGATGTTCGCCGGACCTTTTGACGCCAGCATCATCAAGCGGGCGCAAGAGATGGGGCGCGTGCAGATCGCGCTGCACGATATCCGGGCGTACGCAACTGACAAACACCGCATGACAGATGATACGCCCTACGGTGGTGGGGGCGGCATGGTGATGAAGCCCGAGCCGATCTTCGCCGCCGTAGAAAGCGTCCTGCGTGCGGAGCCGCCGGCGATGGCCGGTTCGATCCGCACTGGTGTCCAGCTCCGGTCGCCGGTCATTCTGCTAACGCCGCAGGGCCGCCGCTTCACGCAAGCGGTGGCGCAGGAACTGGCCGCTCATGAGCGCCTCTTGCTTATCTGTGGCCGCTACGAGGGGGTGGATGAACGCGTACGTCAACACCTTGTAACGGACGAGATCTCCGTAGGCGACTATGTTCTCTCCGGTGGAGAGATTCCGGCGATGGTAGTCGTGGACGCTGTGACGCGCTTGCTGCCCGGCGTGCTGGGCGATCCGGCCGCTACAAGTAACGACTCGCATGCTACCGGTCTGCTGGAGTATGCGCACTACACGCGCCCGCCCCTCTTTCGGGAATGGTCCGTGCCGGGGATTCTGCTTTCGGGGAATCACGCAGAGATCGCGCGTTGGCGGCGGGAACAAGCTCTGCGCCGCACGCTAGAGCGCCGGCCCGATTTGCTCGAATCCGCCGAACTGACGCCGGCCGACCGCGCCTTCTTGGAAACGCTCTCCTACAAATAACCGAGTCCGCCCAGCCGTTCCTCGATCAGCTCTGCTTCCTGGCTCGAATAGCCGGTGTCGCCGGCCGGTGTCTGGTCAGCCGGATGCGATTCTTCGTTGAACCGGATGGGGTGGTCGGCCAGCCAGCCCAATTCCAGAATGTCGGTCATCACGCGCCCGTCCAGGTGGTTGGGGATAGGCTCTCCCATGCGATACAGAATCGTCGCCGCAACATCGGCGATTTGTTGCGTCTGTACCTCTTCGCCCCGTTTGATTCCAGGGCCGCGTGCAATGAAGATGCCATCCATCGTGTGTTGGCCGGAGAGGTCGGCGAGGAAGAGTAACTCCTCTCCCATTCGCTCCACGATGGCGCTGCCCGCAGACCGCCAATCCACGACAGCGCCGTGGTAGTGCGGATCCATCAGGCCGATGACGTCCGGAGCCTCGTCCAGGTAGGGGCCGTGGTACAGTTCCTCACGCCGCCAGACGCCTTCGAATATCGGGTCGCCGGTATCGGGATCGCGGAGGGCACGCAGGTCGGCAATCAGCCGGTCGCGCAGTGCCTCATAGGGCTCGCCGGGAGGGACAATGCCTTGCGGCTCCCGGCCCTGCAGGTTGACATAGAAGTTGCCCATTGTGCCCACCGCATAGGCCTGTGTACGGCTCCAGTCCACATTGGCATAGGCCATGGCCGAATGAAGCTGGCCACGCAGTGCCGGAAATCGCTGAAAGACCCACTGTTTGGCTTCGGTAATGAGCGGAGATTGCAACCGCTGAACGGCTTTCCGGAGCGACGAAGTGGCGAACGACCGGAGGCGATCTCCCAGCGCGCGTTGGTCCGGCGATTGAAAAGTAAGGTAGCCTTGTTGCTCCAGCCAGCGATTCAGATAGACAGCATGGGTCAAGGGGCCAAAACCGTGGTCCGAAACAACGAGGACCGTATCGTCCTGGCCGGCGAGCTTCAACAAGCGGCCCACCTGCTCATCGAGCTGCCGGTAGGTGTCGGAAAGGACCGAACCCCAGCGGGCTGCACCTTCGCGCGTATAGAGGGGGTGGCTCGGGTCGGTATAGCGCCAAAACTTGTGGCCCAGACGGTCGAGCGAAACATAGACGACCATCAAGAAATCCCAGGGGCGGGTGCGGGCCAGGTATTCAACGGCAGCGGTGCGCTGTTCGGTCATGTGGCGGAATTGAGCGACCAGGCCGGCCAGGTTTGCTTCCTGCCGGTCGAGTGCGCCCCGCTCGATGTCCACATTGATCGTATATTCTCCGATTTCAGCGCGCAATTCGTCATACAGGCCGGCGGGATAAGTAAACTCACTGTGCGTGCCGGGGGCCATAAAGCCAGTAATGAGTACGCCATTGACCGGATGGGGCGGATAGGTCATGGGAACATTGGCGACGATGACCGGCCGGCCGCTATCGCCGAGACGGTCCCAGACTTGGGGCGCACGCAGAAAACGGGCGTTCACGTAATCGTGGGCGTAGCTGCCGGGTCTGCGGCGCATGTAGCCATAGAGGCCGTGGCCCCCGCAGTTCGCGCCGGTGGTCATGGTCGGCCAGGCCTGCTCCGACGAAGGCTGGATGGACGAACGAAGCGTGGCATGCGCTCCCTCTGCCATCAGGCGGGCAAGGTTCGGCAGCTCACCGGACTCCAGCAAGGGACGCACGAGCAGCCAGGTAGCTGCGTCCAGACCGATTACGATGGTCTTAGCCGGCTTGGCCGGTGGGGCGGGAGGCGGAGAAGTGGTCATCGTAGATAGTTGAACGGGTTTCGTGGCACGCCATTCTTGACCACTTCAAAATGGAGGTGAGGGCCGGTCGAGTTTCCTGTACTCCCTGATTTGGCAATCACCGTACCCTTGGCGACGGACTGGCCGACTTTCACCAGGAAATGACTCAGATGCGCGTAGCGGGTCAAATAGCCGTTGCCGTGGTCTATGAGAATCATGTTGCCGTACCCCGTGCGATCCCATCCGGCGAAAGAAATGTATCCCGAATCTGCGGCAAAGACGGGACTTCCCCAAGAAGCGCCAATATCAATGGCGCGATGGTGTTTGGAGTAGCCCTGGGTGATGCTCCCTGTAACGGGCCAGCCGAAATTGCCCGTACCTTTTGTCGCGTTGGCGGGAGCCGGCCCACGATAAGCGTGGACAATGCGCGGGACGTATGGCTTGCTGCCTCCGGGAATGACCAGTTTCGTTCCCCCGCTCAATACGTAGGGAGGGTTCAGATTGTTCAGGGGGTAGTTGGTGATGGCCTCCGGCGCGACCTTGTAGCGCTTGGCCAGAGCAGCAATTGTATCCCCGGGCTCGACTGTATGGTACACACCTTCCACCGGCAAGATCGCCAACTTCTGCCCGATAGAAAGGAGGTCGGGGTTGTTCTCCAGGCTCGGGTTGGACCAGAGCAACGTATCGTCCGTGAGGCCAAACTTCTCCGAGATTCCTGAAACGGTATCGCCACGTTCCACTACATAGGTGATGACCTCCTCGCGAGGCCGTTCGGGAATGATCGTGTGGGGGAGTACCGCGCCAATGAGGAAGCTCGCCGAAGTGTCCGCCAAAGATTGCGGATAGGTAGCGACATCCTGGCCAGTCTCCTCGCCTTGCCGGTAAAGGGGGCGGGGTCCAGCCAGGGCAGAGAGACGAACATTAGCCACGAAAGTGATGAGCAGAGTCAGGAAGAGCGCGGCAAGGTGTGAGACGTAGCGGGATAAGAAAGGGATGTCAGATCGTTTGGCTTCGATCCACTTTCTGCTGCGGGAAAGAAAGCGGTGTACGGTAGAGTACATACCGTACACCGTCTGCAATAGGCCCGTATTTTCTGCAATGGATGGGCCCCTGTCGTCAAGACCCTCTGGTGCGCACAGCCCCTCGGACGGCAAGGATTGTGTCATGAGTGGCGTAGACTAGATATCCATGTGCATAGTTTTCAAGAAATCAGAATTGCTCTGTGTTTTGCGCACTCTGTCGAGGACGGCCTCCAGACCCTCGAAGTTGCCAATCGCGCCGATCATCCGTCTTAGGGTCCAGACTTTCTGAAGAGTACCGGGTTCAAGCAACAGTTCTTCACGGCGAGTACCCGAACGCTCGATGTCGAAGGCGGGGAAAATGCGACGTTCGGAAAGGCGTCGATTCAGGTGCAATTCCATGTTGCCGGTACCCTTGAATTCTTCGTAGATCACGTCATCCATGCGGCTACCCGTATCAACCAGACAAGTGGCAATAATCGTCAAGCTCCCACCATCCTCGATATTACGAGCTGCGCCGAAGAAACGTTTGGGGGGATAGAGGGCTGAGGGATCAATACCACCGGAGAGCGTACGTCCGCTTGGCGGGACAATGAGATTATAGGCGCGAGACAGACGTGTGATCGAATCGAGTAGGATCACGACGTCGCGCCCCACTTCTACCATGCGTTTGGCCCGCGCGACGGCCATCTCGGCCACTCGAACGTGACTTTGCACCGGATCGTCAAAGGTGGAGGCGACGACTTCAGCCTCTACGGAGCGGTCCATGTCCGTGACTTCTTCAGGACGTTCGCCAATGAGAGCGACCATCAGATGTATGTCATTATGGTTGGACGTAATGCCGTTGGCAATCTTCTTCAAGACGGTGGTCTTGCCGGCTTTTGGCGGCGACACGATCAGACCACGCTGGCCTCGTCCGATCGGGGCAATCATGTCCAACAAGCGGGTTGTCAGGTCGCGAGGGTCCGATTCTAGTGTAAGCCGCTCCTCTGGGAAGATCGGTACCAACCGGTCAAATTTTGGGCGGTGTTTGGCTGCCTCGGGATCAAGTCCGTTGACTGCCTCTACCCGCAGCAAGCCGTAGTATTTTTCGTTTTCCTTGGCGGGGCGCACCTGGCCCAATACCATGTCACCGGTACGCAACGCAAAACGCCGAATCTGCGATTGCGAAACGTACACATCTTCTGGGCTTGGCAGGAAGTGCTGGGCGCGAAGGAATCCTATCCCGTCCTGCACAACCTCCAGTGTGCCGCCGCCAAAAATATATCCCTGCTTTTCGGCATTTGCCTGTAACAGCCGAAAAATCAGGTCATGTTTCTTCATTCGACTATACCCGGATACATCAAGCTCTTTGGCCAACTCCTGTAATTCTGGCAAAGTTCTTTTATCTAAGGCAACAATATCTATATCCACAATACATCTCCATGAAATAATAAGGGTAATCAGAGGGTCATCTTATATCATCAAGGCAGATACTTTCACCAGACTAGACAGGCGAAAGTGTAATCCCTGGTAACTGCCCCGCTATACAGTACAACATCTTGTTTCTTACACGTTAACAAAGTGCTTGGCTCAACTTTATGCCAAGTCGGCTAAATCCAAAGGTCAAAATGCGCTCCATCTGAACCGTTATAGCTTCTGCCTCGAAAACAGCTCTTCCGTTCGTAGCAAAGTACGGTGCTACGGCTCTATCTCCTCGTGGGAAGAAGTGCCACTGTGCAAGGCTACAAATCCTGAGCGATTACCGATTTGCAATGCAACCCGAACAGATTGCTGCTTTTCCGCACGTGGCTGGTCAATCACAAATTGGTACGAATGCTAAACCGGAGCGCACGTAGCAGCGAAGTCTTCCCTGGCGCAATTTCATGTCATCGAATCGCGCTTGACAAAACGCTTAATTGGCGAAATATGGCAATACGCTGAAGGCATTGGGTCAAGAGGAATTCAAAGACAGTCCTTACTTTGGCTGAAAGTAAATGCTACGTAAAAAATTATATCACGTTATTGCAATTCTGTCAAGTCCCCGTATTCATTCACAGCAACGAAGAGTGTCAGGGTCGGGGAAGCAACTGAGAGCAGATTCTGGTTGGGGTAAGGGTGCTGGTAAGCAGCGGTTTCGTTGCCAAGCATACGAAAGCCCTGATCAAGGGAACGGATCAGGTGAGTGTGAGAAAACGAGATAGTGGGGGGCGCGCACGGGAACGAGCCCGGCGCTAAGAAGTGTCGAACTGAATGCGGGGGCGAAAGGCGAGCATTTGTTGAACTTTGTCGGTGGACAAGCGCAAGTTACGCCAGGCTTCCAGCAAGTGGAAGGCGAGGTTCTTGGCCGAACCAAGGCCCTTCGGGCAGGCTTGGCGAAGGAGACTGCCTTTCTCCAGCAGTTGGGCGAGCAGATGAGCAATCTGCAGGAGGAAGTAGAAGACCTTGCTGGCCGTCGGATCTGTCGTGTAGGCGTGTTCCAGTGCGAATCCCCCATTCTTTTGTACGTTGAAGCCTTCGTTCTCGATTTTCCAGCGTATACGCCCTCCTTCGTTGGCTAAAGTGGTAACCTGTTGAGCCGTGACCGTGAAATTGGTGATCCATTTGAAACGAGAGGTTTTGCGTTGCCCCTTGTAACCGTTCACCCTCCCCCCGCCCGTATAGATGATTTGCTTGATAAGCAAAATGATTGTACAATAAAGGTATGCACTTAACGGATCACGACCTGAAACAAATCAATCAAGAATATCTTGCCTCACTGTTGCCTGAGCAATTGCTACACCTCAGCGGAAAAATGCTGGATGATTTACGCGACGCTCGCGATCGACTGAATCAGACCCCTCAGAATAGTTCCCGTCCATCGGGCAGTTATGCCCCCTAGGAACAAGCCTCGTTTTCCAAGGAGGAAGACGAAACTGATGAAGTAGACCATACAGCAGAAAAGGAAAAGTAAGAGCAAGATGGCCAGGCCACGCAAAGTGAGCCGCAATCTACTGAGGAGCAATCCCATAGCCGACCAAGAAGCAAACGGAACCCAGGCAAACAACCGGGAGCAAAGGGGGTTGGTCGGCGGGTAGAAATACCGGTAACGGGTGAGGAAATCCACAAAGCATCCGTATGCGCCTGTCGCGGCCGCGAATTCAGGAATTCTTGCAGGATTGGCTGGGCATTACCCTCAGTGTGGGATGTATCAACCAATGTATCACCGAAGGGGGACGGGCGTCCGCACCGTTAGAAGAGCAACTGGTCGCTGAGATCCAGCAATCAGCGTTATTGCACGCCGATGAAACCGGCTGGAAAGAAAGCGGACGCACCGTATGGCTGTGGGTTTTGCGAACAGCAACCGTTACCTTATATATGATTGGTCGGCGCAGTTGGGATGTCATCGCCGATGTGATGGAGCAGTTTGCGGGTTGGCTGATGAGCGATGGGTATGGTCAATATCGCAAATACGGGAAACGGTTACGCTGTCTGGCGCACATTATCCGTAAAGCCAAGGGGCTGGCCGAGAGTTGTCATCCGGAAGCGGCCGCTTATGGCGAAAAAGTGCTTGAAAACCTTCGTTTGTTCATCAGGGGCATTTATGCAGCTCGGGCCGACCCGACCATAGATTTGCCGGAGAAGTTCTCTCTGGAACTGGCCCAATTGAAGGAATTGAGCGAGCAACATCGAGACCATGAACACGATAAGACCAAGAAATTGGCTCGTGAGTTGCTCAATGATTGGGATGCCATTTGGCGGGTATTGGAACACCCAGAACTGCCCATCACGAACAATATCGCCGAACGGTCATTGCGGCATTGGGTTATCGCTCGAAAAATCAGCTACGGCACACGCACGGAGCAGGGTAGCCACGCCTATACCTTGTTGGCAAGTGTGATCGACACCTGTCGTCAACGCGGCGTTTCGCCATGGCCGTACATCGCAGAGGTGATTGCAGAGCGTCGCCAAGGGAACGCTGCCCCTCCCATTTCACAACATGTTGGATGAGTGTTTCCTGAGTTCTCAATGGCGGGGGGTGAACGGTTACGGTTGGGGCAAGATTGATGGCATTGGCTTTCTTAGAAGTTAGAAGTTCAACTTCTCCAAGAAGTTGAACTTCTCTTAAGAGTTTTTCATTGCGACATGGCAAAACAACCCATTTACACAATCGGGTACGGCGCTCGGGAGATGGACGCCTTCGTCCAGGTGCTGCGGACGAACGGCATTGTCTACCTCATCGACGTGCGGTCCAAACCCTATTCCCGCTACAAACCGGAGTTTTCCAAGGATGCGCTGCAGCGCCACTTGGCGGAGCATGGCATCCGTTATGTGTTTATGGGCGACGCGCTGGGGGGCCGTCCGCCCGATCCCGATTGCTACACGGACGGCAAGGTAGACTACGACAAGTGCCGCCAGAAGGCGTTTTTCCAGGAAGGAATCGGCCGCTTGCGGCGCGCCTGGGAACAAGAACTTCCGGTGGTGATTCTATGCAGCGAGGGCAAACCGGAAACCTGCCACCGCAGCAAACTCATCGCTCGCGCTCTGGTTGCCGGCGGGATTGACGTTTTGCACATCGACGAGCAGGACCGGTTGGTCTCCCAGGAGGAGGTCATGTTGCGGCTCACCGGCGGCCAGCCCAGCCTGTTTGGCGACGATTTTTTCCATCTGACTTCGCGCAAACGGTACACGTCAGAAGAGTGAGGGCGAGGAGTTGTCCATGAAAATTGTCACCATTGGCGTGTACGGCTATGCGGAAGAGGACTTCTTCCAGGCATTGCAGGCCGCGGAGGTGGACGCATTCTGTGATATTCGGCAACGGCGCGGCGTGCGTGGGGCGACTTATGCTTTCGCCAACAGCCGGCGCTTGCAGAAACGTCTGGCCGAGCTGGAGATTGCCTATTTCCACCTCAAGGAGTTGGCCCCGACCAACGCCATTCGCGCGCAGCAAAGTGCAGCCGACAAAGCCGCCAAGGTCGCCAAACGAAAGCGCACAGGGCTCGCTCCGCCCTTCATCGAGGCCTACCGTAGAGACATTCTCACCCACTTCGATCCTCAGTCCCTGCTGGAAATGCTGGACCCCGATGTGCAGGTGATCGCGCTCTTTTGTGTGGAACGGGAGCCGGACGCGTGCCACCGTTCGCTGGTGGCCGAGCACCTCCAGCACACCTTGGGCTGGGAAGTCCGGCACATTGTTCCTGAAAGGTAACTGTTCGGCTTTGGAAAAATGGAACGCTGATACCGCAGGTGTAACCGTTCAGTATCCCCTGAATCTGCCACGAATTACACGAATTTTCACTAAAGTTTTTGCTTTTTTCGTGTAAATTCGTGCAATTCGTGGCAAAAAAGAGATTGAAGCAGGTGTCTCCAGGGTAGTCCTTGAACGCTTACCCGCAGGTTTCTCGCAGATACCCACAGATAAAGCAAATAAAGATCAAGGACGGCATCATGAAAGTTGTTATCGTTGCGAAAACCAGGCGAGGCAGCGGCGCGTGCGTGGGCGGCCTGACTTTCGAGGGACGTTCCGTGCGTCTGGAAAGCTTCGACAGAACATGGAACGAGCAGGCCGGGCTGGAGTACAGCGTTGGTGAGGTGTGGGACGTTGAATACGCCGAACCGGAGCAGATCGTTCCCCCTCACGTAGAAAACATCATCGTCTCCGAGCGGCGCAGACTGGGTATGATGGATGATATGAATGCCTTCATCCACCGCCATGTACCGCCGAAACAGGGCGGCGTGGATCTGCTGTACGAAGGTCGGACGGGGGCGACTTCCGTGGGAGCCCTCTACGTCGCCGAACGTCTCGGCATTCCCACCTACAGCACCATGTTTTGGGTCCCTGATCAGCCACTTCGGCGAGTGGAGGACGCCAAGCGCATTCGCTACCGGTACCCAACTGCGGACGGCGGGCGCACCTTGACCTTTGTTGGCTTTCAGGAGCCGGTGGACGAAATCCCGGCAGGAACACTCCTGCGCGTATCACTGGCCCACTGGTGGCGACCGGAAGAAATGGTGGAGGGAGAACTGCGCTGCTACGTGCAGTTGTCAGGTTGGATCTCCCCTGCAGCCGAGCGCAGGGAAACACCCGCGCTCGTTGCGCAGCTCCCCGTCCTGCCGCGCCCGTCAGCCGCCGGCACCCAATCTGTCGAAGCGATTCTGCGGCAAGTTTTCGGCTACGATGCCCTGCGTCCCCTGCAGGCCGACATCATTCAAAATGTCCTCGCAAAACAGGACACGCTCGTCGTCATGCCCACGGGCAGCGGCAAGTCCCTGTGCTACCAGCTTCCCGCTCTCCGGTTCGAGGGCTTGACCGTGGTGGTGTCGCCCCTCATCTCCCTGATGGAGGACCAGGTCAGCCAACTGCGGGATTTGGGTGTGGCCGCTGTCTTCCTCAACAGCACCTTGGGTTACCAGGAATACCGGCAGACCACGGCGCAGGTCCGGCAGGGACAGGTCAAGTTGCTCTACGCGGCCCCGGAGACCTTGCTGCGGCCGGAGACACTGGTCTTGCTGGACCAGAGTCGCGTCGACTGTCTGGCCATCGATGAAGCACACTGCATCTCTGCCTGGGGTCACGACTTCCGCCCGGAATACCGCCAGTTACGCAGCGTGCGCCGGCGCCTGCCCCAGGCCGTCTGCGTCGCTCTCACCGCCACGGCCACGCTTCGGGTCCGGCAAGACATCCAACAGACCCTCGGCCTGGACCAAGCCAACACCTTCATCGCCAGCTTCGACCGGGAGAACCTGTTTCTGGAGGCCCGCCCGCGCACGAATGGCTTGCAACAGGTCTTGGACTTCCTGGCAGCCCACCGCGATGAATCTGGCATCATTTACTGCGCCACCCGGCGACAGGTGGATATGCTGACGGAGCAATTGCGGGCCTGCGGCTGGTCGGCGCTGCCCTACCATGCCGGGTTGGACGGCGCGACGCGTCGCCGTCACCAGCGGCAGTTTACCCGGGACGACGCGCCCATCATGGTGGCGACGGTGGCCTTTGGCATGGGGATCGACAAGTCCAATGTGCGCTTTATCCTCCATTACGATTTGCCCAAGGATTTGGAGAGCTACTACCAGCAAATCGGCCGGGCGGGGCGGGACGGCCTGCGCGCTGACTGCCTGCTGCTGTACAGCTACAGCGATGTGCATACCATCAACCACTTCATCGAGCAGGCGGCCCCGGCCGAACAACGGGGGGCGACCATGCGCCTGCAGGCCATGCTCCGTTACGCCGAAGCGACGGGGTGCCGCCGCCGGCCGCTGCTCGATTACTTTGGCGAGACCTACGAGGCGAACACCTGCGAGATGTGCGATGTCTGCCTGGCAGAAGAGCGCCCGCAGGCCGATGTCACCATCCCGGCGCAGAAGTTCCTCTCATGTGTCAAGCGCACGGGCGAACAGTTTGGCGTGAACCACGTGATCGACGTCCTGCGCGGCTCCAAGGCCAAACGCATCTTGCAGCGCGGCCATGACCGGCTGTCTACCTACGGCATCGGTCTGGAGTTTTCCAAGAAGCAGTGGCAGCATCTGGCGCGGCAGTTCATCCAACAGGGCCTGGTGGATCAGGACATGGAGTATGGGAGCCTGACCCTGACGGCGAAGGCCTACGCCGTGTTCAAAGGGGAACCGGTGCAGGGCGAGCTGTACGAAGAGCAGGGAGCGCCCACGGGGAGGAAACCTGTCCCGCTCGACTACGACGCGGATCTGTTCGCACTGCTGCGCGCCAAGCGCAAGGGCCTGGCCGACGCCGCCGGCATCCCGCCCTACGTGATCTTCTCCGACCGGTCTTTGGCGGAGATGGCCACCTACTTTCCCCAGTCTCGCGCCTCGTTTGCGGGCATCTTTGGCGTGGGCCAGGCCAAGCTGGAGAAGTACGCAGACCTGTTCCTGCCCATCATCCAGGCCTACTGCCGGGAGCGAGACATCCCCGAACAGGAGAAGCCGGTGGCGACGCGCCCCGCCCCGCACGCCGGCGAGCGGACGACGGCCGTCGCCACCCTCTACAACAGCGGGAAATCCATACCGGACATCGCGGCGCTATTCGGAGTCAAGACGCGGACTGTACTCTCGCATTTGTGGAAGGCAGCCCAAACGGGCCAGGCGCTGCGGCCTGATGGCCTTCGCGAGCTCTCCCAGTTGCCCCCGGAGACCCAGACGCGGGTGCTGGCCGCTTTCGCCGAACTGGGCGCGGACTACTTGCGGCCCGTCTACGATGCCCTGGAGGGGACGGTAGATTGGGACGAGTTGCACCTGCTCCGTCTCTGCTATGTGAGCCAGTCTGCGCACGACGTGGACGAAACCCGCAGTCTCGACCAAGGCATAGGCCACACGGCATAAACAGACCGGGCACCGTAAGCGTTCAGGGGCTACCCTGGAAACACCTGATTCAATCTCTTTTTTGCCACGAATTACACGAATTTCCACTAA
>CAZFFM010000049.1:0-15973 GCA_964517425.1 uncultured Ardenticatenales bacterium | reverse complement strand
AACATTCAACCTGGTTGTTCTTTGTGCCTTCGTGTCTTCGTGGTTCATTTGAGAAAGTTGCCGCGCAAAAATATGACGCACACCCCTTCCAGCATATCTACTAACAGCTCAACAGCTCGCGGTTGTTGGCGTTGTCGTCGACGATAATGGACGGATGGCATGGTCAAAATAGACACAAACTCCAATTCGGTGTAGAATAGGGTCTATCCGCTGCCGGCATCGTGCCGGAGAGCGCCGCGGATGAGAATGCACAACCCTTTGGAGATCGAGATCCTTGCCGAACAACGCGCCCGCGGTTTCACAAGACCTATTGAATCTGGTCCGTGCCGGCGTACCGGAGGACCAGATACGCGCGATCGTGATTCCCCGTACCGCACCCCGGTCTTGGTCCCCCTTGCTCGACGAAGCCGACTCGCAGGGGGTAACACCGCTCGTCTATCAGGCACTCAAGCCGTACCATCAAGAAATCGCCTCGGAAGTCTGGTTCCGTATTTCCAAAGCCCACTTCGATATAGCAGCCATGAATGCCCTGTTCCTGGAGGAGTGGGCTGCGGTGGTGCAGTGTCTTGCCGAACACCCCATCGAAACGTTGGTGATCAAGGGAGCGGCCCTGGCCGGCACGCTCTACGACAATGTTGCCTTGCGTCCCATGCAAGACCTGGACCTGCTGGTCCGCCAGACCCAGGTGCCAGAGGCGCGTAGGGCACTCGGCGGTCGGGGATACGCGCCGGTCAAGGAAGAGCATTTTGCCGGCGCAGCAGCGGCGTTCGAGAGCCAAGTCTCGCTGGCGCGGCGTGACGATGCCACAACGATGATCTATGTCTGCGAGCTGCACTGGCACTTGCTCGATTCGCCTTTCTACCAACGCACCATGCCGCTGGACTGGTTTTGGGAGACAGCCGTGTCGCTCCAACTGGAGAGTACGGTGACGAAGACGCTGGGGCCAGAAGCGCGACTCCTGCACCTTTGCACCCACCTAGCGCTTCACCATCACGGCGAGAGACTGCTGTGGTATTGCGACATTGATCGCCTCATTCGCCACTACGAGAAATCGCTGGATTGGGACGAAATCATCGCCCGTGCAGAAATGTACCAGCTTGTGCTCTCCTTGCGCACCATCCTGCTCCAGACAGTTGACTGGCTCGACGCGCCGGTGCCGGACGAGGTGATGGACCGCCTTGCGACCATACAACCGGGCCCGGAAGAAACTGCCCTGTTCGATTTCATGATTGCCCCTCCCCACGACGTCATCGAACGCTTCCTCAACGATTTGTCGCAACTCTCTGGCACACGGCAGAGGCTGCAATTCATCCTGGCCAATATCTTTCCTGCGCCGGTGTACATGCGCCAGCGTTATCAAGTCGAACGGCCCTGGCAGTTACTGCCCTACTACTTTTACCGGCTGATCAAAGGGGCGTTGAACGGCATAAGAGTTCTTTTAGGAGGATAGACGATGGTTGTTTCCAAGACGATTGGGCTGCAAACGGTCGGGCACGGCGATGTCCAGGACATTACCCAGCAGGTCGCGGAAGTGGTACAGGCTTCCAGTTTGAACGACGGAGTTGCAACGCTGTTCAGTGCCAGCTCGACCAGCGCGCTGACCACCATTGAATTTGAATCGGGGGCGGTAGCCGACTTGCGTCGGCTGTTCGATGAGATCGCCCCGCCCGACCGGCCATACCAGCACAACCTGCGCTGGGGCGACGGCAACGGCCACAGTCATCTGCGGGCGGCCCTCCTCGGCCCGTCCCTCTCCGTCCCCTTCGTGAACAAACGGCTCACGCTGGGAACCTGGCAGCAGATCGTGTTCATAGATTTCGATAATCGGCACAGAAGCCGGCAAATCATCGTGCAACTTGTGGGCGAATGATGGGAAAGTGTCCGGCTATGACCCCGAAATATCGAGAGGATACATCACGCGTTAGAAAAAGGAGTCGTTATGCTCTTTCTTGGTCTTGTCAATGTGATGTGGATGATCTATCTGATCGTAGCTCTGCTGGTCAGTCTCTCGATACATGAGGCAAGCCATGCGCTGGTCGCCGACCGGCTGGGCGACCCTACGGCAAAAGAGAAAGGCCGCTTGACACTCAATCCGTTCGCACACCTGGAGCCGTTCGGCACCCTGCTGCTCCTGACCGTGGGCCTCGGTTGGGGCCGGCCCGTGCCGGTTGACCCTTTCCGGCTGCGCCCGAATCCCAAGGTCGGCATGGCCCTGGTCGGTGCGGCCGGTCCGGTCTCAAACCTGCTGTTGGCCTTACTGGTCGCCATCCCCCTGCGCATGCACTGGGTCCGTTTCACACCCCAGCGCGTAGGAGGCGTGTTGGTCTCCAGCGGCGAATTCCTATCCTTCATCGTGTGGATCAGCCTGGCCCTGGCCGTGTTCAACCTGATTCCCTTTGGCCCGCTGGACGGTTCGCGCATTGTGGCCAGCGTGCTGCCCGATTGGTGGTTCCACTTCTCCGCGCGGCTGGACCTGGTTGCGTTTGGCCTCTTCATTCTTGTGCTGCTGGCCGACCGCTTTCTGGGCACGGCCATCCTGGCCCGCGTGATTCTGCCTCCGGTGCAGTTTCTATGGTGGAAACTGGTTGGCTTCACCCCGCCGGACCTATTCCGGTTCTAGGCGAGAGGCGAAAGTCGAAACAGGCTTGACAGAACAAGTGCTTTTTTGCCAGCGCAATTCGACGACCAGCGAACGATCCCTATATCTCCATAACCACGGGCAGAATCATGGGCCGGCGCTTGGTCTGTTCGTAAAGGAACTGGCTAAGCGTCGCCTTAATCGTATCATCCAGGCGGGCTGGATGGCGGCCATGCTTTTGCAAGGCCTTCAGCACCTGCTGCTTGGCCTCCTCCAACAACTCTTCCGATTCGCGCACATAGACAAAGCCTCTGGAGATGATATACACATCATCCAGTGGTTCGCCCGTTTCCCGATTGAGTGCCACAACGACGATGAAGAAGCCGTCGGAAGCCAGGTGGTGCCGGTCGCGCAACACCACGTTGCCCACGTCGCCAATGCCCAAGCCGTCTACGTAGACGTAGCGCCCGCCCACATTTTCTGTCACCCGCATCGAATCTTCCGTGAATTCAATGACCTGACCCGATTCCAGAACCAAGATATTGTCGCGAGGAATGCCGACCTGCTGGGCCAACTGGCTGTGCAAAACCAGATGGCGGTATTCCCCCCCCACGGGAACGAAGAAACGTGGCTGTGTCAAAGTCAGGAGAAGTTTCTGCTCTTCGCGACTGGCATGACCGGAAACGTGAACGTTCTGCATGGGCGGGTAAAAAACGTTGGCGCCCAAGCGGAACAGACTGTTGATCGTGCGATGCACCAATTCCTCGTTGCCCGGAATGGCGCTGGCCGAAATAATGATCGTATCGCCCTCTTGGATACTGACCCAGCGGTGCTCTTGATTGGCCATACGCACCAATGCCGACGTCGGCTCCCCCTGTGTACCGGTACAGATAATGGCGACCTTTTTGGACGGCAGGGATTCCAGGCTTCCCGGCTGGAGAAGTTCGTCATGGCCGATGTCGAGATAACCCAGGTCTATGGCCATGCGACCGTTGTTCACCATGCTCCGCCCGACCAGTCCCACCCGGCGATTGTGTCGCCGTGCCGCCGTGATCGCCTGTTGAACGCGCGAAACATTTGAGGCAAACGTTGCTACGATGATCCGCCCCTGGGCCTGCACAAATATCTTCTCAAAAGCGTCATCAATCACATGTTCGGACGGCGTGTAATCGGCATGCTCCACGTTTGTACTATCCGAGAAAAGGGCCAACACGCCCCGCCCGCCATAATCGGCCAGCCGCTGCGTGTCCGTAAGCTGCCCATCGGTCGGCGTATAGTCAAACTTGTACTCGCCGCTGTGCACGATCAGGCCGACGGGCGTATCCACAGCGATGCCCATTGCATCCGGTATGCTGTGACAAACGTGGAAGAATTCTGCCTCGAACGGGCCCAGATTCACGCGATCACCCGGGTCAACCACGTGAAGGTCTGCCTTGTTGTGCACCTTGTGTTCGCGCAATTTCACATCAATCAGTCCGCGCGTCAATCGCCCCCCGTAAATGGGCACCTTCCGGTCCAGCGCGCTCAGCAAAAAGGGCAAGGCACCGTGATGGTCCTCGTGCCCGTGCGTGATGAGCACGCCTAGGAGCTTCTCCTGCCGTTCGACTACATACTCAATGTCGGGAATGACGACATCTATGCCGAGCATGTCATGTTCGGGAAACATCAGCCCGCAGTCTATAACTATCATCTGCTCGTCGTATTCCAGCACGAGCATATTGCGGCCCACTTCCCCCAATCCCCCCAAGGGGATAACTCGTAAAACTCCGTTATTTTGCATTATATACCTGCTTTCCTCTCAATTTATGCTGTTATGAAAATAGTGGTCAGTCGTCAGATGTCAGTCGCCAGACGGCCCCACATGAATGAAGGGGCCTGGGACGCCAACCCAGGCGGCGCGATTCCATCCGCCGCCGTCCCCAATTTTCATCCTTGGTGGCGCGCAATCGCTCATGCGGACTGTTATGAAAACCAGGTGTCAGATCATGTAGCCCTGGAATCCCCATTCCAGGGCGTGTTGCGTATTGCGTACTGCGTGTTGCGACCCTCCACGCTCCACGCTCACCGCTCCACGGGTTATGTCTCACGCCTTCACGCTCTCGTCTCTCTATCTCCACCCTCTATCGCCCGCCGTTCATCGTTGCGGACTAAAACAGGCTAAGCTGTTCCACCTGTGGCTCCGGTTTGGCCTCTTCCACTTCGGTCGCCTCGGCCAGAATTTGGGGGAGCTTTTGCATGTCCGCGATGGCGGTCGTTTTCCATTTTGGTTGGTGTAATGCCGCCGCGGGATGCAGCATCGGCACCACGATGCGGTTCCCGAATCGGCGGGCCTGACCGTGAATGGCCGAGATCTTCGCGCCGGGGAAATAACGGGCCATCGAAAAGCGGCCCAGCGTCACTAAGACAGGTGGGTTGATCATCTCGATCTGCCGATCCAGGTATGCGGCACAGGCCTGCAATTCGTCGGGCAGTGGGTCGCGGTTCTTCGGTGGGCGACACTTGACCACATTGGCGATGTACACATCTTCGCGCTGCAAGTTGATGCCGGCCAGCATTTCCTCCAGGAACTTGCCCGCAGCGCCGACAAACGGCCGGCCCTGCCGGTCCTCGTGGAATCCGGGACCCTCCCCAATGAACATGATGCGGGCGTCGTGGGGACCTTCACCCGGCACGGCGTTGGTTCGTCCCTGATGAAGGGAACACCGTGTGCATTGCCGGATTTCCGCGTAAAGATCCTCCCACTCTTTTTCGTTGGACATGGATTTTGTTCCTTTATCGTGTTATGAAAGCCAGTAGCCAGTCGTCAGATGTCAGACAGCCCCGCATGAATGACGGGGTCTGGGCCTGCCAACCCAGGCGGCGTGATTCCATCCGCCGCCGTCCGCTATTTTCATCCTTGGTGGCGAGCAGCCGCTCATGGGCACTGCTTTAAAAATAGGCGACGTGTTGCGTGTTGCGTGCCGCTCGCCCATTGAAAATTGAAAGTTGACATTTGATCATTGACCATTAGTCCCGTATAGCTAGATTATACATTATTCATAGCAGTTTGTCCATTCATTCTCGCTGGAGCACCCTAGATATGCGGCCCTCCTCCACCTGCCACAGCGCCCCCCCCTCCGGGAAGCCGGCCGGGAAGTCGGCCAGATCGGTGGTGGTGACGATGACCTGCTCCTGCTCCCCGATGACGCCGGTCACGTATGCGCGGCGCTGCTCGTCCAGTTCGGACATCACATCGTCTAGCAGAAGCACGGGCGATTCGCCTGTCTGCTCCCGCATAAACGCAACTTCGGCCAGCTTCAGCGAAATCGCTGCCGTGCGTTGCTGCCCCCGTGAGCCGAAGGCGGTCATGTCCACGCCATCCACGAGAAATCGCAAGTCATCCCGGTGCGGCCCCACGCTGGTCACGCCGCGTATGAGGTCCAGCGAGCGGCGTTCGTGCAACTGGCGTTGGAAGCGTTCCGCAATTTCCTCCAGGCCCAGCGACGGCGGCGCGAACGTCTGCGCAAACTGGGGGTCGAAACGCAGCGGCAGTTGCGTCGCGCCCGAATCCCTGCCCATGTGATTCAGGTCTACACGCGGGGCATAGACCAGGCGCAGCCGCTCGATCCCGCCGGTCAGCGAGGGGTGCAGTGTGGCTACCAGCTCGTCCAGCCGGGTAATCGTTTGCAGCCGGCGCAAAATCAAGTAGCTGCCCGCCGTCACCAACGTTTCATCCCAGAAGTCGAGTTGGTCCGGGTCACCGCCCGTTTCCTGAAGCTGCCGCAGCAGAGCATTCCTTTGGGTGATGGTCTGGTTGTAGCGGGAAAGGTCGCTTCGGTACCGGGGGTCAACTTGCGAAAGGGTGATGTCCATGTAGCGGCGGCGCAGTGACGGCCCCTGGGCGATCAGGTCGATGTCTTCCGGGCGAAACAAGACCACATTCAGGCTGCCCAGGTAATCTATCGCTCGACGCTTCAAGCCGTCCGCGCGAAGCTCCTTGCGCAGGCGAGGGGTGCCACCGTTGTTGGCCGGCTTCTGAATCAAGGTGATTTCCAACTTGTGCCGGCCATCCTCTCGCCGCACGCGGCCCTCCAGCCGCACGAAGGGCATTTCTTCGTCAACGACCATCCAACTGAGCAGTTGTTGATCGACGTTCGTGTAAAGCGAGCGGGTCGTTGCCAGATAATAGACAGCCTCCAGCAAATTCGATTTGCCCTGTCCGTTTGCGCCCTGGAGCAGGATGACGCCGGCCGGCAAGTCCACGTCCAGGCGGGCATAGTTGCGAAAATTGTAGAGGGTCAAGTGCGCAAGCTGCACGTCAGAGTTCCCCCATAACGACATAGGCGATGTTAGCCGCGTGGGAATTGATGCGCTTCAAATCGTTGAGTACGTCCATGTGGATCGCGCTGGTATCCATCGACTCGCGCAGCCCCTGGTGCAGCCGTTCGATGTGTGCCTGACGCAGCTCTCGCTCCATCTGGTTGACGACCACTTTGCGGCGTAATACCTGTTGGGCAATCTCAAAATTTTGGGACGCAAAGGCGGCCAGGGCCAAATCCAGATTCTCCGACACTTGTGCGTGCAGCGCACGGATTTCTTCTTGCCCCTCCTCGGAGAAAACGTGCTTATTCTCGATTTTCTTGCGGGCCAGCAACATCAAGCTCTTGCAGATGATGTCGCCGATGTGTTCCAGGTCGCTGATCACGTAGAGCAGGCCGGTCTCTTGCTGCGACAGGTCGGGGGAGATGTTTTGTTCGGCCAGGCGGGTCAGGTAATGTTTGATGGCGGCGTTGAGCCGATCCACCTGATCGTCGCGACGGATCACGTCCTCCAGAAGGACTTCATCATCTTTTTCCAGCACCAGCAAGCTGTCGCGCAACATCGTTTGGGCGAAGTCGGCCAGCCGCAGCGTCTCGCGGGTGGCTTGACCAATGGCCAGTCCCGGCGAATCGAGGACATGTTCGTCCAGGTAACGGGGGTGCCATTCCGCCGCCGCGGCCGGTTCGTCCGGGATCATGCGCCGAATCAAGTGAGCCAACGGGCCGGTGAACGGGATCAGCAAGGCGGCGATACCGACGTTGAAGACGGTGTGCGCATTGGCGATCTGTCGCGCTGCGTCTCCCCCCAACAACGCAATTGCCCAGGCAAACCAGGGGATGAAGGGGTAGACCAATACCGCTCCGATGATCTTGAACAGGCTGTGCGCCAGGGCGACCCGTCGCGCCTCCGGCGTCGTGCCAATGCTGGAAAGGAGCGCGGTCGCACTGGTGCCGATGTTGGCGCCGATGATGATCGGGATCGCCAGAGTCAGTGGCACGAGTCCCTGGCTGGCAAAGGTCAGGGCGATGCCGATCGTGGCCGCGCTCGACTGGATCACAGCGGTGAACGCCGTACTCAGCAGGATCACCATCAGCGGCGCGTTGCTCATACTCAGCAGGAGTTCTTCGAAAAGGGGGTTGCCCTGCAGCGGCACGGTTGTTTCCGTGATCAACTTCATCCCCAGAAAGATCAGGCCGAACCCAAGCAGCACCTGCCCGAAATAGTTGATCTGCTTCCGGCGGGTAGCAAACATCATCGGCACAGCCACACCGACGAGGAGCAGGGCATAGTCCAGGACATGAAAAGCGATCAGTTGCACGGTGAGAGTCGTACCGACGTCTGCGCCGAGGATCACGCCCAATGTCTGCTGCAAGCTCATGAAACCGGCGGAGACCAGCCCTACCAGCATGACCGTGGTGGCGCTGCTCGACTGGATCACAGCGGTGACCACGGCCCCGACGGCCACGCCCATCAAGCGGCGGTCGGTCAGCGTACCCAGCCAAAGGCGCAGCCGGCTGCCGGCAGCGGCCTGCATACCCTCACCGGCCAGTCTCATGCCGTAGAGCAGCAGGCTCACCCCGCCGAGCAGGTTGAACAGGACCATGTTCGCGCTCATGCAAGCTCTCCGGTCGCTTGCCAGAAGGGGGGGAAGTTTTTCGCCTTCAGCTCAAAGATGCGCTGTTCTACTCGCTCGGTGATCTTCTCCCGTTCCGGCGGTGGCGACTCGTCGAACAGAGCACCATAGCGGTCGCGTGCTTCTTCGGGCAACGCGCCGGAGATCGCAGCCAGCATGACGGCCCAGCAACGGGCCACATCGTTCGGCTCGTACCCGCCGCCGCCCAAGACCAGCAAGCGGCCATCGCACAGCTCGTGTGCCAGGCGGTGCATGCGTCCGGCGACGCTTTCGTAGGTCTGCGTGGTCAGGTCCAGAAGCGCCATCGGGTCGCGGTAGTAGCCGTCCACGCCAAACTGGAGGAGCAAGAACTGGGGTGCCATGCGGCGCAGCAGAGGCTCCACCACCTCGTCGAAGGCATGGAGATAGGCGGCGTGGCCGGTGTGCGGCGGGAGAGGGACGTTGATGGCGTAGCCTGTGCCGTCCGCCTCGCCCGTTTCGTCCAGCGTGCCGGTGCCCGGATAGAAGAGGGGGCTGTACATGTGCAACGAAATTTTCAGGATCGGTTCCGCATACAGAATGGCTTGCGTGCCGTCGGCATGGTGTCCGTCCACATCTACGATGGCGATGCGTTCCATGCCCAGTTCCCGGCGCAGCAGGCGGGCGACCATGGCCAGATCGTTGAAGACGCAAAAGCCGGCGGCGCGGTACTCGCGGGCGTGGTGCAGCCCGCCGCCGGGGTTGAAGGCGTGGTCGAAATCGCCACGGACGATTCGCCGGGCGGCGCGCAGGGAGCCGCCAACGCTCAGGGCCGCGCGACGATAGACGCCGGGGTAGGCCGGCGTCTCCACGCCATCCAAAAACCCTTCGCCGAGTGCGTCCATCTTCTGCACGTAGTGGATGTACGATTCGGCGTGGGCCAGTTGTAACTCCGCTTCCGTGGCCTGCACCGGTTCGACGACTTCCACGCCGTTGTCCAGCAAGCCGAGTTCACGCACCAGCCGGAACGTTGCGCCGTAGCGGGCCCAGGCCTGGGTGATCGGGGACATACCACGCCCTTCGTATTCGGGGCTGTAGATCAGGGCTGTGCGCCCGGACATAGCTGTGTCCTTTCAAGTGTCGGGGGGTCCGATTTTGGATTTCAGATTTTAGATTGCGGATTGCGGCATTGCGTATTGTGTACTGCGTTTGAACGTTTCACGTTCCCCCCCCATTCATCATTCATCGTTTCGCCATCGCTCCGCGCGCTCCCCTACTCCTTACTTCCGACTCCCTCGGTTCATCATTCATCGTTCTGCATTCATCGTTTTCACCCCGGCCAGGAGACCTCGGCGAGCGAGCGGAACTGCCCCCATTGTAGCGGATTTTGGGCCAAGACGCAAGAGTCGGAGGACATGAGAGATATTACAATTCCGGAGGGAATAGGCCGTGCTGATAAACAAAGTAGGGGCACATCGAGTGTGCCCCTAACCCTTCCAACAGTGTGCTATACTTTTGTCATGCAGCAATCGGTGGTGGGGGAGGCGATCCCGAAGATTCCTCTCTCGGCATAGGTGTCATTTCGACGACCAGTTGTTCAAAGTAGCTGCGTGGAGGAAGGCTCCCCTCCCATCCATAATCCATTTCCGCGATCTGTGCCTGAACACGCAGGGTGGCTGTTTCCAGGATCAAAAGCTCTCCTGGCTGCGCAATAACGATGTCCCCTTTGGGCTTAAGCTTGGTCATCAGATCGGGATCGTTGTAAGCATGTTCGCTCATGAGTACCTTGGTCACCGTGTGGATGTCGTTTTTGTCGAACAACCAGAGTTCGAAAGCGGTGACTTTCTGTGGAGGCCCCTCATCCAGGATTTCCGAAATCCCCACCCCGCATTCTCCCAGGAACTCACCGGCCGGCAATTCAATGGTAAAGGAGGTGTCGTACCCGTCGTCTCCCAACTTGTATGTCGTGGCGAATTGCCCAAGCGAATCTGCGGAGGGCGTGTCCGGCTCCCTACGAAATGGGAGGGTGGGTGTCACCTCCGTGGGGGTCTCTCCTATGGAGGTTCTCGTGATTCGATCCTTCAGTGTCGGTGTGCCACGCATGAATCCCCGACCCACCCGCACATCTTTTTCTCGGAACTTTTGAAAAGCCACGTAGCCACCCCAACCCAACAGAATAAGCAGAGCCAAGAGGCCAATCAGTCGTAGTGCTGTACCGGAAGAACCTTGCCCACTCGGTTTTGTTGTCTCCACAGGGGGCTTCTCAATCGTCGTTGGACTGATCTGAACGGCTTCGGCAAGCCGATCCAAGCGTTCCCTGCTTTCCGCATCGGGTGCTCCTTCGCGGAGTCGCCCTATCATAGCAGACAGTTCGGCCTGGTCAAAACTACCCAACCGCTCTTTGGCCAACTGGATGTTGTCGTTCAGGGCAAAAGAATCGGCTGCCATGACCACATACGCCTCCTTGGCCGATACGCGCAGGTCTGACGGATCCGCGTTCACCCATTGCACCGGAGCTACCATCCAGCCAAGAACCATCCACCCGAACAGCAAGCCAACAATAAAGGCAACTGCCACACCAATCCACAAGGTCCTTTGCTTTCCCAGAGTTTGCATAACGCTCACCCCTCTTTTCTTTTATGGTATGTCCATGCAAAACATATTTCTATTATTTTACCACAAATCTAGTATTTTGACAAGAGGAAATTTTGTAAAAACAGTAACTGATTTCCGGAATAAAACGTGCCTACTCGTTGAACATTGCCCCGACCGAAATACCCAGGTGTGTCCGGCGGATGACTTCGCCGAGCAAGGGAGCCACCGAGAGCACTTTGATATTCGGCAACATGTTCTCCGGCGGGATGGACAGCGTGTCGGTCACCACCAACTCCTTGAGCGGACTATTCCGCAAACGGTCCGTCGCCGGATCGGAAAGGACAGCGTGCGTTACACAGGCATAGATGTCATGAGCGCCTTCTTCTTTCAGAAAGTGCATCGCCTCCGTTATCGTCCCTGCCGTATCTATCTCATCGTCAAACATGATGGCGTTCTTTCCCGCTACCTCTCCGATGAGGCTCAGGGCCTCGACGCTGGTGCCCTGCTCGCCATGGCGCACGCGTCGCTTCTCGACAATGGCCAGCGGGACGTTCAGGGCCTCGGCCAGGTTGCGCGCTTTCTTGCTTGATCCAACATCTGGGGCAACGACAACAGCATCGGGAACATTCTTTTCCAGGAAGTAGTCCTTTTGCATGTGGAACGCGGTCACTTCATCGCCAGGAATGCTGAAGAATCCTTGAATCTGGCCGGCGTGCAGGTCAATCGTCAGGAAGCGGTCGGCACCGGCCGTGGCGATGAGGTCGGCCAGCAAGCGGGCGGTGATTGGCACGCGCGGCTGGTCTTTCTTGTCGGTGCGGCCATAGGCATAGTACGGGATGACCGCGGTGATACGGCCGGCCGAATCACGCCGCAGGGTGTCAATCATGATCAGCAATTCCATGATATTCGTATTCACCGGCTTGGCAAAAGGCTGGATCACGAATACATCCTGGCCACGCACACTCGCTTTCAGACAACAGAAAATGTTTTCGTTGGGGAATTCAAAAATCTCTACACCACCCAAGGGCATTTGCAAGTATTTGCAAATGTCTTTTGCAAGCTGGATATTTGCGTTGCCGGAAAAAACCTTGATTTCGCCGTACATTTGTGATTGCTTGTCCTTTAAGTCTAGCTGCCTTGCCTCTTCGAGTTCATCAGCCTGGCAGCGGCGGTATATGGGTCAATCTTATGAGTGGCCACCTCAATGACTACGTCATCAAACACTTCTCGTCCAATTTGCGCGAGAAGTTCGTCAAACAACCGGCGACGCAGAACACGCTTCAAGCTGCTTCGGGCATGGGCGCGTTGCTCGCCTTGCAAAGCATTCTCCTGCCTCAGGTAGGCCCAATGGTTATCTATCGCCTCGGTAATCTCGGCAATGCCCTCGCCATGCAGAGCAATGGTCTTGATAATTGGCGGTGTCCAGGGGCGGGGGGCATTGTTCATGTCCAACATGATGGTGAGGGCACGCATGGTCTGGTCAACGCCGGCGTGGTCGGCCTTGTTGACGACGAAAACATCGGCGATCTCCATGAGGCCGGCCTTGATGGCCTGCACCTCGTCGCCCAGACCGGGTACCTCGACCACCAGCGTGGTATGCGCTTCACGGGCGATGTCCACTTCCACCTGGCCGGCGCCCACCGTTTCGATCAGCACCAGGTCGAAGCCGGCGGCATCGAGGAGCGTGACGGCGTCGCCCGTGGCGCGGGCCAGCCCGCCCATGCTGCCACGCGAAGCCATGCTGCGCACGAACACGCCACGGTCACCGGCCAGGTCGCGCATGCGCACGCGGTCCCCAAGCAATGCGCCGCCGGTGAAGGGACTGCTCGGGTCCACAGCCACGATCCCCACGGTCCGCCCTTGCTGCCGGTATTGGCGCGCGATCTGGCTGACGAGGGTGCTTTTGCCGCTCCCCGGCGGTCCGGTGATTCCGATGATGTGCGCCCGGCCGGCATGAGGGTAAACCTCCCGCAAAAGGTGTTGCGCTTGTTCGCCGTCATTTTCCACCAGGGAAATGGCGCGGGCCAGAGCGCGACGGTCCGCCTTCAGGATACGTTCGCTCAACTCCATGAGGGCTTCAACCTTTCCGGGCCATTTCTTGTTTCACAAAGGCGATGATGTCCTGCGTACTGGTTCCCGGCCCGAACACATTCGCCACCCCCGCCTCTTTGAGTGCCGGCACATCCTGTTCGGGGATAATGCCGCCGCCAAACAGCATGACATCATCAAGGCCCTGTTCTTTCATCAGTTTGGCCACGCGGGGAAAGACGGTCGTATGCGCACCGGACAGGAGAGACAGGCCGATGGCGTCCACGTCTTCCTGCAATGCCGCTTCAACGATCATCTCCGGCGTTTGGCGCAGGCCGGTATAGATGACCTCGTAGCCGGCGTCACGTAGCGCACGGGCCACGACTTTTGCGCCCCGGTCGTGCCCATCCAAGCCCGGTTTGGCGATCAGAATACGAACTTTGCGTGCAGACATATAAAGTCCTCCCTTTGACACTCCAGTTGTACTACAAACGAGTCAGAGTTTTGGACACAGATTTTCACAGATGAACACGGATAAAGATTGGTTGATCTGTGCAAATCCGTGTGAATCTGTGTCCCATCAAGTTGTCGGTTTGAGGCGCGAACCCGCTAGACGATTACCGGTTCACGGTATTCGCCCCACACATCGCGGAGCACATCCATGATTTCTTGCAGTGTAGCATACTCACGTACCGCCTCGATGAGGAAGGACATCAGATTCGCATCCCCCGCAGCGGCTTGCCGCAGAGCGGACAATCGCGCAGAGACGGCGCGGTTGTCGCGTGTGCGGCGCACCTCTTCGAGGCGAGCAATTTGCCGCTCGTAGCCTTGCTGGTCCATTTTCAGGATGGGGATGTCAATCTTTTCCTCCCCGCCATATTCGTTTACCCCTACAACGATGCGTTTCTTCTGGTCAATCTCCCATTGATAGCGAGAAGCGGCATCAGCAATCTCCAATTGAAAGAACCCCTGTTCGATGGCCGGTAAGACGCCGCCCAGGTCGGCGATCCGGTGGAAGTATTCGCGTGCTTCCGCTTCCATGCGGTTGGTCTCCGCTTCCACGTAGAAGCTGCCGGCCAGCGGGTCCACGGTGTTGGTAACGCCGGTTTCGTGGGCGATGATCTGCTGGGTGCGCAGAGCGATACGGGCGGCCGTCTCGGATGGCAGGGCCAACGCTTCGTCCATGCTGTTCGTGTGTAGGGATTGCGTGCCCCCCAGCACGGCAGCCAGGGCCTGGATGGCCACGCGAGCGATGTTGTTTTCCGGCTGTTGCGCTGTCAGGCTGACGCCGGCCGTTTGGCTGTGAAAGCGCATCCACCAGGATCGCGGGTTTTTCGCGCCAAAGGTCTCGCGCATCTCTCGTGCCCAGATACGGCGTGCCGCCCGGTACTTGCCGATCTCTTCGAAGAAATCGTTGTGCGCGTTGAAGAAGAAGGAGAGCCGTGGGGCAAAGGCATCCACATCCAGGCCGCGGTCTATCGCCCAGCGCACATACTCGAAGCCGTCGGAGAGGGTGAAGGCCAGTTCTTGCGCTGCCGTTGACCCCGCCTCGCGGATGTGATAGCCACTGATGGAGATCGTGTTCCAGCGTGGCATCTCCTGCGTGCCAAATTCGATGGTGTCCACCACCAGGCGCATCGAAGGCTCCGGCGGGAAGATGAATTCTTTTTGGGCGATGTACTCTTTGAGGATGTCATTCTGGATCGTGCCGCCCAGTTTGGCGCGCGGGATGCCCCGCTTTTCGGCGGCGACGATGTACATGGCCCAGATAACAGCGGCCGGGCTGTTGATGGTCATGGAGGTGGTGATGCGATCCAGCGGCAAGCCATCCAGCAGGACTTCCATGTCGCGCAGCGAGGAGATGGCCACGCCGCAGACACCAAATTCCCCTTCCGCTTCCGGGGCATCGCTGTCGTAGCCGTAGAGTGTGGGCAGGTCGAAAGCTGTGGAGAGTCCGGTTTCGCCATGTTCCAAAAGGTATTTGAAGCGGGTGTTCGTCTCCTCGGCGGTACCGAAGCCGGCGAACATGCGCATGGTCCACAGCCGGCTGCGGTACATCGTGGGGTGGACGCCACGGGTGAAGGGATACTCGCCGGGCAACCCGAGATCCTCCGGGTAATCGAGATCGGCCACATCCAGCGGCGTATACAAGCGACGGACCGGTGTACTGGAGACAGTAATGAATTCGTCGGCCCGCTCCGGTGCACGCTCCAGAGACTTCTGCAACGTGCCGTCCACCCACTTTTCGTGACGTTTGCGGAGTTCGGCTAGTTTTTCTTTATCAAACATGATCAATCACTCCTTCACTGTTCCTCGCTCGTACAACTCCACGAGTACGCCGTTCGCGCTGCGGGGGTGGACGAAAGCGACTCGTGTTCCGCCAGCGCCGGTCGTCGGTTTGCGGTTGATCAGTTCGACCCCCTGTGCATCCAGGCGGTCCAGCGTTGCCTGCAAATCATCCACCTCGAAACAGACGTGGTGGATACCCGGCCCCCGCTTTTGTAGGTAGCGGGCGATACCACTCGTTTCCGTCGTCGGTTTGACCAGTTCGACTTCACTACCACCCACCGGCAGGAACGCGATCACCGATTCCTGGTCAGCGATATTTTCGGTATGGGAAATCTTCAGCCCCAGCGCATCTTGCCAAAAGGCCGTGGCATCGTCCATGTTTTCGACGACGATGGCCACGTGGTCAATTCGTTTGATCACTGGTGAATATCCTTTCGTTTAGAAATTTGGGCATGGTTCATTTTGCAGAGAAAACTGCTTGACGAATTGTAACGGTTCGCGGTATCTTCTCAATAATTCGGGGTGAGCAGACTGTCGCGCCCCCCTAACCCCCCAACTTTGGGGGGAATGTGCTCCCCCAGAATTGGGGGCCG
>CAZFFM010000048.1:0-16048 GCA_964517425.1 uncultured Ardenticatenales bacterium | reverse complement strand
CTAAGCCGGCCGGCCCACCCCACTCACCTTTGCCCGTCGCCTGACCGCAGACCTGGGGGGCGCGAAAATCTATCTCAAGCGGGAAGACCTGGCCCACACCGGCGCACACAAGATCAACAACGCGCTGGGCCAGGCCCTGCTCGCCCGGCGCATGGGGAAAAGCCGTATCGTCGCCGAGACCGGCGCAGGACAGCACGGCGTGGCCTCGGCCACCGTCGCCGCCCTGCTGGGACTGGCGTGCGTCGTCTACATGGGCACGGAGGACATGCGCCGCCAACGCATCAACGTCTTCCGTATGCGCTTGCTCGGCGCCGAGGTGCGCCCGGTGGACGCCGGCAGCCGCACCCTCAAGGACGCCATCAACGAGGCTATCCGCGACTGGGTGACGAATGTGGCGGACACGCACTACCTGCTCGGTTCCGTGCTGGGCCCGCACCCCTATCCGGTCATGGTGCGAGACTTCCAGTCGGTCATCGGCAAAGAGGCCCGCGAGCAAATCCTGCAAGCCGAAGGTCAACTGCCCGACCTGTGCATTGCCTGTGTCGGCGGCGGGAGCAACGCCATCGGACTGTTCCACGCCTTTCGCAACGATCCGGTGGAACTGGTCGGCGTGGAGGCCGGCGGCATGGGGATCGAGGGGGGGCAGCACGCGGCTCGCTTCGCCGATCCGGAACGGGGCCGGCTCGGCGTGCTGCACGGCACACAGACCTACGTGCTGCAGACCCGCGACGGCCAGATCGCCCTGACGCACAGTGTGTCGGCAGGCCTGGACTACGCCGCCGTGGGGCCGGAACATGCCTACCTGCGGGAGATCGGTCGCGCCGGCTACACCTACGCCACCGACGACGAAGCCCTCGACGCCTTCCAACGGCTTTCCCGGCTGGAAGGAATCATGCCGGCGTTGGAATCGGCACACGCCGTCGCCGAAGTGATCAAGCGCGCGCCGGACATGCCGCCGGAAAGCCTGGTCATCGTCAACATCTCCGGCCGCGGCGACAAGGACATCTTCACCGTCGCCGATGCGCTGGACGTTAAACTGGGTGAGGAAATGAAGGGCAGCGGAAAATAAGAACGGTAGCAAGGAGGGATTCGCCGTGGAGAATTCGAAAACACTCGCTGGGTTGAAAAGAAAGGTTCGAGAACTATATCCCACTCTCGCTGAACGCTATCAAGTGGAATCGATCTCGCTGTTTGGATCATACGTACGAAATGACCAGCGCCCAGATAGCGATTTGGACATACTGGTGACCTTTCGTGACCCCCCCGGCCTGTTTCAATTCCTCCAGATCGAACATTTCCTCAGTGATGCGTTGGGTATGCCGGTCGATCTGGTCATGAAGGACAGCCTGAAACCCAGGATTGGTGAGCGCATTCTCAGCGAGGCCGTGTCGATATGACAGGGGAACGAACTTACATAGACTTTCTCGAAGACATTCAGGATGCAATCGAAAAGGTTGCCGAGTTCATTGCGGGGATGACCTACGAGCAATTTGCAGAAGATTCCAAGACAGCTTTTGCTGTGACTCGAGCCCTCGAGGTGTTGGGTGAAGCTGCAAAACAAGTTCCAGAGACTGTCCGGATTCAATACCCAGAAATACCTTGGAGAGAAATGGGCAGCATGCGTGACAAGCTTATCCATCATTACTTCGGTGTGAACCTGAAAGTTGTATGGAGAACAGCAACTGAGGATTTGTGTGACTTGGCGCCGCGCATTGAAAAGGTGCTAAACGAAGTCGAGGAACTGGAGGATGGGCTTCCATGACCTGCTCCGGTGTGAATCCGGAATGAAATGAATGGAGAATTGAGAATGGGGAATGGAACAAGCAGTATAGCAGAGCTGTTCAAGACCGTGCGAGCGGAAGGTCGCGCCGCGTTGATGCCTTACCTGACGGTGGGATATCCGACGCAGGAATGGACGGCCGATCTGGCCCAGGCAGCCATCGAAGCCGGCGCAGATTTGCTCGAACTGGGCATTCCCTTCTCCGACCCGCTGGCAGATGGCGCAACGATTCAGCACACAACGCAGATCGCGTTGGAACAGGGCACGACGGTCGGTACCTGCCTGGACACGGTGGCCGAAATTCGCCGGCGGGGGATCGAAGCGCCCATCCTGCTCATGGGCTACTACAACCCGATCTTCCAGTGGGGCCTGGAGACGTTCTGTGTTGCCTGTGCGAAGGTCGGCGTGGACGGCCTGATCGTGCCGGACCTGCCGCCGGAGGAAGCGGGTGACCTGCAGACAGCTTGCGAATCGCACGGCCTCGACCTGATCATGTTCCTGGCCCCGACAAGTCCGGACGAGCGCATTCGGCAGGTCGTCCGGCGGGCCGGCGGGTTCCTCTACCTGGTCTCGCTGACCGGCGTGACCGGTGCGCGGACCAGTCTGCCGGTGGAGCTGGAATCGTTCGTCGCACGGGTGCGTGCGGCCACAGACCTGCCGCTCGCCGTCGGGTTTGGCGTGGGCAGCCCGCAGCAGGCCGCGCGGGTGGCGCGCATCGCCGACGGCGTCATCGTGGGCAGTGCGCTGCTCCGCGCCATCGGCGCCAGCGACGACCCGGTCGAGGCGACACGAACGTTCGTGCAGGCGCTGCGAGAGGGGATTGAGGCTGTGGAGCGTGGAGCAGGCGTGTTCTAGTCGTTATCTACACGGAGCGACACGAAAACATCCGAATCATCAGCTCACGAAAAGCTACCAAATCCGAACGGAAGGTGTTTGAGGAAGGAGAATAGTATGGAGAAGAACACGGAGAACGATGACATGTTGCCAGAATACGATTTTCGAGGTGGTGTTCGGGGAAAGCATTATAAAGCGTATCGTGAGGGGCACACAGTCAAGATTCACAAAATGGATGGTCGCACAGAGGTGCATTACTTTACCCTGGAAGAGGGTGCTGTCATGTTGGAGCCGGATGTGCGAGCGTATTTCCCTGACTCAGAGGCTGTGAACAATGCCCTACGCACCCTGATTTCTCTTGTGCCCCAGCGAGCGTTGGGATCGGACACCACGATTCAGCGGGATCGTGGAACGTAGGGCGCGGGTGCCACACAACGGCGTAGGATCTGATATGCGCATACCACCGGCTATCGCAGAAGTCGCCCCGGACGGTCAACTGGCGCCGGCACAACGGCGACACATCCTGATTGACATCACCAAGCGCCGAATCAGGCCGGGTACCGGCAGCTCGCCGGAATTCTTGCGGAGGAGGACGGCGATGAATCCCTGGCCTGATTTGCGCCCGGTCTTGCAGGGCATTCCCTGGGTTGTCGTAGGTGCCGTGGCCACACGCGCGTACATGCCGGAGCGGGCGACGAAAGACATAGACATCCTGGTGCGTCTGGAAGACGGAGACGAGGTGCGCGCGCGGCTGGAATCCGCCGGCTACAAAGCCATCACGGCACTCGGTGTGCCCGGCCACCTGTTCCAATCGCCGGAGGGGATCGAGCTGGACGTCATTTTCGGCGAATATCCCTGGATCAAAGAAGCTCTGGCCCACCCACGACACGACCCTGCCGGCTATCCCGTGCTGGACCTGCCCTACCTGGTGATCATGAAGCTGGAAGCCTCACGCGTTCAGGACACTGCCGACCTGTCTCGCATGCTTGGTCTGGCCTCGGATGAAGATTTGGACCGGGTGCGCGCGACCGTGGCTCGCTACACACCGCACGATTTAGACGACCTGGAATCGCTCATCTTCCTGGGAAAAGTGGAGATGGAGGGAGTGCGGAGCGGAGAGCGTAAAGCGTAAAGCGTGAAAACGGGTTAGGCCGACTGGCCGCTTCCAGCAGCAAGTTGCAATCGCAGACTACTGTGGTAAAATGGTAGTGATATGCGCTACGCAATCTTCTGTTACCCGCTTGATAAGGGTAATACCAGATGAGAATCAAAGACATCATCAACGCGATACGTAATCAGCGAATACGGATTACTGACCATGCTGATGAAGAAGCTCAAGCAGATCGCCTGTCTTTCGATGAAATCTTTGTCAGTGTTTTTCAAGGTGAAGTCATCGAGGAGTATCTTGATGACAAGCCCTTTCCCAGTTGCTTGATTTACGGCGACACGTTCAGTGGAGACCCGGTGCATAGCGTCTGGGCATACAATCAGAAAAACCGGTGGGCGGTGTTGATTACTGTCTATCGCCCTGATCCACGGCGGTGGATTGACTGGCGCACAAGGAGGCCAAAAGATGCTCCCATTCAGTGAATGTCCGGTATGTGGTGGTGAAGTAGTGGAGAAAGATGTCGAGAAGCTACTGCGCGGCGGGGTGCATGTTGCAGTGATCACAGTACATGCAGATGTTTGCCTGCGCTGTGGTGAACGTCTGTACTCGAAGGAAACAGTCAGTCACTTCGAGCAAATTCGATCCAAATTAGCAGGCCAAGATGTAGCAGGTTTCCAACCATTGGGACAATCATTCTGTGTTGCCCCCACAATAGCAGGCTAACACTCCCCCCAAAAATTTATTCGTCGTATTGGTAAGTGGTTGGACAGGGGCAAAAGTCTTGACGCCTGAAACGAATAATCTATGACCCAAAACAAAATCATCGTGCGCGGAGCACGAGAACACAACCTGAAAAACATCACCGTGGAGATGCCACGGAACAAGCTGATTGTCGTCACCGGTCTGTCCGGCTCGGGCAAGTCGAGCCTGGCCTTCGACACGCTGTACGCCGAGGGCCAACGCCGCTACGTGGAATCGCTTTCGGCCTACGCACGCCAGTTCCTCGGTCGCATGGAGAAGCCGGACGTGGACCAGATCGAGGGACTGTCGCCGGCCATCTCCATCGACCAGAAGGGCACCGGCCACAACCCCCGCTCCACCGTCGGCACGGTCACCGAAATCTACGACTATCTGCGACTGCTCTATGCCCGAGCCGGCACGCCCCATTGCCCGCACTGTGGCCGTGTGGTCCGGCAACAGACGGTCGAGCAGATCGTCGATTCCGTGCGCAACTTGCCGAAGGATAGCCGCATTCAGATCATGGCTCCACTGATCCGCGGACGCAAAGGCCACCACCAGCAAGTGTTCGAGGATGTGCGCAAGGCCGGCTTCGTCCGCGTGCGCGTGAACGGCGAAGTGCGCGACGTGAACGACGACATCACCCTGGACCGCTACAAGATCCACCACATCGAAGCGGTCGTAGACCGGCTGGTCGTGCGCCCGCAAGATGAAGAAAACGGCGACCTGACCCGACTGGCCGACAGCATCGAGACGGCCTTGAAAATGGGCGAAGGCTCCGTGATCGTCTCTGTCCAGAACGGCACCCAGGCAAACGACCTTCTCTTCTCCGAACACTTTGCCTGCCCCGACTGTGGAATCTCCCTGAACGAGCTGGCGCCCCGCTCCTTCTCCTTCAACAATCCGGAGGGAGCCTGCTCCGCCTGTCAGGGGTTGGGCCAAACCATGGAAATCGACCCCAAGCTGGTCATCCCCGACCGCACGCTTTCACTGGAAGAGGGGGCGATCCGTCCCTGGGCACGGGCCAGCACCAGCGACAGCTACTTCCGCAAACTGCTTACCTCGGTAGCGGACGAATTCGACTTCTCCACACAGATTCCGGTGGCCGAGCTGACAGATGCGCAGATGAACATCATTCTCTTTGGAAGCGGAGAGCGCACCATCCAGGTGCAGTACGTGAACCGCGAGAGCATGCGCCGCCATTACGATACCACGTTCGAAGGGGTGATCCCGAACCTGGCCCGCCGCCACCAGGAAACCACGTCCGACTGGATGCGCGCCGAAATCGAACGATACATGACCACGAAGCCCTGTCCGAAGTGCGCCGGCACGCGGCTCAACGATCAGGCACGAGCGGTCACTGTGGTCGGCAAGAACATCACCGAGGTGACGCAGTTGTCGGTAGCGGACGCCTTGCGCTGGGTGGAGCATTTGCAGCAAGAGATGAACACCCTGCTGACGGAACGACAGCGGGTCATCGCCTACCAAATTCTGAAGGAGCTGTGTGCCCGGCTCGGCTTCATGGCCGACGTGGGGTTGGATTACCTGACCCTGGACCGCGCGGCGAACACCCTCTCCGGCGGTGAGGCGCAACGCATTCGCCTGGCGACGCAGATCGGCTCCCGCCTCGTCGGTGTCCTCTATATCCTGGACGAGCCCTCCATCGGGCTGCACCAGCGAGACAACGAGCGGTTGCTGCGGACGTTGCAGCGGATGCGCGACCTGGGCAACACACTGGTGGTGGTAGAGCACGACGAGGAGACGATCCGCTCCGCCGACTGGATCGTGGACCTGGGCCCCGGCGCCGGCGAACATGGCGGAGAGGTCGTCGCCATCGGCCCGCTGGACACGATTCTGGCCACGCCCGAATCGCTCACTGGCCAATACCTCACCGGCAAGCTGGCCATTCCCGTTCCAGAAACACGCCGGCCGGGAAACGGCAAAGCGCTGGTCGTGAAGGGGGCGCAGGAGCACAACCTCAAGAAGATTGATGTGCGTTTTCCGCTGGGCAAGTTCATTTGCGTGACCGGCGTTTCCGGCTCGGGCAAGAGCACGCTGGTCATCGAGCTGCTGTACAAAGCGTTGGCCCAGAAACTCCTGCGCACCAAAGCGCAGCCTGGGAAACATGAGGCCCTGGCCGGTATCGAGCACCTGGACAAGGTGATTGATATTGACCAAGCACCCATCGGCCGCACGCCCCGATCCAACCCGGCCACATACACGAACGTGTTCACACCCATTCGTGACCTGTTCGCCGCGTTGCCCGAATCGAAGATGCGCGGCTACAAGCCGGGACGCTTCTCGTTCAACGTGAAAGGGGGGCGCTGCGAGGCCTGTCGCGGCGACGGCACGATCAAGATCGAGATGCACTTCTTGCCGGACGTGTACGTCAAGTGCGAAATCTGTCATGGCCGGCGGTACAACCGCGAGACGTTGCAGATCGAATACAAGGGCAAGAACATCGCCGACGTGCTGGACATGACCATGGAAGAGGCGCTGGACTTTTTCGCTCACATCCCGTCCATCAAACGCAAGCTGCAAACGTTGCACGATGTGGGCCTGGGCTACATCCGGCTGGGGCAACCGGCTCCGACCCTCTCCGGCGGTGAGGCGCAGCGGGTGAAGCTCTCCAAGGAGCTATCGCGCATTGCTACGGGCAAGACGATGTACATCCTGGACGAGCCGACCGTGGGGCTGCACGCCGCCGACGTGGCCCGCCTGATCCAGGTGCTAAACCGGCTGGTGAGCAAGGGCAACACCGTAGTCGTCATCGAGCACAACCTGGACGTGATCAAGGTGGCCGATCACGTCATCGACCTGGGGCCGGAGGGGGGCGACCGGGGCGGCGAAATCGTCGCCGAGGGCACACCGGAAGAGGTCGCCCAGAATCGGAACTCCTACACGGGAGAGTTCTTGCAGAAGGTGTTGGGGAGATGAAAGTAAACCTGTCAGAAGCGAAGAGTCGTCTTTCAGCGCACTTGCTGTTGGCCGAAAAAGGGGATGTTGTGATCACACGCTACGAGCAACCAGTGAGCGTGCTGAAGGCCTTGCCACGAGAACGACCGGTTCTCAGCGAACTCTGCGCCTCTGCGGTGCAAATAGGTGGCCATTGAACTTTTCTTTCGGCGGCGGTTGATCTCCAGCGTTGGCTGGCTCAACCTTTTGGGTGACGCCACGGGTATGGAGAAGGCGCGCGTCTACTACAATGTGTGTAGGAGGCCAATATGTTGTGGTCAGAAATACGAAAAATATACCCCGTACATGCGCAGTATCCTGAACGCGAATTCTATTTCGTTCATACGAACAGGAAAGAGTTGGATATTCGGGAACGACAATGGGTGGGAATATGGAGGTCTTATTCGGTGAAGGGAACAATCCAATGGCTATGACGTTTGAGCAAGTTGTAGAGACAATCAGACAATTTCCGGCTGAACAACAAGAGATGCTCATTGATCTGATTCGCGGCTGGCGCGCTGAAACCCGGCGTCGTGAAATTGCCCGCGATGCGCAGGAATCTTTAGCGACCTTCCGTAGTGGACAACTCAAGCCACAATCAGCACAGGAAGTTATTACTGAACTTCGGCAATTGTCGGAAAGTCAAGGATGAGGCGATATCTGGTTGTAACGCCAAAGTTCAAGCGGGCCTTTCGCAAGTTCGTCCGACGCAATGCAAGATTGCAGAAACGCATCGAGGGCATCCTGGTACAGATGCAAGAAGACGTTTTTGCAGCATCGCTGGGTACACACAAGTTGAGCGGAACACTTGAAGGGTTACGGGCATGTGGCTGTGGCTACAATTGCCGGATTGTGTTTTCGATTGAACAAAATCCCGTCGATGGTGGCGAAGTTATTGTGTTGCTTGACATTGGCACGCACGATGAGGTTTATTGACCCCATCATAACCATTCGGCGTATCTTCTCAATAACTTGGGGGACACCCCCCGGCCCCCAAAGTTGGGGGGTTAGGGGGGGCATGACGTTCTGATCACCCCGAATTATTGAGAAGATACCATCCGGTGGCAAAAACCCATTCGAAAACTTCCGGATTCCGGCAAAATGCTTTCTCCAACAGTCTGCTAGAAAAGAAGAATCTCGTTGATACCAGTACCACCATGAAAGGAGTCTATCATCATGAGCAAACGAGCATTGATCAGTGTGTCGGACAAAGCCGGCGTGGCGGACCTGGCCCGTGGCCTGGCCGCACTCGGCTGGGAGATCGTCTCCACCGGCGGCACGGCACGCGCCATCGCCGACGCCGGCGTAGCCGTGACCCCCGTTGACCGGGTGACCGGCTTCCCCGAAATCCTGGGCGGACGGGTGAAGACGCTGCACCCCGCCGTCCACGGAGGTATCCTGGCCCGCCGTGACCTGGATAGCGACCTCGCCGACCTGGAACAACAGGCGATCTCGCCGGTAGACCTGGTCGTCTGCAATTTGTACCCCTTCCAGCAGACGGTGGCCCGTGCCGGCGTGACCCTGCCCGAAGCGGTCGAGCAGATTGACATCGGCGGCGTCACCCTGCTGCGCGCAGCCGCCAAGAACTTCGCTCACGTGGCGGTCGTCGTTGACCCGGCCGACTACGACAGCGTCCTCGCCGAAATCAGTGAAGCCGGCACGGTGTCCGAGGAGACGCGACGCAACCTGGCCCTCAAGGCCTTCGAGCATACCGCTGCCTACGACTCGGCGATCAGTCGCTACCTGCAAGGCGCACTGAGCAGCGAACTCTTCCCGCAGACGCTGGCCCTCGCTTTCGATCACGCCTCCGCGTTCCGTTATGGCGAGAACCCGCACCAGTCCGGCGCACTCTACCGCTTGCCGGGCGGCGGAGGCGTTGCCTACGCGCGCCAGTTGCACGGCAAGGGTATGTCCTACACCAACTGGCTGGACGCCGACGGGGCGTGGCTGGCTGCGAACGACTTCGACACGCCAACCGTGGCGATCATCAAACACGCCAGCCCATGCGGAATCGCCACTGCCGGTTCGCTGGCCGATGCCTACCGCGCGGCCCTGGCCAGCGACCCGATCTCGGCGTTCGGCGGTGTGGTGGCGGCCAACCGGCCACTCGATTTGAGCACGGCCCAGGCGATTGACGAAATCTTCACCGAGATCGTCATGGCCCCTGCGTTCGACGAGGACGCGCTGGCTCTGCTGCGCGGCAAGAAAAACCGTCGCTTGCTGGAAGTCCCGCCCTCGCCTTCCGGCCGTGCCTGGGATTTGCGCGGCATTGACGGCGGCCTGCTGGCGCAAGACCGCGACTTCTCCGATCCGAGCGAGGATTGGAAGGTAGCCACGGACCGCGCCCCGACGGACGAAGAGATGGCGGCGATGCGCTTCGCCTGGCACGCGATCCGGCACGTCAAGTCGAACGCGATCCTCTTTGCGAAGGGGACGGCGACGGTCGGAATCGGCACAGGCCAGCCCAGTCGCGTCGATTCGGTACGCCTGGCCGCGCAGAAATCGGGCGAGGCAGCGCGCGGCGCGGTGATGGCTTCCGATGCGTTCTTCCCCTTCCCGGACGGCGTGGAGGCGGCCGTCGAAGCGGGCGTGACCGCAGTGGTGCAGCCGGGCGGCTCGATCCGCGACAACCTGGTCATCGAGGCGGCGAACAAGGCGGGCCTGGCCATGCTCTTCACCGGCCGCCGGCACTTCCGGCACTGATCGGGGAGAAAGCTGGCATGAGGTTTCCGTCGCGTAACAATTCAGTACCTCCTGAATCTGCCACGAATTGCACGAATTACCACGAAAAAAGCAAAAAATTAGTGAAAATTCGTGTAATTTGTGGCAAAAAAGAGATTGAAGCAGGTATTTCCAGGGTAGCCACTGAACGCTTACAGATTAGAAAGAACACCGACTTACGCAATACGCAATACGCAACACGGATTACGCGTTCTGCGTTACGGGTAGGCGATTGTGTTGCCGGAGCACCTTCGCAAATGGACATTTGCCTATGAAAGCATTGCGAGACCGGGATTTCATCGCTACAATCCTGGGACATTTCTCGATAGATTTTTTGAACAGCCAGGTTTCACTCATCCTGGCTGTTCTTTCTGTGCCCCTGGCCCTTAGCAATTCGCAGATTGGGCTGGTGGGCATGGCCTACATGTTCTCGAATTCGCTGACCCAACCCCTTTTCGGGTGGTGGGCGGACCGCTTCGGCAGCCGGTTCCTGGCGGTGAGTGGGCCCTTGTGGATGGGCACGATCTTCGCTCTGGCCATCGTCAGCCCCGGCTATTTCCCGTTGGTGTTGATGGTGCTGGCCGCGCTCGGCTCTGCCGCGTATCACCCCCAGGGCACAGGCCATGCCACGGCTGTCGGCGAACTGTATGCCGGCGTGGGGGCGACGACGGCCGCGCTCTTCTTCATGGCCGGGCAGGGGGCCTTTGCGATTGGCCCGCTTGTGGGCGGACAGCTTCTGGACCGGGTTGGACTGTATGGCATTCTGGTGATCTGCGCCGTGCCGATTGTCGGAGGGCTGGTGCAGTGGGCCTTCTTCCACCCGGCAGCGATGGCCGAAATGCCCGCACAAGCGTCCGCTGATGTTTCGACCGGACAGCAAGTGTTGCGCGTGAGTCGGTGGGGGCTGGCCCTCTTTGTGCTGGCCGTGTTCCTGCGGTCGTGGGCGCAGAACGGGGCGATCTACTACGTGCCCCGTTTCCTGGCCGAGAGCGGCAAATCGGCCAGTTACTACGGCGCGGTGCTGAGCGTATTCATGCTGGCCACAACGGGCGGCGGCATACTCGGCGGCGTGCTGGCCGACCGGATCGGCGAGGTGCCGGTGCTGTTTGCCTCGCTGCTGCTGGGCGCCGTGCCGACCGGCGCGTTCCCCCTGGTGAGCGGCCTGGGGCTGATGGCGGTCGCGACGGCGGCCGGCGTCTTCTTGGGCGCGGGACACACTATCATCGTAGTCATCGCCCAGCGGCTGGTGCCGGGCAAACGAGCCACGGCATCCGGCCTAACGCTCGGCTTCATGTTCGCTTCCGGCGGGGCCGGCATGTTCGTCAGCGGTCTTGTCGCCGACTACGTGGGATTGGCGACGATGTTGGAGTGGCAAGGCGTGCTGGTACTCATCGCCGCCGGTGCAGTGTTGGCCTGGAGAGCGCTGCGCTGATGACGAAGCAGGCTTTTTCAAGCAGACATGTCCACCCGCGTACCCGTGCCGGTCATCATCGCCAACAGCGCAGCGGCTTCACGCTGTTGGGCTTCCATGGCCTGTTTGAGCACCTTCAAGGCAATCTCGGCCTGCACTTCAGAGCTTTTGTCCACGGCGCGCATGGAGTTTTGCGCGGCCGCAGAGATTCCTTGTACGTCCACACCTTTCGCTTTCTGGAGGATAGAAATTCATCTACATTTGGAAGTACCCTCTACGATCTTATCGGACACATTCGATCAAACTTGAGCGTTGGGCCGGCAGTAGTCCAGACGCAAGGCCGCGCACAACCAACGGCGAAAAGCGGGGCAGTAGACCAGGGGACAGAGATTGAGAACCGAACCCCGGCACCCGGCACCCGACCCCCAACACCCAATGGCCCGCTACTTTCAAGGCGGCTGATGAATTATGGGATGTTGATCCTGTTGGCCCTCATTTGGGGCAGCTCGTTCTTGTTCATCAAGGTGGCGGTGGCGGAAGTGTCGCCGATGTTTCTCGTGCAGGGTCGGCTGACACTGGCCGTGCTCTTCCTCTACGGTGTGCTGCACCTTCGCGGGCTGCGTTTGCCCCGGGGCCGGCGGATTTGGGCGATCCTGGCGGTGATCGGCTTCTTCAACAATGCTTTGCCCTTCACCCTCATTTCGTGGGGCGAACAGTACATTGACAGCGGTCTGGCGGCGGTGTTCAACGGCACGATGCCGCTCTTCACGGTAATCATCGCGCATTTCCTGACCCGCGATGACCGCATGAACCTGGCGAAGGTCATCGGCGTGCTGATCGGGTTCGGCGGCGTGGCCGTGCTGGTCAGTGCGGACGTGCGGGATGTGGCACGGGCAAACGTGCTCGGCGAGATGGCGGTGATGGGCGCGGCCTGCAGCTACGGACTGGCGACGACGTTGGCCCGCAAGTACCTGCACAACGAGCGGGCCGAAGTCGCCGCCGCGGGGCAATTGACGATGAGCGCACTGTTGCTGGCCCTGATCATCGTGGTCACGCGCCAGCCGCTGCCGGCCATGCCCTCCGCTGCCGCGCTCGGTTCGATTGCTGCGTTGGGCGTGATGGGCACAGGGATCGCCTACCTCATCTACTACCGGCTGCTGAAGCAGATTCGGGCCACGCAAATGTCGTTGGTCACCTACCTGCTCCCGATTACCGCGATCATGTGGGGGGTGCTGCTGCTCGGCGAGCATCCCGGCCTGCGCACATTTGCCGGCATGGGCCTGATTCTGGGCGGCGTGATGTTGAGCGGGCGGAAGTAGCGACCGGCTCATTCTCCTTTGAATTGAGGGGCCTTCTTATTCCAGAAGGCTTGCTCTGCTTCCCAATGATCTTCCGAGCCCCAGGTAACGGAGAAGAGCTCGGCCTCGAAGGCGATGGCTGCGTCAAGCGGCATGTCCGCTCCACGGGTCAGCGCGCGCTTGATGTAGCGGACGGCCAGCGGCGCACGACCGGCAATTTGGTTGGCCAGTTGATGCGCAGCGTCGAGCACGTTGCCCTCGGCCACCACACGGTCAATCAGGCCAATGGCCAAGGCTTCGTCAGCCGTGAGAGTCGCGCCGGTGAGCAGCAACTCGAGCGCCTTGGACTGGCCAACCAAACGCATCAGGCGCTGGCCCCCTCCCCAACCGGGGGTCACGCCAAACACAATCTGCCGGAAACCAAGGCGGGCGTGGGGTGCGGCCAATCGCAGGTCACAAGCCAATGCCGTCTCGCATCCACCGCCGTACGCGTCCCCGTTGATGGCCGCAATGACCGGCACCTCCAGATGGTGGAGGCGCTGCAAAATGTTGCCCATGCGCAGGGACATCTTCCGACCATCGTGTACGGTACGCAGACTGCGAAACTCTTTCAGATCGCCGCCCGCCACAAAGGCTTTTTCCCCGGAACCGGTCAAGATTACGGCCATCACCTCGCCGTCGGTCTCCAGGTCCGTGACCACAGATTCCAATTCAGCCATCGTTGCCAGACTAATTGCGTTGCGGACATTGGGCCGGTTGATCGTGATCGTAGCCACGCGGTCTTTCTTGTTGTATAGCAAATTCTCTCTCACACCGTTCTCCTAATTCGTACAAACCGGTTGTCGTGACGGGCTGATGAGTCTATGTATCGCAACTTATTTACCCTGCCCTTTGTTCAGCCCGCGCTTGATTTTGGCCCACGAGTCACGCAGGGAGACTGTGCGGTTGAAAACCAGCGAACCTTCGCTGCTGTCGGGATCAACGCAGAAATAGCCTTTGCGGAGGAATTGGTAGCGCGTACCGGGGGATGTGCCGGCCAGACTCGGTTCCATCTTACTCGATCTCAAAATGTCCACAGAATTCGGATTCAGGTTGGCCATAAAATCTGCCCCTTCTTCAACATCATCCGGGTTAGGGCTTGCAAAGAGGCGATCATACAGACGCACTTCCGCATCAAGGGAATGGGCTGCCGATACCCAGTGCAATGTTCCGCGGACCTTGCGTCCGTCGGGGGAAGCGCCGCCACGAGTTTTCGGATCGTACGTGCAATGCAACTCTATCACCTCGCCGGCGTTTTCATCTTTGACCACACGGGTGCAGGTAACGTAATAGGCATGCTTCAAGCGAACCTCTCGTCCAGGAGCCAGCCGGAACCACTTTCTGGGTGGATCCTCCATGAAATCATCCCGTTCAACGTAAAGGACACGTGAGAAGGGAATCTTGCGCGACCCCATGCCGGCATCCTCCGGATTATTTTCGGCATCCAACTCCTCGACCTGGTCTTCCGGGTAATTGTCTATGACCACGCGTAGCGGATTCAACACTGCCATCACACGAGGCGCCCGCAGATTCAAGTCTTGGCGAACGAGGTGTTCGAGCAGGTCAATTTCGATAGTGCTATTTGTCTTGGCCACACCGATGCGGTCGCAGAAATTCCGGATGGCTTCCGGTGTATATCCACGCCGCCGCAGTCCCGAAAGCGTCGGCATTCGGGGATCGTCCCATCCATTCACATACCCTTGCTCCACCAGTTTCCGCAGTTTTCGCTTGCTAAGGAGGGTGTAGGTCAGGTTGAGGCGAGCAAATTCGATTTGTTGGGGGTGATAAACGCCGAGCCGGTCCAGAAACCAGTCGTACAACGGACGATTGTTTTCGAATTCGAGGGTACAGAGCGAATGCGTCACCCCTTCAATGGAATCCGAAAGGCCGTGCGCGAAATCGTACATGGGATAGATATACCACTCGTCCCCCGTGCGGTGGTGTGTAGCATGGAGAATGCGGTACATAACCGGATCGCGCATCAGCAGGTTCGGTGAGGCCATGTCAATTTTCGCGCGGAGCACGCGGCTGCCGTCTTCAAATTCGCCGGCACGCATGTGCTCGAACAAATCCAGGTTCTCTTCGACGGAGCGGTTCCGGTAGGGGCTCTCCCGGCCCGGCTCGGTCAGCGTTCCTCGATACGCCCGGATCTCGTCGGCGCTCAGGTCGCAAACATAGGCGTCACCGCTCTCGATCAGTTGCACGGCAAAATCATAGAGCCGGTCAAAGTAGTCTGAGGCAAAGAACAGGCGATCGTCCCAATCGAAACCAAGCCACCGCACATCCTCCTCGATCGATTGCACGTATTCGATTTCCTCTTTGCTGGGGTTGGTATCGTCGAATCGCAGGTTGCACAGTCCACTGAACTCGTTCGCGACACCAAAATTGAGGCAGATAGATTTGGCGTGCCCGATGTGCAAATACCCGTTTGGTTCGGGCGGAAAACGCGTCTGCACTTTGCCGCCAAATTTGCCTGTTTCCAGATCTCGGACAATCGTTTCCCTGATGAAGTCCGAAGAGGTGTCGTTGTCAGCCGTTGACTTGTTCAAGAGGTGCCTCCCGTGATGTAGTTTTCAAGTTGCTCAATGATGAAGACCTGGTCGGATATAACCGCTTTAACCACGTCGCCAATGGAAAGCACACCGACGATTTCGTTGTTCTCGATAACCGGCAAGTGGCGCACGTGCTTGTCGGTCATAATCGCCATACACTCTTCGGCCCTCTGATCGGTACGCACGCAGATGACCCGCGGGGTCATGATTTCCCGAACCTTTGTGGTCGGAGCTGCTTTTCCATGAAGAATCACTTTCCGGGCATAGTCGCGCTCAGACATGATGCCCACCAAGCACCCTTCGTCAAACACCAGGACAGCCCCAACATTCTTTTCTGCCATCAGCTTCAGGGCGTCATAAACAGTATCATCCGGCGCAACCGACCAAATGTCGCTCCCTTTCGATCGCAGCATGTTACCAACGCTCTTCATTTTCCAACTCCCTTGATGATCTGTATGGGCGTTTTCTCTTTTCCATCTGCCACAATTGTACTACAGAACGCTGCAGGTTGTCAATTTGAGCAAGGTCAAGGGTGTCCGTCATTCTTTTGCGCGGCGATTCTCTCAAATGAACCACGAAGACACGAAGGCACAAAGAACAACCAGGTTGAAT
>CAZFFM010000047.1:0-16209 GCA_964517425.1 uncultured Ardenticatenales bacterium | reverse complement strand
ACACGAAGCATACAAAGTGGGGCAAGCGAGAGAGCCTGCTCGTCGGGCTTATCTCATCTCCCAAGCTGGACACTGGCGTTTTTTGTTTTTGCCACGGATGGTCACGGATTTTCACGGAAGAACCAGAAAAAATAGATGAAAATCTGTGCAATCTGTGGCTGAAAATGCCGTGTCATACGGTCAAAATGATTTTCGCCAGACTCCAGTTCCAACGTCGAAACATTCAACCTGGTTGTTCTTTGTGCCTTCGTGTCTTCGTGGTTCACTTCAAGAGTTGCCGCGCAATAATATGACGGGCACCCCCTACCCCCCGGATTCCCCCCCCGTCCCAGGCTGAGTTTGTCACCAGGCACAACTTGTGATATACTGTACGTCAACCAGTCAAGGGGGAGAGTATTTGTTGCTGCTAATCTATGTCTCTTACATACTCGCTGCGGTATTGTTGGCGATCTACGGAATCAACGAACTCATCCTTACCTTCCTCTATCTTCAACGACGAGGAGAACGTATGTCCCTGCCCGAAGTGGTTGATTGGCCTTGTGTAACCGTGCAGGTGCCCACTTACAACGAACGATATGTAATCGAGCGGGTAATTAACGCTGTCGCCGCCCTTGACTACCCTCGCGACCGGCTGCAAATCCAGATTCTGGATGATTCCGGTGACGAGACCACAGCTCGCGCAATGCTACGGGTCGCTTGGCATCGCGCGCGAGGCGTTGATATATCCTTACGGCATCGAAAGGAACGGCATGGCTTCAAGGCCGGCGCCCTGCAAGCAGGGTTGGCCGACGCACGGGGTGAGATCATTGCCATATTCGATGCCGACTTTGTGCCCTCCCCCGACTTCTTGCGCTGCACCGTTCCTTACTTTGTCACCCAACCGAAGCTGGGGTTTGTGCAGACCCGGTGGAGTCACCTCAATCGCGATTATTCGGTCATCACGCGCGCGCAGGCCTTGGCCCTGGACGGTCACTTTGTCGTCGAACAGACCGCGCGACACCGCTCCGGCCTGTTCATGAACTTCAATGGCACGGCCGGCCTTTGGCGACGTGCTTGTATCGAAGATTCCGGCGGCTGGCGTGGCGATACTGTTTGCGAAGACCTGGACTTGAGTTATCGGGCGCAACTGGCCGGCTGGCATTCCTTGTACCTGCCGGACGTCGACGCGCCTGCCGAAATCCCCGCGCAAATCACAGCCTTCAAGCGGCAACAGTTTCGGTGGGCCAAAGGTTCCATACAATGCGCCCGCCTTTTGCACGCGGAGGTGTTGGGTTCCAAGGAGCCACTCTTCAAGCGGATAGAAGGTATTTTGCACTTGACCGGCTATTTCGTCCACCCCCTTATGATTCTGTTGCTGCTAACGTCCGTCCCCTTGATGCTTTGGAACTGGTCCGTTCATCTGCCGCTGGCCTACCTGAGCCTGGCCAGCCTGGGGCCACCCATTCTCTATGCCGCTGCCCAGCGCGCGCTCTATGCCGGTTGGAAGGATCGATTCCGCTTGCTACCCATGTTGATGCTGCTGGGAACGGGCGTGGCCGTGAGCAACTGTGTTGCAGTGTACGAAGCCTTAGCGGGATATCCCAATCAATTCCGGCGCACTCCGAAATTTGGCCTGGAAAATCGCCATGATCGCTGGGCGGGAAAAGATTACGTACTCTCTGCAATCACGCCGACCGTGCTGACCGAACTTGCCCTGAGTTTTTACGCGGGGAGCGGAATCGCGATTGCCCTACACAAAGGCAACCTGTTTGCTGTGCCCTTTTTGCTGCTATATGCGTGTGGATTTGGGTATGTAGGTTTGTTGACACTGTTCCACAGCCTCCAGATCTCCTGGAAGGATGTTGCTGGTCGAGGCGGCGGATTGCGCCGTGCCGGACGGTGTTTGCACCCACAAGCTCTCGGTCGAGGGGGAGGGGATTCATGACCCCCCTTGATTTCTATACCAAAATCGTGTATCATTGAGGTAGAGATTTTGCTTGCTACGCAAGTGTGGCGCGCATCTCGGGGGCTGCGTAGCAACCAAGTTCGTTGGATGGTGATTTGTATGAACACAATCAGACGATCCCGCAAAGGAGGAGATAAGCATTATGAAACGGTGGATACTCTTAGCAACACTTGCAGGACTGGTTCTTGCACTTACCCTAGTTGGTTGTAGTACAGGCAAAGCGGCATTAGGTACCAAAGACAATCCTCTCATCATGTCCTTCGTTCCCTCCGGGGACACACAAGCCATCACCGTGAGTGGAGAGACTCTGGCAAAGCTCCTTTCCGAAAAGACTGGCCTCACCGTGGAAAGCAACGTAGCCACCAGCTACACCGCCGTCGTCGAAGCGATGGGCACTGGCAAGGCCCACATCGGCTGGCTGCCCCCCTTCGGTTATGTGCAAGCCCACGAGAAGTACGGCGCAGAAATCGGCTTGATCACTATTCGCTTCGGGAACTTCTTCTACAAAGGGCAGATCATCGTCGGTGCTGATAGTGGCATCAAGACGTTGGACGACCTGAAAGGCAAGACGATGTGCTGGGTGGATGTTGCTTCTCCGGCGGGCTTTATCTTCCCCAAGGCTATGCTGATCAGCAAGGGGTATGATGTGGAGAACATGTTCACCCACACCACGGAAGCCGGCTCCAACAACAACGTGGTGCTGGCGGTCTACAATGGCGATTGCGACGCCGGCGCTACCTACGTAGATGCCCGGGGTGCTGTGGAAAAGGACTACCCCGACGTGCGTGACAAAGTGAGCGTCATCGCCGAAACAGACAAGATTCCGAATGATACGGTCACTTTCGCCAAAGACCTGCCGGCCGAGATGCAGGATCAGGTCCGGAAAGCCCTGCTCGATATTGCCGGCACAGACCAGGGTAAAGAGGCGCTGAAGAACCTTTATTCCATCGAGGGGCTGACGGAAGCGCCCGGTGGTGATGCGTTCTTCGATCCAGTGCGCCAGGCTGCGCAATTGCTGGACATCAAGTTGCAGTAATCAAGGCGTGCTTGCGTAGGGATCGAATTCTTCGCATGGGCGCCCAAGCCGTATTACCATGTTCATCATAAGGAGGTGAAGCACATCAAACGAACCGGTTTGCGTGGGGCTGTACCGTCAACATGGTCTCTCGGTGGTCACGCCGGTCGCCTATGAGTGATCAATGAGCACACGGGAGAGATGTTCAAAGGAACGTTATCTTCAAGGAGGAAAAAGAAAGATGAAGAAGATTATTTTGTTGGGGATCGCTGTGGCGATGCTCTCTGTCCTGATTATTGGCTGTGCCCCGGCCAAACCGCCCGCATTGGGTACGGCGGACAACCCAATCATCATGTCCTTCGTTCCGTCGGGCGACACACAGGAGATCATCGCCGGTGGTGACGAAATCGCCAAGCTGCTCTCAGATAAGACCGGTCTGACGGTCAAAGCCAATGTGGCCACCAGCTTTTCCGCGGTCATCGAAGCGATGGGCACCGACAAAGTCCAGATTGGCTGGCTGAACACATTTGGCTACATCTTGGCGCACGAGAAATATGGCGTGGACGTGATCCTGGTCACAGTACGCTTCGGCAGACCCTTCTACAAGGGCCAGATTATCGTTCGGGCTGATAGTGGCATCAAGAAGCTGGAAGACCTCAAGGGCAAGACCTTCTGCTGGGTGGATCCCGCATCTACGTCCGGTTACGTCATCCCTCGGGTGATGTTCCAAGCCGCCGGCATTGACCCGGACAAAGACTTCAAACAAACCACCGAAGCGGGATCACACAACAACGTGGTCTTGGCCGTGTACAAGGGTGACTGTGACGGCGGTGCGACCTACGTAGACGCACGGGGTACGATCGAGAAAGACTTCCCCGACGTAAAGGACAAGGTTGTGGCCATCGTTGAATCTCCCGAGATTCCTAACGACACGGTCAGCGTTTCCAAGAGTTTGCCCCCGGAGATGCGCACCAAGATTCAGAAGGCCCTACTCGAGATCGCAGGTACCGACGAAGGCAAAGCCGCGCTCAAAACCGTCTATGAAATTGGAGGGCTGGTGGAAAAGACCGATAGTTTCTACGACCCCTTCCGCCAGACGTTAGATGTTGCTGGCGTGAACGTTTCAGACCTGTCCAAGCCGAAATAGACGTGGATTTTCTGTAGCTATGTCGTCCAGGGGGCACGGCATGCCGTGCCCCCTCCTTGCGCACACCGGCTGGCACCTGATGACTGACCGCTATTTTCAAAGCAGTCAACATGCGCGATTGCTCGCCCCAAGGATGAAAATGGCGGGGCGCGACGCTAGAACGATGAATGCAAAATGATGAATGACGAACGGTGTGAAACGTCATGCGTATTGCGTAAAGACTGCAAGACGGACGGCCTTACGCAGCACGTATCACGTTTCACGCAATACGAAATACGCAACACAAAACTCGAAACCCCAAAAAAGGTGATTTCTCGTGCTAAAAATCGAACACCTCATCAAAGTCTATGAAGATGGTACACGCGCCCTGGACGATGTGAGCTTCACAGTCCAGGATGGCGAGTTCCTGGTCATCATCGGCCTAAGCGGATCGGGCAAGTCGACCCTACTGCGCTGCATAAATCGCCTGGTAGAGCCGACCTCCGGGCGCATCCTCTGGGATGGCACCGATATTACCGCCGCCTCTCTGGACGAGATGCGCCGCATCCGCCGTCAGATTGGCATGATCTTCCAGCAATTCAATCTGGTGAAACGCTCTTCGGTCTTGACCAATGTCTTGTCCGGCCGGCTGGGCTATGTCAGCAGTTGGCGCAGCCTGATAGGACAATTCTCACGAGAAGACATGCAGCGCGCTACCCGAAATCTGGAACGGGTGGGCATTGCCGACAAGGCCGGCAACCGCGCAGACGCGCTCAGCGGCGGCCAACAGCAGCGTGTGGGGATCGCGCGGGCGCTGATGCAGGAACCCCGCCTGATGCTCGCCGACGAACCGGTAGCCAGTCTGGACCCCTCCACATCTCATTCCGTCCTGCAGTACCTGGAAGCCCTGAACAAACAGGATGGCGTGACCATCATGTGCAGTCTGCACTTCCTCAGCCTGGCCCGGGCCTATGGCACACGCATTATTGCCCTCAAAGACGGCAAATTGGTGTTCGAGGGCCTACCTGCAGAAATTGACGAAGACCGTTTCAAGAAAATCTATGGTGAAGACGCTGTACGCGTCGAGATAATGTGAGGGAATAACGCTGTGAACCGGAAGAAAAATCCCCTGCTGGCAGGATTGCTCTCCTTATTCATTCCAGGCCTGGGCCAAGCCTATTTGGGAGATCGTCGTCTCGGCATAACTTTCCTGACCACCGTTGTGGTTGTTGCCGGCCTTCTGGTTTGGAGAGATGCCAGATTGCTTCTCTTCGTGTTGCTCGCTTTCTGGCTCCTGGGCGCGTGGGATGCCTATCGCCGCGCGCAGGGCGGGAAGACTAGGTTGGCTGTTCCCTTCCTCCTCGCTGCCTTCCTCGTCTACGCGGTGGCCTGGCAAACGACCGAAATCGCCCCCATGAAATTGGTCGAGGGCGTGGGAAGTATCAAGCCATTGGTGACGGACATACTCTGGCCGATCCCTGCCGCCTTCACCCGTCCCGAAATCTCCGAAATCGGGCGCGATGTCATGCAGGTTCCCTGCTCCGACACGCCCCCTTCCGCCGAACCACAGCCCGAAGGCAAGCCACAGATCCACCTCTCCAGTAATTGTGCCGCCATCGGCGAGCGCATCACCCTCACCGGCACCGGCTTCCGTCCCGATTGGCCGGGTGAAGTGTGGTGGGAAAACCCCATCGGCCAGCAATTCTTCGTACGTCAGGAAGGGCAGTACCTTCGTTTCCGCACAGATGCGCAAGGATCATTCCAGGTCGAAACCCAGATTCCCCTGGCCGTCCCCGAAGATATGCGCGATAGACCTCAGATTCATCACATCGAAGTGCGCGTTCATTGGCCTGAGGGAAATTGGATGCCCAGCCAGACCCTGAAACTGACCATAGCCAAAATTGTGGAGACGATCTTCCTGGCTTTGATGGCCACTTCCTTTGGGATTATCGTGGCCTTTCCCATCAGCTTCCTCGCTGCCCGCAACCTGATGAGTTTTAGTCCCGTGTCGCTGAGCATCTACTACACCACACGGGCGATTCTGAACATCACCCGTTCCATTGAACCACTCATTTGGGCCATCATTTTTGTGGTCTGGGTTGGACTGGGGCCCTTCGCCGGCACGATGGCCCTGGCCGTCCACACAATTGCGGCCCTGGGAAAGGTGTTCTCCGAATCGATTGAAGGGATCGACACCGGCCCCATCGAAGCAATCACGGCAACAGGCGCAAACCGGCTCCAGACAATCATCTACGCTGTAGTGCCCCAAATTATCCCTCCCTACATTGCCTGGAGCGTTTACCGCTGGGATATCAATGTGCGTATGTCCACCATCATTGGGATGGTCGGAGGAGGAGGCATCGGTTTCTTGTTAATGCAATGGATCCGCCTGCTCCGTTATGATGACGCCGGTGTGGCGGTGTGGGCCATTGCCATCGTGGTCAGCATACTCGATTACAGCAGCTCGAAAATACGCGAACGGCTTGTGTAGCGGTTAGAGCAGGGCACTGCAAGTCATTGGCTGTTGGCAGTCGCAGCGGCACGGCGCGAAAGAGCACGCAAGACGCAACACAAACAGGAGGTTGCCCCATGCCTACCCATCCGGACCCCAACGTGCTTGTTGTAGGCGCTACGGCCATTGACGTGAAGGGGTGGGCTACACAGCCTTTAGCCCCCGGCACTCCCATCCCCGGAAAGGTACGCGTCGCTCCCGGAGGAGTAGCGCGTAATGTTGCCGAGAATCTGGCCCGCTTGGGCATCTCCACCAAGTTCCTTTCCGCGGTGGGCAATGACGAGTTTGGCTTGACCGCGTTGAACGCTGCCGCAGCGTGTGGTGTGGACGTGAGCGAAGTGCAAGTGGCCACAGAGTCGCGCACAGCCACGTACGTCTCCGTGCTGGATGACCGCGGCCTGCCTCGTTGGGCCGTAAGTGACATGGATGTGACCCGCCACATCACCCCTGACTATATCTATCGTCACCGAAGTTGGTTTCGTGATGCAGATTGGATCGTGATGGATGCGAACCTGGGTGGTCAGGCGCTCTCTACCCTCTTTCGGCTTGCCGAGCAGTATAACGTTCCGGTTGGGGCAGACCCGACTTCGGCTACGTTGGCTCCCTCTCTAGCTCCCTGGCTGCAAAGATTGACCATGATCACGCCGAATGAGGCGGAAGCAACCGCGCTGTGCGGCCAACCGGTGACGAATCGCGAAGAAGCGTTAGAGGCGGCCAAGTGCCTGGTGACCAAGGGGGTTCGGCTGGCCATCGTCACCCTGGCCGAGGCCGGCCTGTGCTATGCCACCTCTTCCGAAAGTGGACACGTGCCGGCGATCCGTTGCCACGTCGTGGACTACACCGGTGCCGGCGACGCCTTCAGCGCCGGCGTCGTCTTTGGCCTGCTCAACGACTTCCCCGTGGACGAGGCGGTGCGCCTCGGCGCTTCCGCCGCCACCCTGACCCTGAAGTGCGAGGACACCGTCTGCCCGGAGATGAATCTGGAGCAGCTTTACGACCAGTTGGTGATCTGAAACCGGCGCGTCACGGCCAGCCAGCGGTTTGACCGCAACGACGAATGCGCAATGGCGTGTGGCAGAAAGGAGAGACAAGATGGCCCAGGTATTCACGAGCGATACAATCAAGGACGTGCTTGCCTTCCCATTTCAAGACGAGAAATGGAAACAGAAGCTGTCGGTGGCCTTTCTGATTTCCCTTCTTGGCTTCGTCATTCCGTTTATACCGGGCATATTCTTCATCGGGTACTGCGCCCAAATCATGAAGAGAATCATCCTGGAAAATGGCCGGCCCTATCTGCCGGAGTGGGACGATTGGGGCCAATTCTTTCGCGACGGAGGGAAGCTTTTTGCGGTTGGCTTTGTCTACATGCTGCCGGCAGGCCTGATTTTCATTGCCGGCTACGCACTGATGGTTGGCCCGATGATTCTTGCCTTTTTGCAAAGCGGAGGTGGAGATAACCTCACGATGTTCTCGGCGCAGTTTGCTGGCATGATGGGCGGTTTTGCTCTCATGAGCGTGGCTATGCTGGTCATGGTTGTGACCGGCATATTCTATCCCGTTGCTGCCGGACACGTGGTGGCCAAAGACCGTTTCGCCGCCGCTTTCCACTTTCGGGAGTTTTGGCCCATCTTCCGTGCCAACTTGGGTGGTTTCCTGATTTCATACGCTCTGGTGCTGGGAGTCTATTTTGCCTTGTCGTTCATCATGCAATTCCTCTACCTGACGATCATCTTGTGCATCTTCGTGCCCTTTGTTACCGTCGCCGTAGGGTTGTATCTAACCCTGGTCGGCGCAGCGCTGTTTGCACAGGCCTATCGAGCAGGTTGCGAACAGCTCGCGCCTCAGTCGGAGGAGAGGCAAGCCACGCCAGTCGCTCAGCCGCCGCCTCAACACAGCACAAACTACGTCGGTTCATCGGAGCAACCCACCATCTCCAGTTACAAGGATCATCCATGAAAACACTACAAATCAACGCAACCGTTCAAGCCGCTCTTCGTGAGAGCCGGCCCGTCGTCGCCCTGGAGTCGACGGTCATCGCTCACGGTCTGCCCTATCCGCAGAACCTGGAAGCAGCACTGGCCATCGAGGAACGGGTACACGCGGAGGGGGCTGTGCCGGCAACCATCGCCGTGCTGGGCGGCGTGCTGCGCGTCGGCCTGGACCGGCACGACCTGGAGCATCTGGCCACCGCCAGCGACGTGCGCAAGGTCAGCCGCCGCGACTTGCCCCTCGCTGTGGCCCGTGCGGAGGACGGCGCGACCACCGTCGCCGCCACAATGTGGATCGCGCACCGTGCCGGCATCCGCGTCTTTGCCACCGGCGGCATCGGCGGCGTACATCGTGGCCACCCTCAGGATGTCTCCGCCGACCTGGCCGAGCTGGCGCGCACCCCCGTTGTCGTCGTTTGCAGCGGAGCCAAAGAAATCCTCGACTTGCCTCGCACACTCGAATGGCTGGAGACGTGGGGCGTGCCGGTCGTCGGCTACCGGAGCGACGAGCTGCCGGCCTTCTACGTCCGCCACAGCGGCCTGCCCGTAGACGTTCGCGCGAACGCACCGGCCGACGTAGCGAGCATCGCTGCCGCCCAGCGGAGTCTGGGCCTGGAAAGCGGCCTTGTCGTCGCCGTGCCCATCCCCGAAGAGGAGGCGCTCGACGAGACCGGCATGGAAGCGGACATCGCTCGGGCCCTGGCCGAGGCCGAGGCACGGCAAATCAAGGGCAAGGAAATCACGCCCTTCCTGCTCGCCTACCTGCACGAGCACACCCAGGGGCAGACCTTGCGGGCCAACATCGCTCTGTTGCTCAACAACGCCGCCGTCGCCGCCAGAATCGCGAGGGCCTTAGCGACATGACCGCGCGTATCACCGTCATCGCTACGGTCTACAATGAAGCCGAAAGCATCCACGCACTGCTGGACGGCCTCGCTGCCCAAACGCGCCAGCCCGACGAAGTCGTCATTGTGGATGGCGGCTCCAGCGATGGCACAGCCGGCCGCATCCGCGCATACAACGACCGCCTGCCGTTGCAAGTCATCGTGGAGCAGGGCTGCAACATCTCGGCGGGACGGAACGTAGCCATTGCCGCCAGCACCGGCGACATCATCGCCGCGACCGATGCCGGCGTGCGGCTGGACCCCGATTGGCTGGCCGAAATCACCGCGCCCTTCTTCGAAGAATCGGACGCTCCGCCCGACTTCGTTTCCGGCATCTTTCTGCCCGACCCGCAGACGACCTTCGAGGTGGCTATGGCCGCAACGGTTTTACCCACGCCGGCCGAGTTTAGGGATGGGCGGTTCTTGCCATCCAGCCGTTCGGTCGCCTTTCGTCGTGAAGTGTGGGAGGCAGTCGGTGGCTACCCCGAATGGATGGACTACTCCGAGGATGTCCTCTTCGACCTGGCCGTAATGCGACACGGATATCGCGTGGTGTATGCTCCGCGGGCGGTCGTTCACTTCCGCCCGCGCCCCGGCCTGGCGGCCTTCTGGCGGCAGTACCGCAACTATGCTTTTGGCGACGGCGAGGGGCTGCTCTGGCCGAAACGCCATCTGGTTCGCTATGCGACCTATCTCCTTGCGGCACCGGTACTGCTCCGCCTGGCCCTGGTACGGCGCACGTGGGTGGGGTGGGTTGGACTGGCAGCCGGCGTGGCCGCATACACGTCCGCCCCATATCGCCGGCTGCGCCCGGCATTGCCGGCGCTGCCCAAGGTGCAACGCGCGTATGCCATCCTCTGGGTGCCCTTGATTCGCTTCTGGGGAGACCTGGCCAAGATGGTCGGGTATCCGCTGGGGTTGCCTCGTGGCTGGCAAAATCGAGACCGTACGCAAAAGTACGTGGACAAGTGCTGACCGGCTCTTTCTCGAGGGTGTCCGTCAAAGTTTTGCGTCTGAAATCATTCACGCCCTGCCCTCACCACCAAGACACAAAGACACGAAGTATACAGCATTTTCAGCCACAGATTGCACGGATTTCCACAGATTTTCATCTATGCTTGCTGATGTTTCCGTGAAAATCCGTGGCAAAAACAAAACACGCCAGTGTCCAGGTCGAAACATTCAACCTGGTTGTTCTTCGTGTCTTTGTGGTTCATTTGAGAGAATTGCCGCGCAAAAAAATGACGGACACCCCTTTCTCGAAGAAAAGTTGACAAAGTGGCGGACGGGGACTATACTTATTTGTACCACCCGACCGGTTGAATAGGAGAGGAGTACGGCAATGGACAAGGTAACGACTCTGTCACAAGCCGCCAGCCTGGTACGAGACGGCGACGTATTGGCGATCAGCGGCTCCTTCTTCGAGAGTGTGCCGATGGCCTTGATCCGAGAGATCATCCGCCAGGGCAAGCGCGATTTGAAGATCATCGTTTCCGCCCACGGCATAGCGGTTGACATCCTGGTGGGAGCCGGTTGCGTGCGTGAGGTCTCCGGCGCCTACATCGGCTTCGAAGGATACGGGCTAGCCCCCAATTTCCGGCGTGCAGTGGAACAAGGCACGCTCCAATTCAATGAGAGTGCCTGCTTCGCCATCTCTTCCGGGTTACGGGCTGCGGCATGGGGCTTACCCTTTTTGCCGATCAAGGGATTGTTCGGGTCCGACCTGTTGGCACGTCATCCCGAATATCGGCCTTTCACGTGGGATGGCGAAGAAGTGATGCTCGTGCCGGCATTGAAGCCGACCGTAGCCCTCGTTCATGGGAGCCGTGCCGACCGTGCCGGTAACGTGCAAATCGTTGGGGCGAGCTGGGACGACGTGATCGCCGAAGCGGCCGACCGCGTGATCGTCACCGTCGAGAAGATCGTGCCGGAAGAAGAAATCCGGCGCACGCCGGAGCGCACAACCTTCCCCGGATTTCTAACGACCGCGCTCGTCGAGGTCCCCTACGGAGCGCATCCGGCCGGATGCCCTGACAAGTATAATTTTGATGAAGCACATACTCTGGAGTATCTGAAAGCCGGCAAAACTGCCGAGGGCTTCCGATCTTATCTGGATCGCTACGTGCATGACGCTCCCGATCACGAAACGTACCTGGAGGCCGTTGGCGGCGTGAAGGCAGTGTTTGCTCTGCGCGTTTGAATGTGGCGGATGGAGAGAACCTCATGATGGAACCAGCAACCGATTTCACACCGGATGAATTGATGGTCAGCGCCTTGTCCCATACCCTGCGCAACGACGAACGGGTCATGCACGGTGTGTCTTCGATGATCCCTGTAATGGCTATTCAACTGGCGCGGGCAACCCATGCCCCAGGCCTCATTTGCGTCAATTTGGAGGGCATTGATGCCCGGCCAACGCGCTACGCCCTGACCACCGAATACTTTGCCTTGGCCGAGGGGGCGACGAAGACCAGTAATTTACTTCGCCTGTTCGAGTATGCCCAACGGGGGTTGATAGACGCGGCCTTTTTCAGCGGGGTGCAGATTGACCGCCTGGGAAACGTGAACACCAGTGCGATTGGCGAAGATTACGAACGTCCCAAGGTTCGGTTGACAGGCGGGGCCGGCCAGGCGATCCTTTGCCATACCGTTGGGCGGATCATCATCTGGCTGCCGCGCCACGAACGCAACCGCCTTCCCGAAAGCGTAGACTTCATCACCCTACCCGGTCATCACCCGAACGTGAAGAAACGCATGGACTGCATAGTCACCAACCTGGCGATGATGGATTTTGAGCCGCAAAGCGGCGCGATGCGCTTGGTTTCCATACACCCGGGGGTCACACTCGAGGAAGTCCGGGACAACACCGGATTCGACCTGATCCTGCCGGAAACAATTTTAGTGACCCCGGCTCCTACGGTGGAGGAAGTTACCTTGTTGCGCACCCAGATTGACCTGCAGGGGATACGCAAGAAGGGGATGTAACCTATCTACCCCCTTCGCCCTCTTCACCCGCGCCGGCGACACGGTGACACTTCTGGCAAACCTGGCCGGTCGTATCGCGATTCAAAAAGGCCAGCTTCTGTTCCCCTGTTGTGCTATGCCCCTGGTGACACTCGACGCAGGTAATGCTTTCGCCGGGAAACACCTTGGTCAATTGCGGCAACAGTTTATGAAAGTGGTTATTGAAGCTGCGGTCCTGGTAGATGTTTTCGTGGCATTTCACACACTGCACATCGCCGTAAGGTTTCGTTAGAACAGACGGCTGGCGATAATTCCCTTGTAAGTAGACCGAAAGGTCACGGGCTCCCAGCTTCATGCCGTCAAGCCGGCCCATCATACCACCGCCACTGTGACACTGGATGCAATGCACGCCTTTCAGGCTATGGGCCGAGGCTAAATCGGTGCTATTGGCTGCTTGCGTACGTTGGAAGAAAGTTGACTCTGGTTCCGTGTGGCAGGATGTGCAGAACGAGTCGCTGTTCTCCAGGTGCGCCGCATACAGCGTCCCACCGGCTCCGACGATGATCAGTAGGATGAGTGCGCCCAGAATGGCAAAGAAGGAACGGGATCGTGGGGGGCGCGAAGGGCGTAGGGAGGGGCGAGACGACTTGCTTCTCTTCCTCTGGATAGTTCGGGTGGATTGATTTTCTCGCATCGGTTTGTTCATCTGTTGATTTCTCCCTCATGGCGCGGCCCGCCGCAACCCAATCATCGCAGCCATCATTGCCAGGAGCATCGGTGTCAAAGCAGGGACACGATTCGGTCGTGTCATTTCGCTTTTATTGTAGTCCTTTTCGGCAGGGGAATGTTACGAAAACCTTACGGTTGTGTTACAAGTTCCTTACGTGAACCTTCCCCTCACCATCTTCAAAATAACGGGCGAAGAATGGGGGAGACGAAGCAGGCAGGGACCACAACTTGGGGAGCAGCCAGGGCAGATCACTGACCAGGTCCAGTTTCAAGGCGTGATCTTTGGGAATCCAATGGAGGGTGCCCTCTTCCGAGGGTCGGACTTCGCCCAACGGTGCGGAGCCGGTGAAAACGAAGAGGAGTACGCCGGTCTCTTTTCCTTCACGCTCCACGTGGATGATGGCGTGCAAGAGCAGACGGTCCACCTTCAGGCCGGCCTCTTCCAGTATCTCGCGGCGGGCGGCCTCCATCGGCGTCTCGCCACGTTCGACATGGCCGCCGATGCCGTTGTAGCGATTCGGCCACAACCGCTTGGTGGGCGCGCCATGCAGCAGCAGCACCAGATCGTCACGTTCCAGAAAGCAGAGCACGCGGGGTATGACCCCGTAGCGTGGCTTCGTCACGCCCGTGAATTCTCCGATTCGGGAAAGGAGAGGAGGAAGGCTTCCCAGGCCAGAAGCGCATTCACGTTGCGCTCCAGGGCGGAGATTGTCTTCTGGAGGGTAGAGAGGGCCGAATGCGTCTCCGCCAGGCCCCAGACACGAGCAACTTGAGCCAGCTCATCATGCCGATCCACGTTGGTCAGGCCATTGCTTGCCCCGCTTTGAAGGAGGAGCAAATCTCGCCACCAAGTGGACCAGGTAGCGAGCGTTTCAATCCCCTGGTCGGAAAGCCGCGCCATCCGCTCGGCGATTTCCATCCGCTCCAGATCATCGCCGGCCAACGCCTGTTGCAGGGTCTCCAGCGTTTCCTGCCTGTCTTCGAGTACCGCCGGGTCTTCATGTGCCCTGATCGCCCAGCCAATCCGTCCGCCGGAGAGGTGTGCCAGGAGGCTGGCGCGCGTCGGCTCCAGTTGCCAGGGAGGTCGTTGCAGAGCAGTCTCGATTTCTGTAATCTGCAACAGATGCAACGGTACGACCCGACAACGGGACACGGTGGTTGGCAGAAGGTCTTCTACCTGCGTGGTGGTGAGGAGAAGGAGAGCATACGGAGGCGGTTCTTCGAGCGTTTTTAGAAAGGCATTGGCCGCAGCCGTGGTCATCAAATGTGCCTCCGGGATGATGATGACCTTGTGGTCGGCCTGCAAGGGACGGCGAAAAAGCCCTTGTTGTGCCTTGCGTATGGTTTCAATTTTGAGGACGTGTCCGGAAGACGGTTTTTCACCCAATAGCCGGGCCTGGGCGAGGAGGTCCAGAATCTGCAAGTCGGGGTGTTGGCGGCGAACGACGCGACGACACGAATCGCAATCGCCGCAAGGCGGATCATCTCCTTGACAAAGCAGGGCCTGCGCCAAGATTCTGCTCAAGGTCCGTTTACCAATGTGCGGGGGGCCGGCCAATAGATAGGCATGAGCCAGCTCGCCCCGCGCGACTTCGCGCCGGAGCAGCGAAACGGTGTGGTGATGTCCAATGATGGGCCACTGGGTTGTCATAAGGCTTCGGGTCTCAGAGTTCAGGCATACACATCGCGCTGAAAAGTCACAAGGTCACTGCGCAGAGTATACCACAATTCAAACGATTGCTCAACTGGAGACAAAATGTAGGATGGGGCCATCACGGACGGCCAGGTTGAGGTCCGGCCAGACCTGTGGTACAATACTGTCGGGAGAAACGAAGGAGATCAACACTTGTCTCATCGAAACAGAGGATGAATCACCATGACAGAGATGACTCAACGCGAACGAATAGAAACTGCCTTGCAGGGAAAATCCACAGACCGCCTTCCCTACAGCCTGTGGCGACATTTTCATACGCAGGACCGCACCCCCGAAGACCTGGCTTCGGCCACCCTGATGTTCGCTTTCCAATACACGCCGGACATCATCAAACTTACCCCTTGCGGACTGTATGGCGTGGAAGGGTGGGGTGCCAAGATCGCTTACTTTGACGATCCGCACAAACCACCACAACGCGTGAAGCCCGTTTTCGAAGACAGCAAAGGCTGGAAATCGCTGCGCAAGCTGGAACCCACAGACGGCAGCCTGGGGCGCGAACTGCAAGCTATCCATCTGACTCGCGCCGGCCTCGGTCCCGACTGGCCATTACTGATGACGATTTTTAGCCCGCTCACCCTTGCCTTCAAACTTGTCGGTGACCGTCTGCTCGATGACTTGCAGACTGCCCCGCAACTCGTCGAAGCCGGCCTGGCAACCATCGCGGAGACCATGGCAGACTACGCGGAATTGTCTCTGGACGCCGGAGCAGATGGCATTTTCTTTGCCAGCCAATTGGCCTCACACCGCTTTTTGACCCCGGAAGCATACGCGCGCTTTGGGGAGCCGTTCGATCTGATCGTCTTAGAGGCCATTGCCGAACGTTCATGGCTAACCGTGTTACATTTGCATGGCCACGACGTCTTCTTCGATCTGGCGAACCGGTACCCCATTCACGCAGTAAACTGGCATGACCGTGAGACCGCACCCGCATTGCCAGAAGCCCTGATACGCACGAACCGCGCGCTGATGGCCGGCCTGGACCTGCGGCTCCTGGAGACTGGAACGCCCGCGCAAGTGGCCGGCATGGTACGCGAATCCATCGCCGGTACAGCCGGCCGGCGCTTGATCCTGGCCCCTGGCTGTGTGATTCCAACCCGGACGCCGGCAGCTAACCTGCAGGCCGTTGTGGAGACGCTGCGAGGCAACGCATCTCGCCGGGCGTAACGAGCAGGCAGGAGTGTGCGTCAAAGTTTTGCGTCTGCAATCATTCGCGCCCTGCCCTTACCACCAAGACACCAAGACACCAAGTATACGAAGTGAGGCAAGCGAGAAAGCACACTCGTCAGGCCTATCCAATGTTCCAACCTGGACGCTGGCGTTTTTTACTTTTGC
>CAZFFM010000046.1:0-16237 GCA_964517425.1 uncultured Ardenticatenales bacterium | reverse complement strand
GGCTTCAGCCCGTCACGGCAACCGGCTGTCCAAAACATTAGCTGAACGTCTATAGATCGCGCCGAGAAGTCGAACTTCTGTAAGGACAGGAAGTCCCGTGAACGAACAAATCATACCGGCAATCGAGTTGCGAAACGTGAGCAAGACCTTCTACGACGGGGGCACGCTGAAGACGTTGCATGACGTCACCCTCTCCGTGTGGCCGGGCGAGTTTGTAGCCCTGATCGGTCCGTCGGGTTGTGGCAAATCCACGCTCTTGCGCATGATCGCCGATCTGACCCCGGTCTCCAGCGGCGAGGTGCGGCTAAAAGGGAAGCCGGCCCACCGGGCGCGCCTGGACCGGGACTACGGCATCGTTTTCCAGAACCCGGTGCTCTACGACTGGCGTACCGTCGAAAAGAATGTGCAGCTCCCGCTGGAGGTCGTGCATGCGCCACGCGAAGAACGGGAACTGCGTACGCTGGAAATGCTCCGACTGGTCGGCCTGAACGAATTTGGGGACTATCATCCGGGTCAGCTCTCCGGCGGCATGCAGCAACGCGTAGCCATCGCCCGCGCCCTGACCCTGAACCCTTCGATTTTGCTCATGGATGAACCCTTTGGCGCGCTGGACGAGATCACCCGTGAACGGATGAACCTTGAACTCTTGCGAATTTGGGGAAACACGGAGACCACAATCCTCTTCGTCACGCACAGCGTTCCCGAAGCGGTCTTCCTTTCCGACCGGGTGGTGGTCATGACCCAACGCCCGGCCCAGATCGCGGTCACCGTTTCCACCCCCTTGCCTCGTCCGCGCACCTTGGAAATGCAAACGTCGGCAGAATTCGTCGCGTTGGTGCAAACAGTGCGCCAACATTTGCGGGAGAAATAGGCATGTTGATCCGGAATGCCACCGTTGTCACCGCCGGCGACGTCGTCACTGCGGATGTACTCGTGCGCGGCGAAACCGTCGCCGAGATCGGTCGCGCCCTGCCGACCGAGGGCCGGCGGGTCATTGACGCCACCGGCAAGCTCTTGATGCCGGGTGGCATCGACGTACACACCCATTTGGACATGCCGTTGGGAGACACCGCTTCCACGGATGACTTTGAAACGGGGCACATCGCCGCTGCCTGTGGCGGAACGACGACGCACATAGACTTCGCCACCCAAGAGAAAGGCCAGACGTTGGCTCAGGCCTTGGAAAACTGGCACCTTCGCGCGGAAGGGAAAGCCTGTATTGACTACGGCTTTCACATCGCCGTGGCCGACTGGAACGATGCGGTGGCGGCTTCCTTGCCCGGTCTGGTCCAAGAGGGAGTCACCAGTCTTAAGCTCTACATGGCCTACAAAGACCGGCTCATGGTGAACGACGCGGCCATACTGCGTGCCTTGCAGATTGCCGCCAAGGTGGGTCTGCTCGTTATGATTCACGCGGAAAATGGTGACGTCATTGACCTGCTGACTGCGCAGCTTCTGGCAGCCGGTCACACCGCGCCGCGCTACCATGCGCAGAGCCGGCCGGCGATTGCCGAAGCCGAAGCGACCCGCCGCGCCATCGCCCTGGCCGAGATCGCCGCCGCGCCGGTCTACATCGTTCATCTGACCAGCGCGCAAGCCCTGGACGCTGTGCGTTGTGCCCGCCACCGAGGCCTGCCGGTTTACGCCGAGACGTGCCCCCAGTACCTCACCTTCACCGCCGATGACCTGGCCCGACCGGGTTTCGAAGGGGCGAAGTTCGTCTGCTCGCCCCCGTTGCGCACGGCCGCCGACCAGAAAGCGCTGTGGCGTGGGTTGGCTCTGGGCGACTTGCAGGTCGTCGCCACGGACCACTGCCCGTGGAATTTCCACGGCCACAAAGATCGCGGGAAATCAGACTTCAGCCGTATTCTCAACGGATTGCCCGGCATTGAAGAGCGTATGAAAATCGTGTATACCTATGGTGTGGAAACCGGCCGCCTGAGTTTGCCACAGTTCGTCGCCTTGACGGCAACCACGCCGGCGAAACTGTTCGGCCTCTACCCGCGCAAAGGGACCATCGCCCCTGGGAGCGACGCCGATCTGGTGTTGTGGGATCCGGAGGCACGGGGGGTAATCACCGCTCGAACGCAGCACTCGCGTGTGGATCACACCCCGTACGAGGGCATTCGCTACCGGGGCCGGCCAGACCGCGTGTGGGTGCGCGGCCGGCTGGTCGTCGAGGGGGGCGAGTGGGTCGGCACAAAGGGGCAAGGTGAATTCCTGAAACGAGACGTATTCCAGCACGTGGATTGGCAAGAGGTAAAACTATGAGTGAAAAAGATCGCCGCGCATTCATGGCGCGTGTGCAGACAGGAATAGAGCGTGGAAAGAAACGCCGGACGGCGGGCACGGACAGACCAATGCCTTCCTTTCCGCCCCCCAGGCGCTTGTCGGAACCCCTGGCCGATGCCTTCACCGCCGCGCTTGAGGCGGTGGATGGTAAGGTGATCCGTGTGCCGGACGCAAATGGTGCGCGGCAAGCGGTACGAGCCCAGATCGAGTCGTGGGATGCGCAACGGGTGTTTGTGGCTAGATCCGCACGTCTTGCCGGCCTTCACTTGCCCGATTGGCTGCGCACAGAAAAAGGCCTGGCCGTCGCCGAACAACAGGAGGACGGAACCCTGGGCGGGGAACAGGGCGGGGGAGAGACCGTGCGCGCTTTTCTGAGCACGGCGGACGTGGGCATTACCGGTGCAGACCTGGCCATTGCGGAGATCGGTACGTTGGTGCTCACCGCTGCTCCCGGACATCCGCGTATGGCCAGCGCCTTGCCCCTGCGCCATGTAGCGGTTCTCTGGTCTGAGCAAATTGTTCCCACCCTGGCGGACGTTGTCCCTCGATTGAAGGAACTGTTCATGAACAGTGACGGCTCCTGGTCCACCAGCGCCGTCTCTTTGATCACGGGGCCAAGCCGTACGGCAGACATTGAACAGACGCTGACCATTGGCGTGCACGGTCCCCGTGAGCTGGTCGTTGTCCTCGTTGATAGCCCGTGATTCTCTGCGTCCCCTCGAATTCCCCTTTTGCGCAAAATTTGATATAATCCGGCGGGAGGAGCGACCCTTGAACGATGAATGCGGAATGATAAATGCAGAACGGGGTAAGGAGTTGGGAGTAGGAAGTAAGGGGAGACGCGGAGCGTGGAGCGTCGAGCGGAGAGCGACGGAATACGCAACACGCAACACGTTCTGACGACTGACTACTGACGACTGACTACTGACGACTGACCGCTATTTTCATACCAGCACACGTGTGTAAAAGGAGGGTGATCAAATATGTTCAAGCACATCTTAGTTCCGGTTGATGGCGCGGAGGATGGCTGGCGTGCTTTGCGTCAGGCTGCCGAGATCGCCCGCTTTGACTCGGAGGCAACGATTCATGGCCTTTTTTGTATCGAGCCTTCTGCCCTTTCACAACCGCGTGCCTATCTGCAGAGCAGGGGAGGTGTCATCACCTCTCCAGAGGTAAGTTCTGCCAAGGCGCTGGAAGAGCATTACGAACAATGGGGCCAGCAAGTGCTGCAAGAATTGGTCAATCGCTGCCAGATACGAAACATCCGAGCAGACACCCACGTCCATCGCGGGCAGCGGCTGAAAGGCATTGGCCATCATGGTGCCGATACCGACCTGGTTGTTTTACCCCGCAATGACGTTGTGGGCAAGAGTGTAGGGTTTGCACCATCCCGGTTGGAACAGGTTTATCGGGACATTCGCCGCCCCCTGTTGCTGACGCTAGGCTATGCACGTCCCATCGAACGCTTGATGGTTTGTTTCGACGGTGGCCGGCAATCGAAGAAAGCGCTCAACATTGCGGCTCATGCGGCCAATGCGTGGAAGGTGCCGCTGACCGTAGTCTCTGTGCAGGGACGGGTGATTGATCCTGAGAATGAATTGCCGAAAGCAGAGCGCTACTTGAAACCCTATAACCTGGACGTGGACTACATCGTCCGACGTGGAAACGTTTCTTCCGAACTTTCATCCGTTGCAGAAGAGACCAATGCAGACATCATCATCATCGGCGTGTACCGGCACAATTTCCTGCGCCGCTCTCTTTTGGGCAGCACGCTGGACCAGCTCACCCAGTTGACTTTGCGGCCGGTCTTGTTGGCCAGCAGTGCGATCAGTTGACCTGCACCATCCCATGAACTTTACCAAGCAACAATCATGAACGTTCGCTCACAGCCACGTGCCGAGAACGGGCTGGTGGCCGACGGCCGGCAAGCAATGACCGGCAAGCCATCGCTGTTTGTCCGCGGGCTGGCGTTGGGGGCCGATCGCCGATTTCTGCTGGCACTGGGCGTTTCGTATGCCGTGCTTACTTTCGTCGTGGCCGGCGCGATAGACCCATTCTGGCGCAACAACTGGGATGTGCAAATATTCGCCGGCGCCGGCAGATCGTTTTTCGACGGCGGAAGCCTCTTCGATTTGTATGCGCGGTCACGTACCCAGTTCTATTGGCCCTTTCCGTACCCGCCGCTGTACGCAATGGTGCTGGCACCGTTCGTCTGGCTTCATCAAGTGGTGCCGGCGCTGCCGGAGGACCTGTTGGTGCGCGTCCCCGTGATCATCGCCGACACGAGCATGGCCGCGCTGATGTACGCGCTGCTGCGGAAGCAGGACCGCACCGCTGCACGAATCGGCGCACTGGTCTGGCTGATGAATCCGGTGCTGTTTTACCAGACCGCCGTTCAGGCCCACCAGGAATCGGTCTGGCTGCTGCCGGTGGTGGCCGCTTATGCCTGGCTCTCGCGTTGGGGGCGGGACCGTGTGTGGGTTCCCAGTCTGCTGCTGACTCTGGCCGTATCGCTGAAGCAGTCTGCTGTGCTTTATCTGATCCCGTTCGGCGTGTATCTGTTGCTGGGAGACGGCAGATGGCGCAAGGTGCTGACCCTAACCGGTCTGTTTGTCGTCGTCTTTGGCGGGCTGGCTTTGCCTTTCTACCTGTATTCCCACGACTTCTGGCAGATGGTCTTCGTGGAGGTGCCCAATATGCCGGTGCAAACCCAGTCGTGGGTTGTCTGGCTGCTGACCCTGACCGGGTATCTGAAATCGCAAACAGAAAGTACGTTTTTCCTGCTGCGCTATCAGGCCCCGATCACTTTGGCACTCGTGGGGGGCTTCTCCGTGGTCGCGGTGCGGCGCGGACTGGGGTGGTTTGAAAGCGGGTTGATCATCACGCTGCTCTTCTTTCTGACGTCAAAGAAGGTTATGGCCTACCATTACCCGATGGTACTGCCGTTCTTGTTGCTCACCTACATCCCCCGGCGAAGGTGGGCTGTGTTAACGGTGAGCTTGCTGTGGATCAGTTGGATCGTGGTCTCGCCGTATTACGCGCCGTGGGCCAGGCCGGGACACTTGCCGCTGTATGCCGTGCTGGGTACGCTGAACAGCCTCTTCTTCCTGTGGCTGGCGGCCGATACGTTCATGGAGGGGCGACTATCCGGCCGGCGCGGGCTGGATGGCGGAAGCGGCGCACAACTTGCCTCGCTGGCCATCCTCTTGACGGGAGGATTGGTCGCCGCTTCGTTGCTGCACCCGTTCAGCCTCTGGCCGGTCGCGCAAGGCCAAAGGGGGCTGCTGGTAGGGGGGCTGTTGCTCACCACCCTATTGCTCATGTTGCTCGTCCACCAAGTCGCGTGGGGTGCATTGCGACAGAAAATCACAGTGGGGGGAGAAAGCGGGGGGTTGGGCTGGCGCTCGGTGGCCGTGGCCGTCTTTTTCAGCCCACTCTTCTTCACATGGTTCACGATGACCAAAGAAGTCACGAAGCTGATCGAGAGGGGCGTTCGCGTGTGGGGACTCTGAAATGATGAATGCGGAATGCAGAATGATGAACGATGTGAAACGTAATGCGTAATGCGTAAAGACTGCATGACGAACGGCCTTACGCAGCACGCAGCACGTATCACGTTCTGACGACTGACATCTGACATCTGGCTACTGACTACTGTTTTCAAAACAGAGGTGACAAAATCAACGGAACTGAGGCAGGAAGAACAATGGACATTGTACGCTACATGCCGCTGATTCTGGCCGGCGTGCTGTTGAACGCGGCAGCACAGCTTCTGCTGAAGCAGGGCATGATTCAGGTCGGGCAATTTGACTTGGGAATGGCCAATCTGCTGGCGATAGGCCCTCGCGTGGCCGTGAATCCTTTCGTGCTACTGGGTTTGGCTTCTTACGTGATCAGCGTGGGGGCGTGGCTGGTCGTGCTCTCTCGTGTAGATGTGAGCGTTGCTTACCCCATGGTCAGCCTGGGCTACATCGTCACAGTGATCTTGGGGCGGGTGCTATTCAACGAGGCGGTCACGGCGCAGCGTGTGCTAGGCGTTTTGGTGATCTGCGCCGGTGTCTTTCTCGTGGCACGGAGTTGAATTGTGAAAACAGAATCGATACCCTTCCTTTCTATTTGCGCGCCGGCCTACAACGAGGCCGAATCGATCGCGCAGGTCGTACGCAATTGGGAAGAAGTGTTGGAAGGGATAGACGGCGAAATCGTCATCGCCAATGATGGCAGCCAGGACCGCACGGGCGAAATTCTGGCCGCGTTGCAAGCGGAGTTTCCCAACCTGGTGGTCGTCAGCCACGAGGTGAACGGCGGATATGGACGGGCTCTGGCCAGCGCCATCGCCCGGTCGCGTGGGCAATACGTGTTGACCATCGACTCGGATGGCCAGTTCGACGCCGGCGAGTACCGGCGACTGCTCGACGAATTGCAACGGGGCGGCTACGACCTGGTCACCGGCTACCGGCACGCCAAACAAGCCGGGGCCGTACACGTGCTGGCCGATCGCGGACTGAACGGGCTGATTCGTCTGGTCTTTGGCCTGCGGCTGCGCGACACGAACTGTGCGCTCAAGCTGTTCAAGGGAGAGATCGCGCGCTCGTTGCACACCGAGGCCATGGGCTACCCAACGCCGACCGAGTTCCTGGTAAAGGCACAAACTCTGGGCTACCGCATCGGCGAGATGAGCATCACGCACTACCCGCGCGCCGGTGGCGAGACCAAGCTGAAAGCCTTTCGCACCAGTTGGCAGATGGCCCTCTTCCTGGCCTACCTGAAGTTCAAGCAAGTGCTGTACCGCGCGCGCATCGTGCGCGAGATGTGAGAGGGGGCGTGGGTCGTCGAGCGGAGAGCGCCGAGCGACGCAACACGCAACCCAAAACCCAAAACTCAAAACTCAAACCGAGGATACCATAAACAAATGACACAACAAACAAGTAACAAAGCAGGCGGCCCCATCGCGCTGGTGACAGGAGGGGCAGGGTTCATCGGGTCGCACGTCTGCCGGCAGTTGCTGGAACGCGACTGGCAGGTCCGTGTGCTGGACGACCTTTCGATGGGCAAACGGGAGAACGTGCCGGATGGAGCACAACTGATCGTCGGTGATGTATGCAACCCGGACACCGTGCGCCGCGCCGTCGCCGGCGTGGACGTTCTGTTTCATCTCGCCGCTGTGGTCAGCATTCGCCTGTCCATGGACGAATTCTATCACGACGCCGAAGTGAATCTGCTGGGTACGCTGAACCTGCTGCAGGCCTGCGCCGAGCGAGGCATCGGCAAGTTCGTGTACGCCTCGTCTATGGCCGTGTACGCCGACTCGCCCTCGCCGGTGCCCATAACCGAGGACTATCACCTGTCACCGATTTCGCCCTACGGCATTGCTAAACTGACCAGCGAGAACTACGTTTTACAAGTCGGCAAACAATTCCTGTTCGATACGGTGGCGCTGCGCTACTTCAACACCTACGGGGCCGGCCAGACCTTCACGCCCTACGTTGGGGTGATCACAATTTTCATCCGCCGGCTGCTAGAACGTCAGTCGCCGGTCATTTTTGGAGACGGGGAGCAGCGCCGCGACTTTGTTCACGTGGAGGATGTGGCGGCGGCCACGGTGGCGGCGGCAGAACGGAACGTGAGCGGTACGGTGATCAACGTGGGAACCGGCATCTCCACGTCGGTCAATCAGATCGCGGCCATGCTGAGCGACAAGATTGCACCGGGCATCGCCACCGTTCACGAAGCAGTCCAACTGGGCGAACTGCGCAACTCCATCGCCGACATTAGCCGGGCACGACAACTTTTGGGATACGAACCGAAGCGACGACTGGAAACAGACCTGGACGAAGTGATTGCCTGGAACAAGGGAAGGCGGGTGTAGTGAAACAGCAAGAAAAGATCCGTTGCAGTGTGGGCGTGACCGCTTACGATGAAGAGAAAAACATCGGGCAACTGCTTACCGCATTGTGTACGCAACTATTACGCGAAGTCGAAATCACCGAGATTATCGTCATAGCCAGCGGCTGTACCGACCGCACCGAAGAGATCGTGCGCGAACACGCTCAGGAAGACAAACGCATTCAACTACTCACCCAACCGGAGCGGGAAGGCAAAACATCCGCTGTCAACCTCTTCTTGCAGCACGCGCAGGAAGAAATCTGTGTGGTGGAAAGTGGCGACACATTGCCGGCGGAAGACTGCCTGGAGCATCTCGTGCGCATGTTTGCAGACTTGCACGTGGGTATGACCGGCGCGCAGAAAGTGGCTGTGAACACACCGGACCATGTTGTGGAGTACCTCTCCTACCTGCGCCTGCAACTGGAGCACGAATTGTGTCTGGAGATTCCCAGACTAGGCGAGTTGATCGCCTTCCGCAAGGTGTTCGACCACATTCCGCTGGACGTTTCGATGGACGAAGCATTCGTCGAGGCACTCGTGATCCAGGGGGGCATGCAGGTTCGCTATGCACCCGACGCCATCGTCTACAACATGGGACCGACCACGTTGAGCGATTTCATCCGCCAGCGGCGTCGCAACCACGCCGGCCACTTACACCTCAAGCGCAAGTACGGCTATCGCGTTTCCAGCCTCGATACACGCCGCGTTCTCAAGGTCGCCGGCGGGATGGTCTGGGGCGCGGTGCGCATGGTGGCGATATTGGGTGCCCTGGCGGTCCTCGAAGGGGTTGCGCGCGTGTTGGGGTATTACGACTATTACGTGCAAGGCAAACGCTACGAGAAATGGCCCATTGCCTGGACCACCAAGAAAGTAGAAGCCGAACGTGCCAAACAGGCCCACCCACGCGTGTAAGAAGAAGGGTTTCCGTCCTTGAAAGACAAAGTCTTAACGGCAGCGAAAATCGTGGTCAGCGTCGGGCTGATGTGGTTCCTGTTCCGGCGCGTGCCGGTATCGGACGTGGGGAGCGTTCTCAGCCATGCAAACTTGTGGCTGCTCATTGTCGCACAGCTTCTCTACTTCGCCGCCATCGCTACCGGCACGTTCAAGTGGTGGGTGTTGCTACGCGCTCAGGATATCCACGTCCCGTACCCACGACTCTTGGGCATCATGTTTGTGGGTCTGTTCTTCGGCAACTTCTTGCCCACGAACGTGGGCGGGGATGTGGTACGCGGCTTTGACCTGGCGCGATACACATCTCGTGCCGCCGAAGCGACCATCTCGGTGGTCGTTGACCGCCTGGTCGGCCTGATCGCTTTCATGAGCGTGGCCGTGGCTTCTGCGCTCGTCGCCACCTACGCGACCGGCCAGGTCCAGTTGCAGGGCGTGGGCATCGCCGCAATTGTGGCCCTGGGAACGTTGGTCGGGGGCTTCACGGTCATGCTCAGCCGCCGGCTGCGCAGGCAGGTGGAGCGCCTCTTCCGCTTTCGTCTGCTGGCACCCTTTGCGCCCCTCTACGGCCGGCTGTCGGGCGCGCTCACGGCGTACCGCCACAATCTGGGGACGCTTGCCGGCGCATACTGCATATCTGTGACCGTCCTGATGATCTCGAACCTGGTGAACTTCGCCATTGCCGAAGCGCTGGGAGGCGGAATCCCGCTGCTCTACATCTTCCTGTTCAACCCCCTGATTGCTTTCGTTTTGATCGTGCCTATTTCCGTGGGGGGATTGGGCCTGAACCAAAGCGCGTATGTCTTTTTCTACGGGCTGGTAGGGATTGCGGCCGCGGTCATTTTCCCCATCTCCATCGTCATGCAAAGCGTGATCTATATCGCCAGCCTGCCGGGGGGCATACTTTGGCTCGTGAAGCGCGGACAGAAACCAGAAGGAAACACACCCGCCGAAGTTCCCGTAGAACCGTGATGTCATCTCCTGAGATTCGCAAATACCTCAAGAAACTGGCCATAGAGCTTCTGGTCTATGGCGTTCTGGTGATTGCCTACTTCTTCCTGGTGCTCCGTTTTCTGGGCGAGCCATTGTTAGCCCTCTCCAAACAGCACCTGCTGGGCTACGCTTTGCTTTCCCTCGTACTCGTGTTCCTGCAAACGGCCGGCATGGACCACCTGACAACGTGGATTTCGGGCCGGCTCCACGTCGTGTCCCCTGAAAGCGACTCCGAGGCATAGGAGGGAAGCGGCGCATGGTCTTTCCCATTTCGGGTATTACGGCCAACCCCCTGCTGTTGGCGGCAATTGGTTTTGTCGTGGGCGTGCTTGGCGGCTTCTTTGGTGTGGGTGGCGGATTCCTGACCGGCCCCATGCTGTTCCTCAGCGGCGTACCGATGAATTACGTCGTGGGAACCGATTTGGCCCACATGATGGGCAACTCTCTGGTTGCCACCCGTCGCCATCGCGTTCTCGGGCACGTGGACATGAAGCTGGGACTACTGATGATCATCGGCACCGTCTTGGGGGTGGAAACCGGCGCGCGAATCATCGAACATCTGCAGTCCGCAGGGAACATCGATCAAGTTATCGGCAGCATCTACGTTGTCATTCTGCTGATCATCTCCGTCTTCGTTGCTGTGGAGAGTCTGCGCGCGATGCAACTGCAGCGGGATGACGAACTATCGGCCGGCGAGGCGCTTGCTTTCCGCTCCCTGAAGGTCTATATGAGTCGCATACGCATTCCACCGCTGGTTTCTTTGCCGATTTCTGGTGTGGAGGAAATCTCGCTGTGGGTCGTTCTGGGGGTTGGATTCATAACGGGGCTGCTTTCGGGCATGTTAGGGGTGGGCGGCGGCTTCATTCGTATGCCGGCACTGGTCTATTTTCTTGGAATACCAACGCACATCGCCATTGGCACAGACCTCTTCGAAATCATCTTTTCTGCCGGTTATGGCACATTCACCCATGCGCTCAAAGGCAACGTGGACATCATGATTGCCCTGGTCATGCAAACGGGTGCCGTGATGGGGGCACAAATTGGGTCTTCCCTCACACGCTACGTTGCCGGCCCCAAGATTCGATTGGTTTTTTCTACGTTGCCCTTGACGGGGGCCCTACTCGTTTTGTACCGGCTGTTGGGTGCATAGGAAAAGGCAGGCACCTATTTGCCAGAAGGAGGAGTTTATCAGCGTATGATAAAGGAAGAAAAATCACAGATATTATTGTACACAGATGGGTCGGTTGAATCTGCGAACGCCATACGATTCTTACGCGCTGTTCTGCAATCCCCTCAGTTTGAGGCGCACCTTGTGGCTGTGGCTGAGACAGCGCAGTACCAGGCAGCCACCGATATGGCGCTGGAGACCGGCCAGGAATTTCTGGCTGAGGCGGGTGTGCGGTCCGAAACCCATGCACGGAGTGGGGATCTGGTCGCAGAGATCACCCAGGAAATCGAAGATGGAGATTATGGCCTGCTGGTTGCCGGTCTGGCTGACTCGGGTACGAGCATACCACACAACATGTCCGAGATTGTTCGGCTCGTCGTCAAGAAACAAGAATGTTCGATCCTGTTTGTCCGTGGGCAACGTGCCGCTGTCTCCAAGATATTGGCTTGCACAGGAGGCTACCGCTACGGCGAGGAGGTGATTCGTGTGGCCGCTTGCTTGGCCCAGACTGTTGGCGCAGAAGTCACCATCTTGTACGTCACGGAAGCCCTCCCCTTGATGTATACCGGACTGCAGGAAATGGAAGAACCTTTACCCGCACTTTTGAAAACGCACACCCGCGAAGCCTATTACTTGAAGCGAGGTGCGCGCATCCTGGAAGAACATGGCGTGAGCGGCGGAATCAAGCTGGCACAGGGAGAGGTGGCACAAGAGATTCTGCGTGCGTCGCGAGAGGGAGGCTACGACCTCATCGCTTTGGGAGCATCACGGGAACATCCGTTCCTACAACAACTGTTGCACCACATTTTGCTGGGGGAGGTGCCCCAAGCGATATTGAACGATGCTGAACAGCCTGTTTTGATCGTACCCTCGCGGCCAAAAACGACGACACGTCAACTGGCTGAACGGTTACGTTTTACGCGCCGGCACCGTTAGTTTAGAAGTTCAACGTCAACTTCAACTCGAGAAGTTCAACTTCTCTGAGAAGTTGAACTTCTAAGGCGTCTAAGGCAGAACTTCTTGGGCAACGATGGTGGGGAGAGGCGTTTCAGCCCTCTCCCCACAAGTAAATTGACAGTTTCTACTTCTGTTTCAATATGAACTTAAAGCCGGTAAAGATGCTGGAAAGGAGACCGTTCCCCTCCTCGGCATCCATAAGAAACGCGCTATAAACGTGTTGAATGGCGAAAGCAATGAGCAGGTACATAATCAGATGATGCCACAAACGTACCGTCTGATTGCTCATCAGGGTAAAGACCCACGATGTGAGGTTCCACCAAACGCCACCGACATTCGCCTCCCCGTACAAGGCAAACCCAAACAGAGTCTGCAGGAGATAAAGGAAGACGATCACGGCGTAGGTCACGCCGGCCAGGGCATTGTGTCCCAGCATGTAAGGCGGCTTGCGTCGCAGGAAGAAGTAATACCGCAACGTCTCGCCTACTTTTCCCCGACCTTCCGGCGTCAGGAAGGGGACCAACGCGCGCCAACTGGCAAAACGATTGCCTCCCCAAAACGCCCAGTACGTGCGCAGCAAGATGCTGGCCGCAAAAACGAAAGCAGTCACAAAGTGGATATATCGCACGGTCCCCATCGCAAAATGGTTGTAGGCCTCTCCACCGGTGGTGACAAAGGGTGAAGCGATGTAATAGCCGGTGATGGAGAGGATCACGATGCAGGCGACGTTCACCCAGTGGGTGAAGCGGACAGGAATTTCCCAAACGTAAGTACGTTCAATCGTACGTTCAAGCATCGTAGCCCCCTTTCACTGGACCTTGATTCGGGTGACCTCACGGCCCTCGGCATCGAGGATGTGAGCAGCGCAGGCCATGCACGGATCAAACGAATGGACCGTGCGCAAAATCTCCAGCGGGTTTTCTTCGTCGGCGACCGGTGTGCCGACGAGGGCCGCTTCGTACGCGCCCGGCTGACCGGATGCGTCACGCGGGCCGCCGTTCCAGGTGCTCGGCACAACGCATTGGTAGTGTTCGATGGCCCCGTCTTTGATCTTGACCCAATGACCCAAAGCGCCACGCGGCGCTTCTGTAAAGCCTACGCCTTGAGCTTCCTTCGGCCAGGTAGAGGGTTCCCACTTTGCGTTGTTGTGGACGGCCAAATCCCCTCGCTTGATGTTGGCTACCAGGTCGTCCAGCCACTTGAGCGCGGTTTCGGCCAGCACCCAGGTCTCAATCCCGCGTGCCGCCGTGCGGCCCAGGGTGGAGAAGAGAATCTCGGGGCCAACATCCAACTTCTTCAGGGCAGCGTCTACTTTGTCTTTGACCGATTCGTGTCCGGAGGCGTAGGCTACCAGCATACGCGCCAACGGGCCGACCTCCATGGCGTTTCCGTCGTAGCGCGGCGACTTCAGCCAGGAATACTTTGCGTCGGTCGCAAGGAAGTCGTAGGGCGGCTTGGGGCCGGAGTAGTTCGGGGTGGTTTCCCCGTCCCACGGGTGCAGGGATGCACCATCGCCGCCGGCATAGTCGTACCATGAGCGAGATACATACTCTGCGATTTTCTTGTGATCTACCTCGTGGACTGTGCTCAGGTCCTTGCCCAAAATGTATCCACGCGGCAGATACAGGCTGGAGGGGTCCGTGGTCGGGTCTACGGCGCTCTGTGGAAAATCGCCATAGGCCAGATAGTTACCCAGCCCTTCGCCGATGGATGCCCAGTTCTTGTAGAATGACGCAACGGCCAGCAGGTCGGGAATGTAGACTTGCTCTATGAACGTCTTGGCCTTGGTGAAGAGCTTCTTGAGCAGGGCGATGCGGTTGGCGTTCAAGGCGGTCTGGCTGTTCGGGTCAATGGCCATGGTCATGCCGCCAACCACATAGGTTTGCAGGTGGGGGTTCTTCCCGCCAAGAATAGCATGGATGCGGATGACGTCCCGCTGCCAGTCGAGCGCTTCCAAGTAGTGGGCAACCGCCATCAGGTTTGCTTCCGGCGGGAGTTTGTAGGCAGAGTGGCCCCAGTAGCCATTGGCGAAGGGGCCGAGCTGTCCGCTTTCTACGAAAGACTTCAGCTTGCCCTGCACGCCGGCGAAGTAGGACTTGCCGGAGAGGGGCCAATCGGAGATGGACTGCGCCAGTTCTGCTGTGCCGCCCGGATCGGCCTTCAGCGCGCTGACCACGTCAACCCAATCCAGGGCATGTAAATGGTAGAAGTGAATCGTATGATCCTGTATGTATTGGGCCGCCTCGATGAGGTTGCGCATGAGGACAGCGTTCAGGGGCGGCTGTATTCCCAAAGCATTTTCAACTGCTCGCACGGAGCAGACGGCGTGAACCGTAGTTCAGACACCTCATATACGTTGGGTGAAGTACCAGGCGTCGCGGGGGTCGCGGCCGATGAGGATTTGCTCGATGCCACGCCACATGGTGGCCGAGCTCCAGGCCTCTTTTACCTCCCCGCCATCCACCTGGGCTTCGATGCGCAGATGCCCCTCGATTCGTGTTACCGGATCGATTGCGATCTTAGCCATCTGTGTTTTCCTCCTTGTTTATGGTTTCATGTTCGGCTAGAGGTTCGCCCGTGGCTCGCATTGCGCTCACCAGGCCGTGCATGGCGAAGGCACCGGTCACGCCGGCGACCACCCCCATGCCCACTTTGTCCGCCGAAGTCTCTACACCGAAGCCGGGCGTGTTGGGCAATCGCCGGTAGAACGGGGTCATGGAATCCCAGAAGCCGGGTTCGGAGCAGCCCGCGCAGCCGTGTCCGGCGCCGATAGGCCAGTTCGTTCCTTCGTTCCAGCGCACGACCGGACAGTTGTGATAGGTCGCTGGGCCTTTGCAGCCCATCTTATAGAGGCACCAGCCCTTGCGGTGACCTTCGTCGCCCCACGCTTCGGCATATTGGCCGGCGTCGTAGTGTGCGCGACGCTCGCAGTGATCGTGGATGCGCTCGCCATAGGCAAACAGGGGCCGCCCGACCTGGTCTACGGCCGGCAGCGCGCCAAAGGTGAGGTAGTGCACGACGGTAGCGGTCAGGTTGATCACGTTCATGGGGCAGCCGGGCAAATTGATGATCGGCACGGTGGAGAGCACTTTGCCCACACCGACGGCGCCGGTGGGGTTTGGCGCGGCAGCCGGGATGCCGCCGTAGGACGCACAGGTGCCGGCGGCGATAACGGCCGCGGCGCTTCCGCCGATCTCCTTGACCAGGTCAAGCGCGGTGCGCCCCCCGATGGTACAATAGACGCCCCCGTCCTTGGTGGGGATGGAGCCTTCGACGACGACGATGTATTGCCCTTTGTACTTCTCCATTGTGTCACGGAGTGACTTTTCTGCCTGATGGCCGGCCGGGGCCATGATCGTCTCGTGGTAGTCCACGGAGAGCACATCGAGCACCAGTTGAGCAACGGACGGTTGCGAAGCGCGCAGGAGCGATTCGCTGTTGCCGGCGCAGTCCTGGTATTCCAGCCAGAGCACAGGCGGACGTGGTTTGGTTTCCACGGCTTCAGCGATGCGAGATGTATAGCGGGCAGGCAGGGCAAGCGCGGCGGTCATCGCGCCACAGAACTTCAGAAAGCTGCGGCGGGAGACCCCTTTCTTTTGCAGACCCTGTCCCAGGGTAACTTTTTCTGCGGTCAATTTCTCCTCCTTCCTCGTGAGTCAGTGTTCGGTAGCCAGTAATCAGATGAGGGGTTATTTCTAATCAGTCCAATACGAAACATTTACTCCGGTTATTACTGGCTGGAACAAGTGACAATCGTTGTAGTATGATAGAGGTTTGCGTGTTGAGGGTCTTGCATCACCCCCCTTCAAAATATCGCAAACGCATTCGCTTGCCATGAGAGGCAAACACACACGAAGGCGGAATCAACCCGGAAAAGGGATCAGGCTAGTAACAGTATACACGAAAATTCGATTCTTTGCAACCCCCCTGCCGAGAAGTGGGTGGCCGTCAAAGTTTTGCGTCTGCAATCATTCACGCCCTGCCCTTACCACC
>CAZFFM010000045.1:0-16681 GCA_964517425.1 uncultured Ardenticatenales bacterium | reverse complement strand
TATACTTCGTGTCTTTGTGTCTTGGTGGTAAGGGCAGGGCGTGAATGATTGCAGACGCAAAACTTTGACGGCCACCCATTGCGCGGTCAGCGACGTCAGGCCAATTGTTCGGCCAGGTCCTCTGGTGTATTCACCGGTTGCTGGCAGGTGTAGTTCGCGCAGACGTAGGCCGTCGGTTTGCCGTCGAGAAGGGGGCGGCCGGCCAGCAGGGGAATTTGTTGCGCGGCTGCTTCATTCCCCGGTGCGGCACTGGCGACGACTTTGTTCGGCAGGTAGCGGGCGAAGACCCTTTGGACTAGGGCGTTCAGGGCAGGGTCGTCGGCGTCACCGATAAGAGCAATTTCCTTCGGTGATCCCAGGTGAAAGTCGAGCGCGCCCAGCAAATGGCCGAAGGCTCCGGAATGATGGGCCATGTCGTCGGCCAGCGAAGCGAGCGCTTGCGCGGCGATGCGCTGGTAGGTGGGTTCACCGCTAAACTCGGCCATCCGCAAGAGTACGTCTACGGCCACCGAGTTGCCCGAAGGTGTCGCGCCATCGTTTACGTCACGTGGGCGGACGATGAGAGATTCGTGGTCACGGCCCGTGTCGTAGAATTGGCCTATACCATCATCCCAGAAGAAAGCTACCATTTCATCGCTAAGTGCTCGCGCTTCCTGAAACCAGCGCAGGTCAAAGGTGGCCTGATAAAGGTGGAGGAGCCCGTCAATCAGGTAGGCGTAGTCCTCCAGGTAACCGGCAAGCTTGCTCTGGCCATCCTTGTGCGTGCGCAGGAGCCGGCCTTCGGGACGGAGCGACGTGAGCAGGAAGGATGCACTGCGTTCGGCTGCTTCGCGGTAGTCGGCGCGGTCCAGCACGCGGGCCGCTTCGGCGAAGGCAGTGAGCATCATGCCGTTCCAGGCAGTGAGGATTTTGTCGTCCAGGCCCGGCTTCACCCGCTGCTCGCGTGCGGCAAATAGCGCCTTTCGCCCTCGCGCTACGACCTTTTGCAGTTGGTCCACGGAAACGTTTTCCCGGTGGGCCACGACGTCCGCGTCTCGCGGCACATTCAAGATGTTGCGGCCCTCGAAGTTTCCGCCGGGGGTTACGTCGTAGAAAGCCATCAGCAGGCGCGCATCGTCAGGCGGTAACACGGTCTCAATCTCCGCCGGTGTCCAGAGGAAAAACTTTCCCTCTTCGCCTTCGCTGTCCGCGTCCTGGGTGGAATAGAATCCGCCAGAAGGGGCAGTCATCTCGCGGAGAACATAATCCAGGGTTTCTTCGACAATGCGCCGGTAGAAGGGCTGGTTCGTAACCTGATAGGCGTGGAGGTACGCACGGCCAAGGAGGGCGTTGTCGTACAACATCTTCTCGAAGTGGGGTACCAGCCACCGTTCGTCCGTCGAGTAGCGATGGAATCCCCCGCCCAGTTGATCATAGATTCCGCCACGCGCCATCTTTTGCAGCGTTTTCTCGACCATTTCCAGGGCACGCGGATCGCCTTTGCGCCGGTACGTGCGCAGCAAGAATTCCAGGGACATCGGCTGGGGAAATTTCGGCGCGCGGCCGAAGCCACCGAATGTGGCGTCGTACCCGCCGGCGATGTTGTCGTAGGCATGGTCGAGAATGTCCGGCGTCAACGAGCCAGAATGGCTCTCCGCCACGAAATCTTGTTGCAGCATGTCTGCCATCTGTTGCCCGCTGCGAACGATGTCGTCACGCTGGTCGCGGTACGCGCCGGCGATGCTCGACAGCACGCGGCGGAAGGCAGGCAAGCCGTGGCGATCTTCCGGGGGGAAGTACGTACCTCCGTAAAAGGGCTTTCCGTCTGGCGTGAGGAACACGGTCATCGGCCAGCCGCCGCTGCCGGTCATGGCTTGCACGGCGCGCATGTAAATGCTGTCCAGGTCAGGGCGTTCCTCGCGATCCACCTTGATGTTGACAAAGTGCTCGTTCATGAGCGCAGCCGTTTTCGGGTCCTCGAACGATTCGTGGGCCATGACATGGCACCAGTGGCAGGCGGAATAGCCAATGCTCAAAAGGATGGGCTTGTCTTCGGTGTGGGCGCGCGCCAATGCCTCGTCGCCCCAGGGATACCAGTCCACCGGATTGACGGCGTGCTGCAGCAGGTACGGACTTGTTTCGTTTTGCAATCGATTCATGGTTTCTCCTTGCCCTGTTTCCGGCGCTGCGCTGGCCAATTGGCGACGGTCGCGAAGACCACAGATCTTCCCTGACCCAAATGGTTACTGCTCAGATAGGGCCCGTGCCGGATTAAAATCGGCACTGGGCTGCCCCGCCAAGCCGCTAAAAGCGGCTGAATTGCCACCGGGCAGTCGCTTCAGCGACTTTCTCTCGCGGCCAGTGACGGCTTCAGCCCGTCACGGCAAGGCTGCCTGAGTGGTAACCCCAAATGTTCCTAATTGATTGTAGCACACCGGCGCTGAAAAGTCCAGTGGACAAACTGGGGGGAATATGATACAATAAGTCGCGGTATAAATGACCGTGGGGGGTGGCGCGCCACCAAGGATGAAAATGGCGTGGAGCGTGCAGCGTCGAGCGGGGGGCGACGGAATACGCAATACGCAACACGTCGTCTGTTTTCAAAGTAGTCCACATGAGCGATTGCGCGCCACCAAGGATGAAAACGGGGGACGGCGGCGGATGGAATCACGCCGCCTGGGTTGGTAGCCCAGACCCCGTCATTCATGCGGGGCCGTCTGGCGACTGACATCTGACGACTGGCTACTATTTTCATAACAGAGAGGAAGAGAGCGTCCATGCGTTTGTCGTCTGTATCTATCGGTCTCGTTGCCATCGCTATCGTGCTCGCGATTGGAGCCAGCACGATTCTCCCTACTCCGGTTGCGAGGGGCGAACCGGCGGGTGGCGTCATTACCGGACGGCTGCTGGATACGCATGGCGAGCCGGTCGTAGAGGCGCACATCGCCTTGGTTGCCGAAAATGATCCGGAGCCGGGCGCGGAAACGATAAGCCAGCCGGATGGCACCTTTTCGCTCTATCTCGATTCGGCGGCAAGACAACCCTTCACCCTGGAAATCCGCCGCCACCACTTTGAAACCATCCACTGGAATGCTCGCGCCGAGGATTTAAGTACGCTCCGGCAAACGGGCACGCTGCACTTACCCGATCAGACATTGCCCCGCACAACGGGGCCGGCATTTTGGATTGCGACTTTGCTGTTCATCGTCATCTTGCTTCTGATTGCCATGGAAAAGTTGCACAACACGCTCGCCGTTCTAATCAGTGTATCTATCTTGTTCGCCATCACGTACGTTGGCGGAACCTTTCGCGAGAGTCTGTACATTCTTGATTTCGAGGGGGCGATCCGTTACATTGACTTTGAAGTGATCTTCCTGATCATGGGCATGATGATCTTCATCGCCATCGTCGAAGGCACCGGGATTTTTCAGTGGTTGGCTTATGTTTCTTACCGCTTATCCCGTGGACGAGCCTGGCTGTTGGCTATTATCTTGATGATGGTCACGGCGGTCGCTTCGGCTTTCCTGGACAACATTACGACGATGTTGCTGATCACGCCCATCACTGTGGAGATTGCTCTGACCATGGGCATGAGTCCGTTGCCGCTGCTCATTCCGGAGGTGTTGGCCTCTAACGTTGGCGGCGTCGCTACTCTGGTCGGCACGCCGACCAACATCCTGATCGGATCATACGCCAATATCTCTTTCGGCGCTTTTCTGGTTGAGCTAACACCCGGCGTCTTGGTGGCCTTGGCCGGCCTGATGATTTATCTGGAGATTGTCTACTTCCGCGAATACCGGGCGTCCAGTGCGACCACCTCTCCCGTCCTGTTGAAGAAGCTGGCTGAGGATGCGCGCATTACGCAACCGAGCGAGTTACGCAAGGCCGGCGTGGTTGGGGTATTCATGTTGATCTTCTTCCTGTTTGGCGATTACTTTCATCTGGTGCCGGCCGTGACGGCGTTGGCCGGGGCGTCCGTCCTTTTGTTGTGGGTGCAGCCAGATATCGAGAGCATGATCGAATCGGTAGATTGGACGACCCTTGTCTTTTTCATGGGCTTGTTCATTCTGGTCGGTGCGGTGCAGGAAGTGGGGGCCATTAGCGCCGTGGCAGACATCGTGGCGAAGGGGGTCGGTACAAATCTGACCCTGGCCTGGATTGTCGTGCTGTGGACCACGGCGGTCTTTTCCGCGGCTGTGGACAATATCCCTTTCACAGCGGCCATGCTTCCGGTCGCCGGCTTTTTGACCAAGACCATCCCCGGCGCAGAGAACCAGGTGATTTACTTTGCCCTGGCCCTGGGCGCTGCGTTTGGAGGACACGGCACACTCATTGGCTCGTCGGCGAACCTGGTTACGGCCGGTATCGCCCGGCAGGCCGGCTATCCCATCACGTTTGGGGAATTCCTGCGAAAAGGATTCCCCGCCCTGATCATTACCACCATCATTGCCATGATTTGGTTGGCTATTCGCTTCTGAGCCCAAGAAGTTAGAAGTTTGTCGGAGAAAGAATAACAGGACACAGATTTGCAGGATTAACACAGATTTTCCGATGATTTGGCCTAAAAATCTGTGTTTTTCTGTGAGAATCTGTGTATCATCTCAATAATTCGGGGCGAGCAGACCGTCATGCCCCCCTAACCCCCCAACTTTGGGGGGAATATGCTCCCCCAGAATTGGGGGCCGGGGGGCGTTCCCCAAGTTATTGAGATGATACGAATCTGTATTCTAAAAAGGAAAAATGGGTCTCTCCGACAGCCTGCTAGACTAGAACTGAGGCAACCTTTGAATGCCTACGACCGGAGGAGGCAGCAGGATGAAGACAATTGTTTGTGCAGTGCGCGGAGGGGAAAGAAGCAAGCCGACGGTTGACGCATCCATCGCCCTGGCGCATGATTCTGCAGCCCGTTTGGTCTTCGTGTACGTCATCGACGCTGAGTTCCTGTCCCATGCAACGGTGGGACGCCACAGTATCACGATGCCGCAACTGGAAGCAATGGCCGAATTCATCCTGCTGACCATGCAAGTGCGTGCAGAGGAGCAAGGCGTGTCCGCGGAATACGCAATCCGCGAAGGCCAGGTGCAAGAGCAAATCCGCGCGTACGTCTTGGAAGAGCGTCCCGACATTTTGGTGATGGGCAAGCCCGCGCACCAGGAGGGTGGCGACTTGTTCACCCATCCGGTACAGAATGCCTTCGTGCAAAGCCTGGAGGAAGAAGCGGGCGTGGAAGTCATTTTGCTATAGTCATAGAGGAGACGAATGTTGAAGAAACTGATGAACCGGAGTCGGACCGGTATTCTGGTGGCTAGCATTTTTGCAATCGTTTGGGTGATGATCTTTGCCGTGGCCCTTTTCGCCGCGCCCGGGCCGGCTTTGGCCGATTCTCCGGTGACTTTCTTTCTCGATCCAATGGTCGTGAAGGTGCAAGCCGGGCAAGAGTTCGACGTGTTGGTGAAGGTCGAAGGGGCAAACAACCTGGGCGGGTTTCAATTCGACCTGATCTTCCCCAGCGCAATGCTGGAGGCCCGCACGATGAAACTGGATTCGTTCTTGACCAGCACCGGCCGCACGCCAATCCCTTTGGGACCCAAGATTGACAACACGAATGGACGCATCACCTTTGGAGCCGCCACGGCCGGGAACGCGCCCGGCGCATCGGGGAACGGCGTCCTGTTGCGCGCCACGTTCCGTGCCTTGACGAGCGGCACCGGCGCGATGAACATCGCCAAGTATCAGGTGTTGGATGCCCAGGGCAAGACCATCGTGGCAACTGTCAGAGGGAGCAGGGTGCAGGTCGAAGGCTCGCCCGTTCCGGCTACCTCGCCGGTGCCGCCGACCAGTGCGCCGGCCGCCACGGAAGCGCCTGCTCCGCCATCTTCGGGCGGCACACTTCCGGTTGGGTTGATTGCGGCCATCGCTGCGCTCCTCATTCTGGCGATGGGTGGCCTGGCCTTGCGGAGTCGGAGAAGTCCCTCAGAGTAGGACACCGGCCGGTCTGTGCCGGCATGATGAACAGGATGGCTAACCCCGCGGTTCCACGCGGTACAGCCCATCCATAATTCGCCGCAGCCGGAATCTGGCAAGCAGTTCAGGGTGGGGAGTCGTCACGTAGATAGGCCGGTCGGGCAGGTTAGCTTCTACAAATTCGGGTAGGTTGGCCGGGCCGGGCCACTGAATCTGTTCCCCGTTGTGCCGCAGTGTCTCCCGGTACCACGGAAATGCGAGCAGCCCCTCAGCCAGGACAGTGGTGTCGCTGCGATCTGTCTCCACGTAGCGGTAGTACCACAGCGCAAACACGTGCTTGTCTTCATCGCCGAGTATCAGGGCATTTTGCTCCACGCTTTGAAAGGTCGTCGCGGCATACGTTTGGGCGGCAACGTCCGCACGCAGATCCATGGTCCGGTGATTTTGCCACCAGTTTGCGCCGGGGATGGCCAGCAGGGCGACTGCCAACAGAGCAACGGCCCACCCGCGTCGCCGCCGGCCCTGCGGGGCGATTTGGTCGCCGATCCAGCACAAGCCCATGGCCATCCACAGGGCGCTGACCAGATACGCAGGAATCAGATAGACGTACGAGTCGGTCGTGTTGTAGCCAATCGCGTAACCGGCGTTCAGTGCGAAGTAGAGCAGCAGCGCGACCGCCGGTCGCCGCCCGATTTGCCACAGGTGCCATGCCCCGACGAGTACACAGGCCAATCCCAGCGGCCCAAACTGTTGCAGCCAGAGTGTTGCCCCGGCCAACAGCCGCGTTGGCAAATAGCGCAGGGGCAAGGAGAAGGCGTAGTGGCGATACGGGGCGGCCGAAAGCATCCACCAGAAGCCGTCGCCGGTTTGCGGATTCCCCCAGTTGATCGACGGCCAGGCCCGCGCGCGCCACGGCAGGTATGCATACACCGCCAACCCGGCCATCGCCAGCAGTGCCAGCCGGCCCCAGCCCTTCCGGCGCAGCTCCGTATCCGCAAGGAGAATCACGGCAGCGGGTACGATGAAGACCAGCGTCAGGTGGTTGCCCAGCCCGATTCCCAAGAGCAAGGCGGCCACCTGCGGCCACAAACCCGGCCGGTCGTCACCCGGCTCGTGCTGCAGCAGACAAAAGAGAATCGCTCCGGCAAAGGCAGCGTGCAGCGCGTACACTTCCGTGATGACGCTCTGCGACCAAAGCGTGGGCGAGAAGGCCAGGGCGAGCGCGGCAATTGCGGAGATCCCGTCGTTGCGCAGGGAGTCGGGCGGGGCCGCGCGCCGCAACATCTGGCGGGCGGTCAGGAAGATGAAAATCACGGCTACCGTCGCTGCTGCCGCTGAAAAGAGGTTGGTCCGGTAGGCCAGCGAGCCGCCCAGAGGCAGGCGGGTGAAGGCGCGGGCCAGGAGGACGTAGGTGGGGTAGCCGGGCGGGTGCGGAATGCCCAGCGTCTGGATGGCAGCAATCAAGTCGCCGCCATCGGCACCGTCGTGCCGCCAGGTGAGGCCGGGGGCCATCGTGCTCACGTAACCGGCCAAGGTGATCGCGGCCACCACGGCGGCGGAAATCAGCGGGGAACGGAGCAGGGCGGACCGGTCACCGGTTGGCATAGGACGCATTTTCTCCACGGCTTGAGCGGGTGCCGGCCCTAGTTCACCGGCAGGGAATGGGCGAGTCCCGTGAACCGGATGCGGTACCGGCCCGCGAGCACGGTTGTGGCCAGGACGTTGTTGCTCTCGCTCGCCTCGTCCAGCACATTGTCGGGATCAAGCTGTGCGTAGATTTCGTGCATACCGGCCGGTGCCGAAAGCCAGAGAAATGTCGCGGTCGTTTTTGCCCCGCAGCCGCCCAGGCCGGGGGGGATGAGTACGTCTCCCAGGGGCGTTCCGCCGGCTTGGGGGTCGCCGTCCCACAGGCGGACGGTGTTGGTGACCGGCAGGGACACGTTGCCGGCATTGGCGACGGAGATGTGAATGGCGATGGTGATAGGCTCCCCTGCAGGACCGTCTGGCGCGACAGGCGCAGCCACAATCTCCACAGGCAGGAGGTCGGTCTGGGCCGGTATTTGCTGGACGTAGTTCTGGAAAGCAATGCCGAGCGGCGTGGCCTGTTTGGTAAAAGAATCGAAGAGGGCCCCGTTGAAATAACGGTCGTTCAAGCTGTACCAGGCCCAACCTTGCACCAGACGGCTATCGTCGGCGGGGAGGCCGTACTGCGGGTCGCGCAGGCCGCGAAACAGATCGAACGAGCCGGTGAGGAATGCGGCCACGCGGTCGGAGTTGAAGCTATGGCCATCTTCGTCAACGATGTATTCAGGGAAGAGAACCCCATACTCGGAGATGATGAGGGGCTTATTTCGTTCACCTTGGGCGGCCAGCCATTGGCGAAAGTCACGGACCTGCTGCGCAACGAGGTCGAGCCGGTCGTGGTCCCGGATCGTATACAACATGCTTGGGGCGGGATCGTCATCCGGAAGGGCGTCTGCGCCGGCGGAGGCGGCATGAAACTCGTCGAGGGCGAGTTTGCCGTCGCCCACAACCTCCAGCGTCAGGGCATGGCGGCCATAACCGAGGCTGTTCAGGGCAAACACGCGCCGGGTTGTCGTGACGGCGTACGTGCTCGTCGTACCTTGCAACTGGTGGTCTATCGAGACCTGCACGCTGCCCCCTTGGGGACCGGCGAGCGCCGTCCACGAGGCCCAGTTCCCCTCGAAAGAGAGGACGGCCTGGTCGCCGGCCGTGACCGAGCTGTGTACGGTGCCATCTCCCGTGGTCTCCGCAGTCCATGTGCCCTGGTAGCCGATGGCGGTGTTGATGCCCGGCGGGAGGTCGGCTCCCCAGGAATCGGCCTCTTCGCGGAGTACAAAGGTGTGGATGTTCCACAGGTCGGCCGGCAGATTCGCTCCGTAGCGCACGCGGTAGGCCTGCAGCACCATGTCCAAGTATTTTAGGCGGATGGGCGTCGCCTGGACAATTCCTCCGACGGCGATGCGAGCTGTGGGATCGGCCTCTTTTAAGAGGACGTACAATTCGTGATAGGCTTGTGCGTACAGGTCTGGTGGTAATTCATCCTGGTAGGTCCGCCGGTCCGGTTCGTTTCCGATCAGCCAGATGGACCCCGGATTGGCGGTTGCCGTCTGTCGAATCTCGCTTGCTGTTGGTTTGTAGCTATAGCCGGCGGATGCCGTTTGCTGCAATCGGATCATTTGGGCAAGCTGCGCCCCGCCTGGGTGCAAGGGGTGCAAGTCTGTGCGCCAGTTGACGTACCAGCCCAGATTCAGCGTCTCCATGGGATAGGCCGCGATGTTCCCGGAGGCGCCAACGGCCAGGCGGCAGTTGGCGTACTGCGTTTGTGCCGGGTGTGCGAGCGCGTTGGCTCCGGCTGCTTTGATTCCGGTGTCTGCTGGGGTTCCGCTCAGCGTAGGGCCTTGGGCGCCGGCGGTTGCCCAGTTTGCGATGAAGAGCAGGATCAGCCCGACGACGAGCAGAGAAACGGCGTGCCGAAAACTCCGTCTCAACGGAGAACCTCGAAGTAGTAGATCGGGTCCGGCCCGACGTGCAGGGTAGTCTGACCGTCCGCTTCTCCGTCATCCGCATCGTTGACGCTTTCGCCGTTTCCATACATGTCCAGGACAACCAGCCGGCCGGTGGGTACGGTGTACGTGTGGGTGATCCCGTCATTTGTCCAGGCAATTGTGATGTCGGACGAGACTTGCAGGTCGGGCACCGCGAAATGATAACCTTCCACTTCCTGGGAATGCGTTTCGAAGTAGTTGAGCGGGCGATCATATTGGGCATTGCTCAGCACGTTGATTGCGGTTTGGTAGGCCTGGTAGGAAGGTTTGGGCCGGTCTTGAAGGTCGAGCAATCCGCTGAAGTAGGGGGATGTTTCGGTGTCGGTCAGTCGAAACCAGATCACGGCCTCCAGTCCGGCGACTGTGCCGCGGGTCATGATCTTAACCAGATACTGGCTCTGGGTCGAGGGCGTGCTGTCTACGTTGCTGTGCCACCCAGTTTCAGAGCAGAGTAACTGTTTGTATACGTGATGCCACGCCATGCGTGATTGCAGGTAGCTTGCTTTGCCACGGATGCCGGGGCCGTAGGCAGCCCAGTTGCTGGCGAATGCCGGATAGTAGTGGAAATCGAGAATGTCGAAGTACCGTCCTCCCCAGGCGTTGAGCACATCGTCCAGGAATTCGCGCACAAAGGGTCCTCCATCTTCCTCAAACCAATCGAAAGCCAATCCCCCGAAGAGGATCTTTGTCTGATCGTCGTGGCGTCGAGTGGCCTTGTAAACGTGTTTCAATAGGTCGGCGTAGCCGGCACCGTTGTGTCCCCAATACCCCCACCCTGCCTCAGCGTGCAAGATGTCGGCATTGTCCGGCTCGTTGTAGATTTCGTAGTAGCGCACCACCGGTGAGCCGGGCGCGTCCTCGAAGCCATTGCCGTTGTATCGCTCCACCATAGCGCCAAAGAATTCCTCCAACTCGCTGATGTCTGTCCGGTCAATCGGGCCGGCCGCAAAGGTGGCGGCCCAATCGGGGTTGCCCGTAAAGGTCAGGATCACATTCAGGTGGTGTTGGTTGGCGTAGAGCAGGAAGGAGTCCCATTGTCCCCACTGGTAGTGTTCTGGCGTCGTGTTGACCGGTTCGATCTGCGACCAATAGATGGGCAGTCGAATCCACTCGACTCCCAAGCGCTCGGTCTCCGAGTAGGTACGGGAGGGAGCGTTGTTGTTATATACCTGAACACCAAAGAGGTTGGCCGGAGGCACATAAAGAAAGGGATAGATGTGCCGCACGGTTGGGAGATAGAGTTTGGTGGGGGCTGGCGGCAGTGTCCCGTTGTCTTTCGCAGGTGCCGGCCAGGGCGTGCCGCCATCGGCTGACAGAGGAACGGCTGTGAATGTCAGGGCGCCCTGGCAGACCAGCAAAACTACCAGGCCCACTCCCAGAGCAAGGGGCAGATAAGTTTTCATGTGCGCTGTGGAAAACCGGCCAGGGCCATTCAATTTAGTACACTCGCATCAAAGGTAGGTACAGGCAGCGGGCTGCAACGGACGTGGGATACCAGACGATATTGCCATGAACGGCGATCCCGGCCGGCGCGTTGTACGCGGCGGTGGCGGGAAATCGCTCGATGCTGCCAACGTTACGGTCAGCCAACAATGCTGCGCCGGCCGAATCGGTGAACCAGGGCCGGTTGCTGCTGTCGAAAGCAATGCCCGCCGGACGGACCTGGCCGGCTGCCAGCGGATACCAGCGGATGACTTGCAGCGTCCCTGCCTGATACCATCCGATCCGGTTTCCCTCGATGTCGGTGAACCACGGGTCGCCAAGGGAGTCCAGGGCGATGTCGTACGGGTGGTCGCCGGCGGACAGCACTTCCACGAAAGTGCCGGGGTTTGGCGCAAACGAAGGACGCAATCGCCCGATCTTCTGGCCTTGCGATTCTGTGAACCAGATGAGGTCTTCTCCCGCTACGGCCAGACTATGTGGCGCGCTGTTGTGGGTTGGTACGTGGTATTCCCGGTAGGAGCTATCGCCGGGATCGAAGCGCGCGATGCGGTTCGTTGTCTCTTCGGTGAACCATACGCGGCCGCTGGGAGCCAGGGCAACGTCGGTCGGTCGGCTATTTGCCGGGGGCAGTGCGTGCTCGACGACCGTGCCCGTGGCCGTGTTGAGTTCGCCAAGGGCATTGGCCCCCGCCTCCGCCACCCAGACGCGGCTGCCGTCCGGCGTGACGGCCAGACCCCGCGGTTCGGCGCCGGCCGTGGGCGGGTGATAGGCCTTGATGGCGTAGGTCGTAGTATCGGTGACGGCGATGTGGCCGATGATGTTCGAGGTCGGTTGGGTGAACCACACGCTGCCGTCTGGCGCAACAGCAAAGTCAGCAGGGGTTTCGTCGGAAAAGGGGATGGCGTATGGCACGGCCCCGGCCGGGTACGCCATGCGGCTCACAGCGGCACGACAATAGCCGGCAGCGTCGGCCGCGGGAGAAGCCGCCCTTCCCGTGCTCGGTTTGTTGAAAAGCGCACCGGCGACAATCAAAATGGCAGAAAAGAGAACGAAGAGGAGAGCAGAGTTCCAACGTTTTGTCCAACGAGTGCCCGGCTTTGGCCCAGAACCTGTACGAGGCATGTTCCTTCCTTTCAGTATATCGTTGTATTTCAAGAGCAGTGCCGGCTCATGCTTCAACCCAAAAGGGACCCGCACGCGGAATCCGCGATTCGGCGGCGGATGCGCTTTCAAGGTACGATTATAGCATAGCTCCGCATTATCTGCAATCGTATTTGCGTCGGGGTAGTGTATACAACAATTCGGTGGAAATAGAAGTTCGACTTCTGCCAGAAGTCGAACTTCTACACACAAACTACCATCCCCTGCGGCGTGTTTGCGTCCCGTCCCCGGGGCAGGGACCCGCCACCGCGCGGTTACTTCAGCAACACGGGCACATCACCTAGCGTGATGGTCTGGCCAGGCGTGACGTCTGCCAGGCGAAGCTGCCGTCAGGGTTCGGCACAACGGAGCCCATCTGGCCGATGTCGGAGACCTGAGCACCCCTTGACAACAACCTCCACGAGGAGTACAATGATGAGTAAGTATAGAAACATGACGGCGAAGTCGGGGGAGGGGATACGATTCATGTTGAAGATTCGCACGCTGGGCAGCTTTGAATCACGGTGGGGCACGGATCGCCTCCTGCTGCCGCCCACGATGAAATCCCAGTCCTTGCTGGCCTACCTGGTCGTACATCGCCGTCACGCGCACCGCCGCGACCGGTTGGTCGGCCTCTTCTGGGGCGACCGGCCAGAGCGTAAGGCCCGCCAGTCCCTCTCCACGGCCCTCTGGCACATCCGCCGTTGTCTGCCCACCGAAGGACTCATCCTGAGCGACCTACACACCGTGCAATTTGATCCCCACCCCGACCTCTGGCTCGACGTTAGCGAACTCGAGTCCCTGGTCTCGTTCCAGGACACTGCCCACCTGCAAGCGGCGGTAGCGCTCTACCGCGGCGACTTCCTGGATGGCTTCTACGACGATTGGATCATCAACGAACGCTACCGCCTGGAAGCGCTGTTCCTCGATGCGCTGGCGCGGTTGATGGCCGGTCACGAGACGAGGGGGGAACATGAAGCCGCGCTGGCTGTAGCGCTGCGCTTACTCCGGCACGATCCGCTGCGGGAAGATGCCTACCGGCTCACCATGCGTGCCTATTGCCGACTGGGGCAGCGCAATGCGGCACTGGAACAGTACCGGCGCTGCCGGGAAATCGTGCGCGCGGAAATCAGCGCGGAACCGATGCCGGAAACATCCGCGCTTCGCGAAGCGATCCTGGAAGGGCGCTTTCCGGTCGCGTGGGCCCCCATCGTGGTTCCGGTCATGGCGAGAGCAGACGCCCCCCCGTCACCACGACCGGGGCGCAGCCCGCTGGATGTGACAACCTTGAGCCCGTTGGTAGGCAGGGAGCAGGAGCTGGCTTTCCTGCGCGCGTGCTGGCGTGGCGTGGAGGGAGGGCAGGGGGGGCAATCCCCCAGCATTGGGGGGCAGGGGGGCTTGCTCCTCATCGACGGCGAGGCCGGGGTGGGCAAAACCCGCCTGGTAGAAGAGTTCGCCAACCATCTGCGCTGGGGGGGCGTCCCTGTACTGCGGGGCCGCTGTTACGAATTCGAGCGTGCCCTTCCCTACCAACCCGTCGCCGAGGCGCTGCGCGCGTTCTTGCCCATCCTGACACCGGCTGACCTGGCAAACTTTCCTGCCTGGGTCATCACCGAGGTGGCCCGACTGGCACCGAAGATGGCAGACTACTATCCCGATCTGGAGACCCCTGTCTCGACGCAACCTGATCAGGAGCAATCTCGTCTCTTCGATGGCCTGGCCCGTTTCCTGGCCAAATTGTCTTCCCACAGAGCGCTGCTGATCATCCTGGAGGACCTGCACTGGGCCAGCGAGTCTACGCTGGGGCTAGTGCACTTCCTGGCCCGTCAACTGGCGGATCACCTTGTGCTGACGGTGGGCACATTCCGCACTGAGGCCATCGGCACGGAACATCCCCTGCTGGCCATCCGCCGGCAATTGGCCCGAGAGGGGGGAGCGAACGGCCATTCGCCCCGGCACAAGAGGCTGCACATCTCGCGGCTTCCGCCTCAGGCAGTGGAAACCCTGGTCGTCAAAATGTCGGGGGCGGGCGAAGCCGTTCTCCCCCTGGCGAAGCGATTGCACCGGGAGACGGAGGGCAACCCCTTCTTTCTGATGGAGATCGTCAAAGCGCTCTTCGAGACCGGCGCGATCTGCTTGGGGGACGGCGCTTGGCAGGGTGACTTCGCCCGGATTAGCGAGGGGACGCTCCCGCTGCCGGCCAGTGTGAGTGAAGCCATCCAGGCACGGGTCGCCCGCCTGGACGAAAACGCGCAGGAAACGTTGCGACTGGCGGCGGTACTCGGTCGCGAGTTCGATTTCGACCTGCTCAACGCAGTCCGGGGCCGGGGCGAGGAGACAACGTTGGAGGCCTTGGACGACCTGTTGCGCCACCGGCTGATCAAAGAAGGAGCCGGAGCGGTGGACCGCGACTATGCCTTCACCCACCACAAGATTCAAGAAGCAATCTATGCCGTGATGCCGCGTCGTCGCCGGCAGCACAGCCATGCACAGGTGGGGGCGGCGATGGAAAGCCTCTACGGACCGGAGGCCGCCACAGTGGCCGGCGAGTTGGCCTTCCACTTCGACCAGGGACGACAATTGGATAAGAAGCTGACCGAAAAGGCGATCACCTACCTGCTCCTGGCGGGGGATCAGGCCCGCACGCTCTATGCTCATCAGGAGGCCATTGCCCATTACCAACAAGCCCTGGCCCTGTTGAAGGAGCAAGGCGAGTATGAACGGGCGGCTCGGACGCTGATGAAGTTGGGACTGACCCATCACAACGCTTTCGACTTCCGGGGGGCACGTCAGGTCTACGAGGAGGGTTTTGTCCTGTGGCAGCGGGCGGGGAAGGGAAAAGTGACCATCCCGCCGCCTGCCCCCCATGCCCTCCGGGTGTTCTGGCTCAATATGCCAACTCTGGATCCGACGATGACCAGTTCTACCGCCTCGTCCGCCGTGATAAACCAACTGTTCAGGGGCCTGGTAGAGAGCGGCCCGGAGCTGGAGATCACTTCCGATTTGGCCCGAAGCTGGGACGTGTTCGACGGGGGGCGCAAGTATATCTTCCATTTGCAGGAGGACGCACGATGGAGCGATGGAGTTCCGGTAACGGCCCAGGATGTAGAGTACACCTGGAAACGTTACCTGGAACCGGCCACCGGCTCTCCGGACGCCAGCCTGCTGTACGACGTCAAAGGGGCCGGGGCCTTCCATCGAGGAGAGACTGGAAGGGAGAATGTAGGTGTCCGGGCGCTCGACAAACGCACTCTGGCGGTGGAATTAGAAGGGCCGACGGCCTATTTCCTGCAGTTGCTGGCCGATCATGCCACCTATCCTGTGCCCCGGCACGTCGTGGAAGCCCACGGCGAGTCGTGGACGAAGGTGGAGAACATCGTCACCAACGGGCCTTTCCGGCTGGAGGCCTGGCGGCCGGGTGAATCGATGGTTCTTGTACGCAACGCCGGCTATCGTGGCCGGTTCACGGGCAATGTGCAACGGGTGGAGCTGGCCCTGCTGCCCCTCACGGAGTGGCCAACCATGCTGGAGATGTACGAAGCTGACCAGTTGGACGTGCTCCTGCGCCTCTGGCACCTCCCCCCTATGGAGATGGACCGCGTCCGGCGGCAGTACGCCGGCGAATACGTCCTGGCCGGGACACTGCACACCGGCTACCTGGCGTTCGACACGCAGCGGCCGCCCTTCGACGACCCTCGGGTGCGTCGGGCTTTTGTGCTGGCAGTAGACAGGGAAACGCTGGCAGATGTCATTCTGCGGCGCGACTGGTTCCCGGCCACGGGAGGGCTCGTGCCCCCGGGGATGCCGGGCCACGCACCGGGCATTGCGCTGCCCTACGATCCCGAGAGAGCAGGTCGCCTTTTGGTCGAGGCCGGCTACCCCGGTGGTCGTGGCTTCCCCGTCACCCGCGCGCTGGCATTCTCCGGCATCGAAGCAATTGTCGAGTACCTGCGGGTGCAATGGCGGGAAAACCTGGGGGTCGAGGTCTCGTGCAAGACCGTGCAGTTTGGCGCGTTCGAAACCGAGCGATGCAGGGAGGCATCGCACATCACGATCACCGCCCTGCAGGCCACCTATCCGGACCCCGACGACTTCCTACGGGGCGGCTTCCTGCATACGGGAGGCTGGCAGAGCACGGCCTATCGTGAGCTCGTAGAGAAAGCCCGACGCATAGTGGATCACGGAAAACGGATGAAGCTGTACCGCGAAGCGGAGAAAATCCTGGTCACGGAAGCACCGGTTGTACCCTACGTTCACGCGCGATGGGGCCTGCTGGTGAAACCCTGGGTGAAAAGATACCCGGTGTCGCCGCTACGACAGTGGTTCTGGAAGGATGTAATCATCGAGCCGCATTAGGCGCCGGTGCGCAGCCGGCACCAGGTATCATCTCAATAACTTGGGGAACGCCCCCCGGCCCCCAATTCTGGGGGAGCACATTCCCCCCAAAGTTGGGGGGTTAGGGGGGCACGACGTTCTGTATTCACCACGCGACCGTCACGGAGCTTGCTTTCTCGTTGTGCATATTGTATAATAACCATTCACTCCCCCCCCCTCAATCCCCCCTCACGAGGGGGGAGGGCTTGAAA
>CAZFFM010000044.1:0-16850 GCA_964517425.1 uncultured Ardenticatenales bacterium | reverse complement strand
TGGTGGTAAGGGCAGGGCGTGAATGATTGCAGACGCAAAACTTTGACGGACACCCGGCACATTCCGGTGAAGACTTTGACAAAAGCGGTATTCGCGCTATAATGTACGAGGTAGTACGTCATGCAACAAAGTAATTCGGGAGAAGCGATAATGCGATCTAAAACCATGATGTTGATCGGCCTGATAGCGTTGTTGGCCATCCTCTTTGTGGCGGGCCAGGCTTCTGCTCAGACCCCTACGGCCGATGAGGTGAACAACGTTGCCAAAGAGTTATTCTGTCCCCTATGCACTGGAATCACGGTAGACGTTTGCGAGACTCAACAGTGTGCGCAAATGCGCAGCCTGATTGCGCAGAAGCTGGCCGCAGGTGACACCAAGGAACAGATCAAAGCGTACTTTGTACAGCAATACGGGCAAACCGTCTTGGGAACTCCTGCTCGAAAAGGCCTGGGATTGACTGTATGGATACTGCCCTTCCTTGCGCTGTTGTTGGGGCTGGTCTGGGGAGGCTACGTATTGCGCAATTGGTCGTCCAAACGACAGAATGAAGCTGCATTGGGCGAAGAAGGCGTGGCGAAACTTCCGGATAAATATCTTCAGCAACTGGAACAGGAACTTCGAGAAACCGAGTAGAGGCAGGAGCAAATAAAGATGACTCAGGGTATTTCCTCCGGTGAAGAGACGATGGAGGTTTTAGAAGAGCAGAGTACGCCACCGGATCGCGGACGGCTTTTGATCCAGGTTGGGGGCGTGGTCGCCGTGCTGGCGGTGTTGGCCCTGCTGGCTCTCGGTCTGCGGTACCGCGCGGCCGGCCGGGTCGACAAAGGGCCGGCTCCGGCGTTCGCGCTGCAACTGTTCGATGGCGGCCAGGTATCACTGGACGAACTGCAGGGAAAGCCCGTCGTCCTGAACTTTTGGGCTTCGTGGTGCAAACCGTGCGCAGAGGAAGCCACTGTTCTGGAAGAAGGCTGGCAGAATTACAAAGACAAGGGCATCATGTTCGTAGGAGTGGATTACGTTGACACCGAACCGGATGCGCGTGCCTACCTTGCGCGGTATGGCATCTCCTACCCGAATGGGCCGGACCTGGGATCAAAGATCAGCTACGCGTATCGCATGCAGGGCGTTCCGGAGACCTTTTTCATCTCCCCGGAAGGCCGGATCGCAGATGTGTATATCGGCCCACTGAACCGAGAGGCTCTGTTTACCCGCCTGGACAGCCTCAGCCCATAGTGCTTGCTGCTGGAATGGCGTTCTTCGATCGAATAGTTTGGTTGTAAGCGTTCAGGGACTACCCTGGAAACACCTGCTTCAAGCTCTTTTTTGCCACGAATTGCACGAATTTACACGAAAAAAGCGTATCTTCTCAATAACCTGGGGAACGCCCCCCTGCCCCCAATTCTGGGGGAGTACATTCCCCCCAAAGTTGGGGGGGTAGGGGGGCGCGACATTCTGCTCACTCCGAATTATTGAGAAGATACAAAAAAGCAAAGAAATTAGTGAAAATTAGTGTAATTCGTGGCAGATTCAGGGGGTGCTGAACGGTTACGTTTGGTTGACGTGTAGCGACATCAGGATGGGTACGATTTCTTATGGATCCTATTACACTTGTCGGGTTGTTGGTGATTGTGGTCGTGGCAGTTGGCTTGTTGCGCTTCATCCTGCATGTTGCCAGCATGATGCTGCGAACTTTAGCCTGCGGTTGTCTGGTCGTGCTCATCGCCGGGGCGTTGGCCTGGATGCTTTGGGGTGGGCCACTGGCCGGCAACGTCCTGCCGTTCTGAGTGCTCTTTCAGGAACTTCCAAGGGTAGAGCGAACCGCGTCCCCGGCCCTCCATTTGACGGCTCCACATGGCCACACGCTCGTGGTACTTTCCGTGTGCGTTCTTCTACGGCTTTAGCAACACCTTCAACGTGCCGCGCTCTGCAGCACGGGCATAAGCCTCGACACCCTGTTTCAGAGGAAAACAGCTATCTATAAGTGGTTGTACATCCACCCTGCCGGTGGCCAACAGGCGAAGCGCCGGGGGAAACGGACCGCACCGTGAGCCGATCAGCGTAATTTCGTCCACAACGATCTGGCTCATGTTCAGCGTCAGGTTTGCATGGAAGGTACTCTTGAGTACTAGCGCGCCTCTGGGCCGGACCAGTCGCCTCGCGGAGGCGAAGCCGCCTGGATGGCCGGTGCATTCCACGACCACGTCGAAGGAGGCGGACGACGGCAGGTCATCATCGGAGGCAGACATGCGGGTGGCAATGCCTCTGCTTGCCGCAATCTGCAACTTTTCCGGGTGATGCCCCAGAAGCAACAGGTCGCAGCCGCTGAGGGCAAGCACCTGCGCAACGAGTAAGCCTAGTTTGCCATCGCCCAGCACGGCGACGTGGTTGGTAGGGCGAATGGCGATGCGGTCGGGGATCTCCAGGGCAGCCGCCAGGGGTTCGGTGAACACGGCGGCTTCGTCCGGGACGGAATCGGGGACAATGTGCAGGTTTCGTTCGGGTAGGCGCAGGTATTCTGCGTGGGCCCCATCACGTCCGGCGATGCCCAAAGTTGTACGATGGGGACAGTGGGTGGGGTGGCCGGCCTGGCACGTGGCGCAGCCTGCGCAGTTGGCGTTGATTTTGCCAACGACACGCCGGCCCTTCAACCGGCCGGAGGGACTCTCTTCCACAACACCGACGAATTCATGGCCCAACACGCCGGAAAAGTCCATGTACCCTCGCAGAATTTCCAGGTCGGTATTGCAAATGCCGGCCAGTGTGATTCGGACCAGCGCTTCGCCGGAATTCGTGGGGAGAGGCGCACCGGAATCGAGGACCAGTTGTCCTGCGGAACATCGTAGAGCAAGCATTTTTGGGTCTGTTCGCCGGGCACGCCCCGCTGCGTGCTATGCCGTCGCCGCTCCCTGCCCCCTGATTCGCCGCACGAATTGGCCAACCTCCCCCTTTTCCCAAACGACAAGCAGCGGGGAAGCGTTGAAAATTGAGGAATACGTGCCGCTGGCAATACCGATTAACAGCCAGAAAACGAACTGCCGGATCGTCAGCCCCCCGAAGAGGAACAGCGCCAGCAACGTGAACATAACCGTCAATTGCGTATTGATGGAGCGGTCCAGGGTCTGGATGATGCTGTGATTGACGATGACCTCGAAGCGCTCGCCACGCATACGTCCGATATTCTCTCGGATGCGGTCGAAAACAACGACAGTGTCGTGTACGGAGAAGCCAATGACGGTTAGGAGGGCGGTCAAATATAGCGCATCAACTTCCCACCCAAGAAAGTGGCCGGCCAGAGAGGCTAGTCCAATGACCACAAAGACGTCGTGCAGCATAGCGATGATGGCGCACGCTCCGTAGCGAACCGGGTTTGGCACGTGGCGGAAGGCGTAGGAAATGTAGAGCAAGATGGCTAGGGCCGCGGCAATCACGGCCCATAGCGCCCGGTTCGTCACTTCCTTGCCGACCGACGGCCCGATCGATTCGAAGCGCAACTCTATGAACTCGCCATAGCGGTCGGCTAATGTACTCTCGATTTGGTTTTTGGCGTCCTGGTCTATGTGGGTCGTGCGAATCAAAACCGTGTCGGTCCCAGAAGTTTGAACCTGGCCAATTGTAAACCCGGCGGATTCAAGAACGCCTTGGATTTCGGCAGGCAGTAGCTGCGCGGATGGCTGCTTGAATTGCAATTCCAGCAGCGCGCCGCCGGTATAATCAATGGATGGCCGTAGGCCAAACAGGATCATGGAGATGATGCCCGGAATCAGAATCAGCGAAGAGAGCAGAAAATACCAATAACGTTTGCTAACGATATCCCACACGATGTATGTCTAGCCTCCTACTTTGGGCCTCCGATGGCGCGCCTGGCGCGTTGAGATGCGATCAGGCAGCTATCGTGGCGAAGTCAGTCCCGGTCCCCTGTGTCTGCAGAATCCCGATCAGAGCCGTGTGAACTTTCACGGCTGTCTCTGCGTTTCCCGTCGAGGATGATCATCTGGTCGGCGACAATTTCTGTACGAAAGTGGCGTTGATGGTTTTGATCTTCCCAGTTGCGAGTTTGAAGGCTCCCCTCAATGTAAACGCGCCCCCCCTTGCGCAAATGTTGGTTGCAGATCTCCGCCAACTCGCGCCAAGCGACGACATTGAACCATTCTGTAGCTTCTTTACGCTCTCCGTCTGGAGTCGTCCAACTTCTTCCAACGGCTACGCTGAACGATGTAACCGGTGTCCCATTCGGTGTATACCGCATTTCCGGATCCCGACCCAGGTTGCCAATGATCATCACCTTGTTCAGCCCACGCGCCATCGAAGTCCTCCTTAATTCGTTTGTCTCACACGCCAAACCACCAGTGATTCTTGGTCAGGTCAATGCCCATAATCAATCGCAGGAACGTGTGCGTCACCACGATGGCCGTAAACATGCTGATTATAACACCGAGCGCCAGCGTAAGCGCAAAGCCTTTAACAATGCTGGCACCGAACATGGAACCGAACCAGAACAGGATCGTGCAAGTGATCAATGTGGAGAAATTTGAGTCGCGGATGGATGGCCATGCCCGGCGGAATCCTTCCTCGACTGCGTTGTTCAGCGGGCGCCCCCAGCGTAACTCTTCCTTCATTCTTTCAAAGATCAGGATATTGGCGTCCACCGCCATTCCTACCGATAAGATGAACCCGGCGATACCGGCGAGGGTGAGTGTAACCGGAATCAGCTTGAACAAAGCAAGGACAATTAGTGCGTAGATCGTCAGTGCAACATCGGCCAACAAACCAGGAAGGCGATAGTTCAACGCCATGAAGAGGATTACGATGATGATGCCAATCAGTCCGGCGGTCATGCTTTTTTGCACGGAGTCTTGTCCCAGCGTCGGACCAACGGTGCGGATCTCAATGACCCGCAGCGGCACGGGTAACGCACCGTATTTGAGCTGAATTACCATGCCGCGCGCTTCATCCAGATTGAATTGGCCCGTAATCACGCCCCTACCCTCAAGAATCGGGGATTGAATTCTGGGGGCAGAAATGACCTTCTTGTCGAGCACAATCGCCAGAATCTTCCCAACATGGCTCCGCGTATACTCGGCAAAAATCTTGGCTCCGTCACCGGTCAACTCAAAAGAAATCTGCGGCTTTCCGAGGTCGTCAAAGCTGACGGAAGCGCTTTTCAAATGCTTTCCCGTCATCACCGTCGTGAACACGCGTGTGGAATCAACTGCTGGCGTCGACGTATCGGGCAATGGCGCCGTCACGGTAAGTGGTGCCGTACCGGTAATGGAAGTGGTGTCCGTTATTGCCGATGCTCCAGAACCACCGGACGTGGTCCGTACTACGGTGTCCCGTGGCAAGAAGGAATCACCGGCATCAACGAACTCCAACAGGCCCGTCTCGCCGAACGTTTTGATAGCCTGGTCCGGGTCCCTCAGTCCGGGAAGTTCCACAAGAATCCGTTTGTCGCCTTGTGCTTGAATCAAGGGCTCGGAGACCCCCAGGCCGTTGATACGCTGCTCGATGATTCCCCTGGCCGCAAGCATCGCGTCCGGGTCCAGCGTTTCCGTCGAAGGGACGTCTGCCTCGAGCATCACTTGTAACCCGCCTTGTAAGTCAAGACCCTGATAAACCTTGATTTCCCGATCTATTTTCAAAGGGCCGACGTTCAGGTGCAGGCCGGGATTGCTGGGCAGATCTATCCAAATGGATATCGCCGCCAGAATGAAGATGCTCACAAGGATTGTGAGGTTGCGTTGTCGCATGGGTCCTCCATAATTGGTACATCGCTGTGCAGGGTTGCCGCTTGCGAAATTAATAACGTGGGGATTATAACGCATCCCCTCAAGGCTGTCAAATGACTGTGCGGACGGGTAGTGTATACACGGCCCACAGGGTATAACGCAAAAGTGTGGGCCACCGCCTTGTAGGGGCGAGGCATTCCCCTTGGCGGCGTTCCTCCTTACTCGGTAGGGCACGCTAAGGGGATTTGCCCTCCTCATGGGTCTGCGGGAATGTCTCGCCCCTGCTGCCTGCCCACGGGTGTCCGTCAGAGTTTTGCATCTGCAATCATTCACGTGCCCTTACCACCAAGACACAAAGACACGAAGTGGAGCAAGCGAGAAAGCCTACTCGCCAGGACTATCCAATGTTCCAACCTGGACACTGGCATTTCTTGTTTTTGCCACGGATGGTCACGGATTTTCACGGAGAAATCAGAAAGAACAGATGAAAATCTGCGGAAATCCGTGCAATCTGTGGCTGAAAATGCCGTGTTATACGGTCAAAATGATTCTCGCCAGACTCCAGTTCCAACGTCGAAACATTCAACCTGGTTGTTCTTTATGCCTTCGTGTCTTCTGTGGTTAATTTGAGAGAGTTGCCGCGCAAAAAAAATGACGGACACCCCACGCCGCTCCTTGCCTTTGCCCGGCAAATGCGTTATAATAAAATAACCTGACGTCAGCATAAGCATGTGGCAAGTTGGCGACGAGAGATGTCGCCTGGACACCTGGAGTCTACTCCATGGGCGCGCGATCCCCTCTGCCTAGCGTAAACGTAATCATCCCGAATCGCAACGGGCAATCGTCTTTGGCGACATGCCTCTCCTCGGTGCTGTCCCTGGACTATCCGGCAGACCGCTTGTGGGTGACGGTGGTAGACTGCCACTCCACAGACGGCTCTCTCCGATTGCTGCACGAATCCTTCACCGCCGTACAAACCATCGCCCTGTCGCGTGACGTAGGCCCATCTGCGGCCGGCAATCGTGGCGTGCAACAATTTCCCAGCGACTTGGTCGCCTTCCTGAGCCCAACGGTCCGCGTGGACCGGTTGTGGCTACAGGCACTCGTTGCTGCGCTGCAAGACGATCCGCAAAGGTCTTGCGTCTCTTCCGTCATCCTGGACGAAGAGGGGACGAATGTCCGCTTCGCCGGGGGAGAGATCACCTTTTCGGGTCATGCCGTGATTCCCGGTCGCGGAATACCCTTTGAACCAAACCCCCTCCGGCCAATCCGCCCAATCCTGTTTCCCAATCGCGCGGCCATGCTCTTGCAGCGCCCTTTGTTCCTCGGTTGTGGCGGCTTTGACGAAGACTATTATGCCGCATTGTGCGACGTTGACCTCGGGTGGCGATTGTGGGTGTTGGGAAAGCAAGTACACCTGGTGCAAGATTCCCTCGCCTATGACGGGCAGGCCCTGCTGGAACCAGAGGGCTTGCCCTACCGCGACCGGGTGATCGTGGAACGCAACGCGATCTGGTCTATGGTCAAGAATTATGAGGAACAGCATCTGCGCCGCTTGCTTCCGCTGGCCACACTTCTTGCTTCCCAACGTGCCCACGCTGCCATCCCCCAGACTTACCCGCCGGCACAAGATGGCGCGGAAACGGAAACGAAGGCGTCCCCAGCCGTGGCCGCTATCCTGGCCGGATTGCGAGAGGCCGGCAACGGATGGTCGCAGATGTTGGCACGTCGTCACATCGTGCAACTGCGCCGCCAACGACGCGACCGGGAAATCTTCGCTCGATTTCCCGTGGCCCGCACTCCCCCCAACTTTCCGGGCCGGGAATATGGCGTAATGCAAAAAAACCTGCTCTCCACCGTGGAGGTGAATGACGTGGTCGAACACAAACGAACCCCCAGCCTTCTTGTGCTAAGCCCAGACCCCCTGGGGTCGCACCTGACTCGCGCAGCCACTCGCTGCTGGGAGATAGCCGGTTCCCTGGCCGAAGAGATGGGAGTGTTGCTGGCTGCTCCAGACCCCATCACGCAGGAAAATCCCGCCCTGCGGCTCTACACGTATGACGCGCAGGAAGAGGCGACCCTGTTGCGTCTGGCCACAGCCGCAGATGCGGTCTTGGCGCCGGCTTCCCTGGTCGCCCAATTGCCTTGCCTCCACGACCTGGGCAAGCCCCTGATTGTGGACCTCGGCGACACCTTCATCGGCGAAGGGCTGGCCCGTGCCGCGCACCAGCCCCCCGCCGTGCAACAAAAACTGGGCTGGGAAGCGGTAGCCAACCTGGACATCGCGGCGCTGGCCGGCGATTTCTTCATCGCCGGCAACGAACGACAACGCGATTTGTGGCTGGGCGTCCTCTGGTCGCATGGCCGAATCAACCCCCTCACCTATGCGGACGAAAGGGCGCTGAACCGCTTGGTCGCCATCGTCCCACCCGGCATACCCAGCGAGCCTCCCCATTCGGCCGGGCCGACCCTGAAAGGCGTGTACCCCGGTATCTCCGCCGAAGACCGGCTTATCCTTTGGCCGGAGAGTATCCAAGACACAAGTGGCCCCGGACTGCTGCTCGAAATCCTATCCGAGTTGATTGCAGAGCGCCCGCACATCAAGCTGTGCTTTCTCGTGGAGGAAGAGGGGGAGTCCCCCGAAGCTGATGACCTGCGCCGAATGGCCGATCAATCTGGTCTCCTGGAAAAGAACGTCTTCTTCCTCCCTCCCCTGCCCTACAACGAACGACAGCGATACCTGCTGGACGCCGACTTTGTGGTGCATCTGCAACAGAGTCGAATCGAAACAGGCTTTGCCTGCCGGACAGGACTGCTCAATGCCATTTTGGCCTCGCTCCCCCTGGTCGTGTCACCCGGCGATCCCCTGGCGGACTGGGTGGGCACGCACGAGCTCGGTCATGTCGTGGATGCAGATGACCGCGAGGGATGGACAAAGGCTTTGATTTCCCTGCTGGACGATCCCGATTTCCGCGAACGGGCCAGACCACGGTTCCAGGCTTTGGCCGGCGAACTGGCCTGGGAGAATCAGATTCGCCCCATTGTTGAGTTCATGTACGAGCCAGAATTGGCGGCCGACGCCCTGCTTGTAGGCGATGCAACGCGCCTCGCCGCCGGTGCCCGCGAATACCCGCAAGCAATGCAACGCACCGTCCAGTTCTGGCAGGACCAGGTCGAGCAGCGGGACGAACTCATCGAAAGAATCGCCAAACACCGGCTGGTCCGTTGGCTGGGAATCCTGCGGGAGCAGGAGTAGGGGGGACTGTGTCCGACGAATTTGATGCACGTCCATACCTGGACGCTGTGCAGCGAAATTGGAAAGCCATCGCCGGCTTCACCCTGTTCGTCACGCTCCTCGCCGTCGTCGCCGTGTTGGCGCTTCCGGCCCGTTACGAAGCCACGGCCGGCGTTGCCATCACCAAAACCATTTCCGATATCAGCCTTGTGCCGGAATTTCGCACGATCTCCGAGGACCAAATCAACCCAGGCCGGTGGACGGATGCGGGGGCCCGGCGACAAGCATTGGCAATCCTGACCACCAGCACCACCGTGGCCCAGATGGTACTCAAAGATGCCAACTTGCCCGAGGCAACCACCAGCCTTCACGCCGGCGACCTGCTGCGGCGCATTCACGCCGAAACCCAAGGCGATTTCGTCCTGATCACGGCCGAAGGGAGCGACCCCGCGCAGGCAGCCCTTCTGGCCAATGCCTGGGCCCGGGCCTACACGCAGCACGTCAACGAGGTCTATGGAGCACGTCCCCTCTCCCCCGAATCGGTCGCCACGCAAGCCCAGATGACGAAGGCGCAATACGAGAAGGCCCAGCAGGCGTTGGAAGAATTCCTCGGAAACAACGACCTGGCCATACTCAGGCGGGAAATCGGTTGGCGACAGGCGGTGCTGGACGATACGTACCGGACGGTGACCGATACGCTGCAACAGGTCGGCACGTTGCTCGTCGAGGCCCGCGCCCTGCAACAACAGATCGCCGCCCTCTCGTCTTTGCCCTCCGTGCCGTTGGGCAACCGGTTGGCTCTGCTCATCTTCCAGGCCAACGCCTTTGCGGGGTCGGCGCCATCTGGCACCCAGTTTCAAATCGCCATCGACCCGGCAACGCTTGCTTCCAGCTCGCCGGAAGCGCAACGGCAGGAGATCGCCGCCCTGGTCCGTGTTTTGGAGGAGGAGCAACAGACACTCCAAAACAGACTCCAGTCCTATTCCGATGCCCTCCTCGGGCAAGAACCAGCCGGGGAGGGGGACGGCACGCCCATCGAACAAAAGATTCGACGCTATGCCCAAGAGGTGCGGGAACTGCAAAAACGGCAAGCAGCCGAAGAATCCACACTGCGGGAGTTGACCAGTGCGCGCGATGCCAGTTGGAAGATGGCTCAAACCATGCGCCAAAAAGCGGATGAACTTCGCGCCACGGCACCATTCACGGACACGACCGTGCGCTTTGCTTCACCGGCCATCGAACCCCAATACCCGGTCTGGCCGCGCAAGAAACCTACCGTTGCCCTGGCGGGCGTGTTGAGTTTGCTCATCAGCATCCTCGCGGTACTGGTGGCACAATACACCTCTTTGCATGTTCGACAATGAAGCGTTCGGGCTGGACAGTGGCCGTGATCGGCTTCGTGCTATTTTGCGGAACGATTTTGCTCCTCCGTCACCCCCTGGCCGCTTTCTACCACCTGGAGATGGGCGGACACCTCCTGTCTGCCACGCTGGGGCCGGAGGCGACCAGGCCGCTCGATCCGGGCACGATTCTCCGCCCCGCACCTTCTCCCGACCGCCTTCTCCCGGCCGCTGAACACTTTCGGGCGGCGCTCAACCAGGACAAAGAGAACATACAGGCTTGCCGCTTGCTGGGGCGTACGGCCGCGTGGCGCGGAGAATACGACACGGCGCTTACCATTTTCCGCTATTGCCGTACCATACGTCCCGGCGACCCGCTCGTACCCCTGGAAGAGGCCGCCATCTACCGGGCGCGGGCGCGGGCCGACCCGCAACGGGCCCGCCAGGGCTTGCGGCAAGCCTGGCGCGACGCCGGCGTCTCCCCGGCAGCCTTGATTCGTCGCGGGGAGGACGAGCGCACGGCGGGCAATCTCGACGAGGCCCTGTTTTGGTACGACCAGGCCCTGGCCCTTGATCCCGGTGCCGGCGAAGCGTGGTATCGAATCGGGCTGGTCCGCGCCGCGCAGATGGATTGGGGAGGAGCGGTCGATGCCTATCAACAGGCGGAGACCACGCTGCCTGACGATGGCCACCTGCAATTCGAGTGGGGCTGGGCCGTCTACCAGCAAACCGGCGATGCCCGTCTGGGCGAGCCCTATCTGCGCCGGGCCGTGGCTTTGCTCCCCGACGAAATGTGGCCCCTCTTGCGCCTGGTGGCCTTGTTGCGGGCAGAGGGTCGCCTGGACGAGGCCGTGGCGTTGGTACGCTATGCGGAGCGACGCTTTCCGGCGGACCCCTGGCCCCTCATTTATGAAGGGCGCTTCGCTCTCCTGCGGGGCAACCCCCAGCAAGCAAGAAAAACTTTGCAGCGTGTGATAGAATGGTTTCCCCCACAGGCAGAGGCCTATTTCTTGGTGGGGCAGACCTATGCCCAGGAGAGAAACTGGCCGCAAGCCATTGCCGCATTGCAGCGGGCGATTGCCCTGGATACTCAGCACGACTACATCTTCGAGGCGTTGGGCCAGGTTTATCTCGCCTCCGGGCAGATTGCCCAGGCCCGGGCCGCGTTCGAGAAGGCCCTGACACAAAACGCCCAAAACGAAAACGCCCTGAAGGGACTGCAAAAAACCGAAGAGGTCCATCCGTGACCGCCCCTCCCTCTCCGGCGGCGGGGCCGGGGGCCTTGCCGGACGGCGCGTCCCCGGATCCACACCTGGGGTTGGTGGCCGGCGGAGCGGCCATTGCCCTCCTGAGCAGCGTCACGCGGACGTCGTTGGCCTATCTCTTCAACGTCTTCGTAGCGCGTGCCATCGGGGGCAGCCTCTTTGGCCTCTATGCCATTGGCCTGTCCATCGCCAACGTGGGAGACCGTACCGCACTTTTGGGGCTGGACCACACATTGTTGCGCTACGGGGCCATCCTTCACGGCGAAAAGAGCTGGCAGTCGTTGCGAACCCTTCTCCGGCGGGCGAGCGGCGCCGTGGGCCTGGCCGGCCTGATCGCCGGCGGCACACTTTTTCTCGCTGCCGGCCGCTTGTCCACGGAGGTGTTTCACCAGCCGGGGTTGCGAATCGTTTTGCGTCTCTTTGCCCTGTCCCTGCCCTTCTCATCGTTGATGGCTCTGTGGGTCTTCTCGATCCAGTCCCTCAAGGCCATGCACTACGTTGCCCTTGTTCGAGACCTGCTTCGCCCGGCAATGCAGATCCTGCTCGCCGGAATCTTGCTCGCCTGGGGATGGGGGCTGCGTGGCGTGCTGGTTGCCTACCTGATTCCCGTGATCACCGGTGCGCTCGTGGCCCTCTGGCTCTTGAATCGCCTGGTGTCTGCCGAATCGGGGCGGAGCCGGACGCAAGGCAACGCCGGTGCGGAAAAATCGGGAGGGCGCAAAAGCCCCGGCGACGTGGGATTGGCCGCCGTCGCCGCTTTTGCGCTGCCTATGTACTTGCTCAGCCTGGTCAGCGCCGGCATGACCCGCACCGGTACAGTCCTTTTGGGCGCGTTGGGCGTGGCCGGCCAGGCCGGCGTGTACTTCGCGGCGTTTCGCACGGTGAGCCTGGGCTTGCTGGTACCGGAGGGGTTCAACGCCATCTTCTCTCCGGTCATCGCCGACCTGTACAATCGGGGGGAACTGGAGCAATTGGCTCGCCTGTACCGCGTCGTCACCCAATGGCAGTTGACCCTGTCGCTCCCCTTATTTTTGGGCATGGCCCTGCTGGCTCCCCGGATCATGTCTCTCTTTGGGCCGGACTTTGCCGTGGGGGCCGGCTCGTTGGCCCTCTTTTGCGGCGCATTTGCCCTGCACAGCGCGGCCGGTTCCGTCAGCCCCATGCTGGAAATGACCGGACACCCGACGCTCAATCTGGCGAACGTGCTGCTCAGTTTCGGGGTGAACATCGCCCTCACGGTATACCTGATCCCGCGCTATGGAATCTTTGGCGCGGCCATGGCCACGAGCGGCGCGATCATCTTCCTTGCTCTGTTGCGCGTATTCGAGGTCTATCGCATCGTCGGCCTACAGCCTTACGCGCTGTCCCAGATGAAAGCTTTGCTCGCCGGAGCCGTTGCCGGAGCAGCGCTCTATCTGACGACGCACGTTTGGTCCGGCCCGCTCGCGTTGGTGGGCGGGGCCGCGGCGTTTGCCATCACGTATGGCGGCGTGCTGCTGGCCGCCGGGCTCACAGCGGAGGACCGCGTGATGCTGCGCGTTGTGCGGGAGCGGTTGGCACTGCTTGTTCGTGATTCCCACGGGCCGTAGTATGCTGACCGCTTCCTACGTCATCTGCACGCGAAACCGCCCCGGCGGGCTGCGCCGCTGCCTGGCCTCCTTGATGCGGCAGACCGTACCCCCGCAGGAAGTGATCATCGTGGACGCAAGCGATACCGGCGAAGCTTCGCGGGTTGAACAGGTCGTCCAGAAAGCAGCAGCCGGCCGGTCGAACATGCGTTTGATTCGCACGGAACCCGGCCTGCCCCGGCAACGCAACCGCGGGGCCGAGGCGGCACAGAGCGAGATCGTCTGCTTCCTCGACGACGACGTAGTCCTCTTCCCCAATTACCACGAAGAGATCCTCCGCGTGTACCGCCAATTTCCGGGGCAGAATCTGGGGGGCGTGCAAGGAACCATTGCCAATCGCCCGCCGACGACGGGGTGGGTTGCCCTCCTCCGTTTGCTCTTCCTGCTGCCGCTGGACGTGGCCGATGGGCGGGGGCGGATGCGACCCTCCGGAAACGGGGTATACCTGACCTCGCCGGCGGGTGTGCGGCCGATCGAGGTCATGTCGGGGTGTTGCAGCAGCTATTGGCGCAAAGTCATCCTGCAGATGCGTTTTGATGAGGCTCTCAGCGGGTATGCCTTCAAGGAGGATGTTGATTTCTCCTGGCGCGTCAGTCGTTGCTACCGTCTGGTGCAAACGCCGTGGGCCCGGCTGGAGCACTATCCCTCGCCCGTCGGACGGGACCGGAGCAGCCGGCGCACGGAGATGCGCTTGATCAACAACTTCTACCTGGCCCGCAAGAACTTACCCGCTACGCCTTTTTACCGGCTGGCCTTTTCTTGGTCGCTGTTCGGCGAGGTGCTGTGGGCCATGTCACACGCGCTGGCGCGACGCGATTTCGGCTACGTGCGGGGGGCGGCGTGCGGGTTGTTGGCCATCGCGCAAGGGGGAAGCCGGCTGCCGTCGCCCCTTCCACCGGCCGCCGGAGGGCCAGAGCAATGATCGGGATGCCCGCGCGCGGCGCGGTGCGCGGCCCGCTGCGCAAATCGGTGTGGGGAGCAGGCCTCGCCGCCGGACTGATCGTGCTTGCCGCGCTAAAACTGTCGGAATTTCCGGTACGCTCGCTGCTCGAAGTCGGCGGGGCAATCGCACTGCTGCCCCTTCTGCTCCTCCCGCCAATGGAGGTCAGTCTGGCCCTGGTCGTGGCTTTCAGCCCGCTGCGAAGCCTTTCCACCCAGCCCGTCTTGACTTTTCTGGTGGGGGTCGTGGGCATTCGCTGGTTCTTGGCGCTGCTACTTTCCGGACGCTATCGTTCTGTGGGGCCGCGATGGCGATGGCAGGTTCATGGCCGGATGTTTCAGTTTTCCCCATTGCCCTGGAGCGTCGCCGCCCTGGCCGGGGTGGTATGTGCCGCATTCGTACACGTCCCCGCACCGCTGCGCTATTCCTACCTGATGAGCGTCGCCAAAGTGCTCACTTTCTTGCTCTTCTTTATGTTGATTGTCGCCGCGACTACCGATGAAGAGAAACTCCACCGCATCTTGCAGGGCGTGATGGTCTTCGGGGCGATGGCCGTTTCCGTCGGGGTGCTGCAGATCCTTTTTCCATCGGCGGCCCTGAACCCCCTGCTGTTTCCCGACAAATTCAAGAGCACGGGTGAAATGGGGTGGGTCACCTTCCGGCAACTGGGCGGCGTGACCTTCTTCCGTATCGGCTCCTTTTTCACGTATGTAAACGGGTTTGCCGGAGCGTTGGCCTTGCTGCTCCCGCTGCAAGGATTCATGCTTGCCCGGGCGAGGCCGGTGCGCCAAAAGATTCTTTACCTGGTCTTCATTATCCTCACCGTGATTTGCTTCCTGGCCACGATTGACCGGAGCGCATGGCTGGCCTTTGCGGCCGGCGCGCTCTACTTTCTCCTGCGGAGCCAACGTTTGTCCCGGTCACGCAAGGTAGCGTGGGCCGGCGCTGCCGGCGCAATGGTCGCCGGCTTTGCCTTTTGGACGACCCGATTCCTGGGAACGGGGCAGATTGTCGCCCGCTTTGCCGAATTTTTACATCCGGAAAGCACGAGCAGCATCGTGACCCGTGGCGCGACCTATGGCCTTACGCTGCGCACCTGGTTGGAGTATCCCGTTCTGGGCCACGGTGTCCCGCAGATGTACCGGCACTGGCCCTACCCCGTGCTGCCGCTGGGATCACACAGCACCTATCTCTACCACCTCTACGCGCAGGGAATTGTGGGCCTGTTCCTTTTTCTGGCTATCCTCGTCGTGGTCTGGCGGGAAGTGCGCTTTGCCTATCGCCACGCGCTCCCGGGGTCGTTGCTGGACGGGCTGGGCGAGGTTCTCTTCGTGGATGCCTTGATCGTCACCCTACACAGCCTGCTGATCAGCTACGAGGCCGGCCAGGGGCTTTACGGTCTGTTCGTTTGGACGGTTTTGGGACTTGCTGTGGCCGCCGGAACAATCAGCCGCCGCCAGCGGGAGGGGGGAACATGAAATCCAGCCGGCAGCCTGGCGTGTTGATGATCGGCCCCTTACTCCATCACTACGGCGGCGTTTCGGCCGTGACCACACTGCTGGTCGAATCGGAGCTGGCACAACGCGTCAGGTTGCGGTACGTCGCCTCGGCCAACAAGTATGGCGTGCCACGCAAAGTTTGGCGCTTCTCCCGCACGTGTCTGCAAACGTGGTCTTTGCTCCGTGGCCGGGATGCGCCGGACATCGTACACCTCCATGCTTCGGCAGGCTCCAGTTTCCACCGGAAGGCCATTCTGGCAGCGATAGCCCGTCGTTTTCGCAAGCAAGTTGTCTTCCAGATTCACAGCGGGCAGTTTGTAGAATTCTACCGCAGCGGCGGCACCGCCCTGCGGCGGCTGATCACAGGCACGCTGGACCGGTCGGCGGCGGTGGTCGTGTTGGCCCGCGTATGGCAAGAGCAAATCGGCCGGCTCACGAGCAACGCCCACATTGTCGTGCTCCCCAATCCGGTGGACTGCGATTCGTTCGCGGGTCGTGCTCCCGACAGGGAAGGGGATACCCTGCTGTTCATGGGCGACCTTGCTCCGCACAAAGGCGTGTTCGATCTGCTCGACGCCGTGCCCTTGATCGCTGCGCAACATGCCGGCACGCGCCTGGTCCTTTGCGGTCGCGGAGACCGGCGGGCTGTTTGGAATCACGCGCGCGCGCTGGGTATTGATGAACGCGTCGTCTGCCCGGGGTACGTGACCGGCCGGGAGAAGAGGGCGCGTTTCCGGCAGGCGGCACTCTATGTCCACCCGGCATATTACGAAGCACTGGGGGTCTCCCTTTTGGAGGCGTTGGCCGCCGGGCTGCCGGTGGTGGCCACGGCGGTCGGTGGCATCCCTGAGGTCGTAGAATCGGGGACCAACGGGCTGCTCGTTCCGCCAGGCAATGCCGAGGCGCTGGCCGGGGCCGTCCTGCACCTGCTGGACGACCCGGCATTGTGCGCTCGGATGGCCCGTCAAAACCGGCTGCGGGCCCGCGCGGAGTTCGATTTGCCCCTGGTGGTCGAGCAACTGGCCGGGTTGTACGGTGAAGAATAATGATGAATCGGGGAAGCGGGAGGCGTGGGGCGTCGAGTGGGGAGCGTGGAGCGCACTCGATGCGCCCATTCGCTTACTCGCTCATTCCAACTACTCCCGCAGGGCCGCTCGCAAGGCGTCCTGAACGCCGACGATCCCGCTCTCGCGCGGCTTCGCCGGGAGCGCGCCGAC
>CAZFFM010000043.1:0-16948 GCA_964517425.1 uncultured Ardenticatenales bacterium | reverse complement strand
CGAAGGTCCAATCCCGAAGGCTCCACAATTCTATCGTTTACTGCCACATCATTATAGACGCGTTCAATACCATGCACAGCGTGTTGTCGCACAACAAAGGACTCTGCATCGTATGGCACTGTTACTACCGCCTTGCCGCCCAGCCTGAGTACGCGAGAGATTTCTCTCATCGCCAGACAATCACCTTCGTTGGGGATATGCTCGATGCTAGAGCATGCTACAACCTTGTCAAAACTGTTACAGGCATAGCCTAAACGGGTAGCATCTTGCAGAGCGATGAAACAAGTTTTACCAATCTGACGACCTAAGCCAGCACGAATCATGTTTCTACGTTGGGTCACAATATACGGATCAATGTCAGTCAGATGGACATTGACTCCCTTGCGACAGAGATACAATGGTAACACTGATGCACTACCAGTCCCGATGTCTAAAACCTTTTCACCGACCTCACAAGCCAATCTGGTAATGAGATAGGGGTATTCAGCACAACGGGTGATCTCAATACCACTAATCGCGTACAATAACCCTCGTGAAGCACGAATCTTAAATAGGTCACGCAGAATGGGGTCTATCACTACCCTCTCCCTTACCTATACAGTTGCTAATTCCCCGGCGGAAAGGCAACAGGTAGCAGCCCCGCACAGGCCCGTCGGTATCCCTCCAGTGTCTCGCGTGCAGTTCGTTGCCATGAGAAACTCTTTACCCACTGAAAGCCTCGTCTTATCATGGCGGTTCTCAGGTCAGGTTGGGTCAGAACGTGATACATGGCTTCGCTCAACGCATCGGGGGAACGTGCATCCACCAGTAGTGCCGCATCACCGGCTACCTCCGGTAGCGATGCAGCGTCCGAGCAAACCACAGGAGCACCACAGGACATAGCCTCTAACACAGGAAATCCAAAGCCTTCGTATAGAGAAGGGTGGACAAACAGGTCCGCGCCTGTGTAAAGAGCTGCCAAGACATCTCGAGAAACATAGCCGGTACGGCAGACCGTCTCCTCCATCTCCAATTCCGAAATCTTTGCCAGCAGCGACTGATGCGCACGTCGCGGTTGCCCCACCAATACCAAGCGATGTGGCAGGCCAGCAGCCCGAATGTGCGCAAAAGCATCCAGCAATCGGCCTACATTCTTGTGTGGATGCGAGAAGGCTACTGCGAGAACATAGGGGCGGTCTAACCCAAGTTGCTTGCACACTGCAGCTACAGTTTCCGGATTGGCGGGGGATAGATCCGTAGGGGCTGCCAACCGTGTCACGCTGATCCGCCTCGGTGTTGCCTTAAAGGCCCGCATTTCGGTGGCTGCGAAATTGGAAGGAACCAACAAACGTGCTGCCCGTCGCACAGACAGAGTCACCAGAACACGCCAGGCAAGCCTCTCCAGAAACGAGAAGGTTTCGGGATGTCGTATGAAGTTTGCGTCATAAACAGTAACCACCGAGGGACACGGCAAAACGAGTGGTGACACGTAGCCCGGCGAATGTAATAGGTCCAAGCGGTGCAAGGCCGCCAGCAAGGGCAACGCAGTCTGCTCAAAGAGCAATCGAGCCAGACGCATACGATTCCAAAGCGGGCAAACTACGCGCCGTACATGAGAGGGTAACGCCCCAAAAGTATCTGCACTCTCCCGGCTGAGATACAGCACATATTCGTTATCTGCGTCAACTGTGAACAGCGTACTGAGCAGGCCACGTAATGCAGTTTCCGTACCCCCGACCTGGCCCGGGATCAAGAATAAGGCGTTGATACCGATGCGCATCGAGTGCCCGCTTTCCGAGAGGCTATTACGTCCTGCAAAACCTCTTCCATCCTATCAGTCACACGAGACCACGAGAATCGCTCCTCCATCAAGTGCCTAGCCCGATTGCCTTGTTCGTGACACACATCCCCATCGTCCAACAAATATCCAATCTGGTGTGCCATTTCTTCGAAGCTGTCCACATAAATCACACCATGCCCTGGTGGCACCAGCGACCTGGTACCTTCCAGGTTGAAGCAAACCGTCGGTCGTTCACAGGCCATGTATTCGAACACCTTCATCGTAATGTTATAGCGTGAAAACTCGCTCGGGGGGTAGGTCGAGACGCAGACATCCGCTAGGTTGATGTAATATGGCACACGATCAGCCGGTTGCAGGCCCGTGAAAATTACGCTTTCTGCCAGCCCAAGTTCGCGGGTCAGTGCCTTGATTCTGCTCAACTCTTTCCCCTTTGTCACGACATCGTCACCCACCACAACAAACTTGACTCCCCTTTCCGCCAGAGGGCCAAAGGCGTGGAGGAAGCTATCCAGGCCAGTATGCCGGATCAGTGTTCCCACAAAGACAACAACCCGGTCATCCGGGGCCAATCCTAACTCTTCTCGCAGGTCGTGCGTGTCGAGTTCCGGACGTAATCGTTGGAGGTTGATCCCATTGGGAACAATTTCTACCCGGCGCGCTCCTAGTGCTCTGGCGCGCCGGCCCAGAATCGGTGTGAGGGCCAGCACAGCATCGCTCCCCCGAATCAGTGCTCGTTCCAGCGCTAACCCTGGTGCAACCAACACTTCGTGGGGGATGAGCGGAGCCAGCATGTCAATGCTGTGGAACAGAATCGGCACCTTGAACAGCCGGCTGCAAAGCAATGCCTGGGATGCATTACTCAAAGAGTATATAACGATGGCATCCACGTGCTTATGTCGCAGGAAGTTGAGCATGGCCCACGTATGCGTCGCCAGAGTGGAAAGCCGGCTGAGTCCGGCGACCTTCACAAACCCAGGTGATATAACCTGCACTGGCGCGAGTATCTTGGACACCGGTCGCTCACGACGGGGTGACCACCAGTCACCGAAGCTACGACGTTCCCAAGTGTCGTCGAAGTCTATGGCCCAAACCGTGTGACCACACTGGCTCAGGTGTTCGGCCAGGTAGTGAATGGTGTAGGGGACTTTTTTCCCCCAGTCCTTCTCGTCAAGGAACAGGATATGCACGCTCTTCCTTCCACATCAAACCCGCAGCGCCGGCGCGAAGCGCCGGCGCAGGTCTGCGACTCGAGACCCTCCGGAATTGGTTGGGGACAGGGATTAGATGTCAGGGGTCAGTTTTCCCCGCCCCCAATCCTCCGTTTTCATCTCTTGGTATAGTTCCATACCTCTCCCCAAATTATACCACAGCCACGCTACTTTTGCCATAGGACGCTGGTACTCTGTCACCCAGAAGGGCCAAAGTCCAGACACGGCGCGTTATGGCACTGTGTCAAATGCTGCCAGAGAGGCATACGAAATGCCCACCATGCTGGGGCCAGTATGCGCACCCAACACCAGTGACATGGGACCCACCGGCAGCCAAGTGCAATCGAACCGCTGATCTACCAACTCGCGGAGCATGGCCGCCCCTTCGGGATTGTACGAATGAAGTACCCGTACGCGCAATGCACTGCCAGGCGCGTGCCGGTCGGCCATTAGATTGACCAACCCTTTGACTGCTCGCTTGAACGTTCGCCCCTGACCAAGCTGCACATACGTTCCGTTCACTTTCTCCACACCGATTAACGGCTTGAGATTCAACAACGAGGCCACTATCCCTTTCATGTGACTGATACGCCCGCCGTGTATCAAATACTTCAACTCGCTCAACGTGTACATGCTCTCGCTGGCCGCACCGATGCGCTCCATCAAAGCCAGAGCCTCCTCTTTCGACCGACCAGCTTTCAGCGCGCGCGCAGCCGCCTCCACTTGCCATCCCGCTGCAGAGGACAAGGTTTTTGTATCAACATGGGTTACATTTGCTTCCGGTACCAGTTTTGCCCCGGCCTGCGCGGAATTGAACGTACCGCTCAGACCTGATGTCATGTGAATGGACAAAATGTCTGGATCGGTGGCGGCCAACCGCCGGTACACCTCGGCAAAGTCGCCCGGCGAGGGCTGCGATGTGATCGGCAGGCTGTCGCTCGCCGACAGCAAGCGGTAGAACTCGCCAGGTTGGATATCCACGCCTTCGCGATAGGATTCGCCTTCCAGGGTAACGATGAGTGGCACGATGTGAATGTCCAATTCGGCTGCTTGTTCTGGGGGCAGCCATACGTCTGTTCCGCTGTCTGTTACAATTTGCATTCTATGCTCCTTTGCGAACCGGTCGCATCTTCATACCACCGGTATACACCTGATTCGTGGAATTAAAGTACATCCCAACAATTGGTCACTTTACTGGACAAGCGCTGCATTAAACTATTGTACCATGCGCATCGGCAGTTGTCCAGTTCTTCAGTAGGGTCTTATGCTAGTTCTGGCCGTGACGGGCTAAAGCCGTCACTGGGCGTGCGATAAAGTCGCTGGAAGCGACTGACATCCCGCATATCAGCCGCTTCGAGCGGCTTACCGAAACGGGCCAGTGCCGATTTGAATCCGGCACGGCCCCCGCGCCCAAGCAGCATGGGAACTAGCATAAGACCTCAGTCGTGTATGCACTACCCCACACTTTTCCGGCTTGCAGTTTGATGCTCTTTGTGGTAAACTACTATCACTTTGATGCCAATACTTCCCGAATAGTGCGGGAACGTTCCCGCGTTGCCCGCCATGGTTCGGATGTTTTGTGTGGAGACTCGCTCGGTGTTGCGTCATGAGAAGCAGGGAATCGTTTTCTACCAATTTACCACGTTGGGGAATAATGGCTTGTTTTCCCACGGGGTTTTTTCCCGCCGGGGCGGCGTGAGTCGCGCCCCCTGGCACAGCCTAAATGTGGGCGGAACCGTCGGTGACGATGCCGCCGCCGTGCAAGCCAACCACCGGCGTATCTACAACGCGTTGAACCTGCCGGCAGCGCATCGCGCCACCGCCCGACAGGTTGGCGGCCACCAGGTAGCCTGCGTCACCGCACAGGACGCCGGACACATCTTTCCGGCAACCGATGCCCTGGTCACGGACGTGCCGGGGGTCCCCCTGGTGATGCGCTTTGCAGATTGTCTCCCCATCGTGCTGTACGACCGCGTGCAAGGGGTTGCCGGATTGGTTCATGCCGGCTGGAAGGGTACGGTCCATCGCATTGTGCAAGCCGCCGTGCAAACGATGACCCAGAATTATGGATGCCTGCCGGCAAACATTCGGGCTGGCATCGGTCCGGGGATTGGCCCCTGTTGCTACGAAGTCGGCGCCGACGTGATTCGCCAGGTTCGGCAAGAACTCCCCTATCCGCGATTGCTGGCAAGCAGTCGCCATGCGCGGCTGCGCCCCACCAACGATGAAAATGGCGGGGCGCAATGGTCAATGATCAACGGTCAATTTTCAATGGGCGAGCGGCACGCAACACGCAACACGCAACACGCAACTCAAAACTCGAAACCCGAAACCCGAAACTCGAAACTCGTCGTCCATTTTCATAACAGAGAGCATGGGCACGCATATCTGGACTTGTGGGAGGCCAATCGCGTGCTCCTTGCGGAAATGGACGTCACCCAAATTGAGGTTGCTGGCCTCTGTACAGCCTGTCACACCGATGAGTGGTTCTCTCACCGGCGAGAGAACGGCCGTACAGGTCGCTTTGCTGCCGTGGTCGCCTTGGAACAGGGATAAACGTGGCTGCAGCCTCCATCGCCCGCCGGCTGGAACAGGTACAAGAGAGATTGCATGCCGCTGCCCGACGTTCAGGGCGAGACCCTGCCGGGGTCACGCTCGTGGCGGTGACCAAAACCCGTCCGGCAGAGACCGTGGTCGCCGCCGCACATTGTGGCTTGCGTCATTTTGGGGAAAACCGCGTCGAAGAGGCGAAGGTAAAGATCCCGCCGGTGCGGGAAAGCCTTGCGCATAGCGACATCCACCCAACCTGGCACATGATCGGCCACCTGCAAGGGCGCAAGGTGCGCGACGCCGTGGTCCTGTTCGACCGCATACACTCGGTGGACCGGCTGAGCGTGGCCCGCAAACTTAGCAAGCGCTGCGTGGCTGCCGGCAAAACACTGCCGGTACTGCTGGAGGTCAACGTTTCTGGGGAAAAGCAAAAGTATGGATTTCCCATTCACGGTGGCGTAGAAAATCGCGGTGCGCTGGAAACATTTTGCCAGGGAGTGGACCAAATCGCCAGCCTGCCGGGAATCACGATCCAGGGGCTAATGACCATGGCTCCGTTTGTGGAGGATGCGGAACTGACGCGGCCTATATTTCGGGCCGTGCGCATTTTGCGCGACGAGATGAGCAAACGGGTCCCTGCCGTCGTTTGGGACGACCTCTCGATGGGCATGACGAATGATTTTGAGGTTGCTGTAGAGGAAGGGGCGACGATCGTACGCATCGGCACGGCGATCTTCGGCCCGCGGAACGCGACGGCAAAACGATGAACGGCGCGTAGCAGCGTCGAGCGTGGAGCGTGGAGCGTCGAGCGACGGGGTACGCAATCCACAGAATCAGAGTACGCAACTCAAACTCGAAACTTGATACCCAAAACCAGAAAAAGGAAACTGCCATGTTCAATGATACAACCCTGGCCTTCATCGGTGGCGGCACCATGGCCGAAGCGATGATTCGGGGCTTGCTGGAGAAAAAACTCTTGCCCGCACAAGCCATTACGGCCAGCGGGCCACGTCCGGCACGCGGCCAGCATCTAACAAAACAATACGGCATCAACTGGACGGAGAGTAACGCGGACTGCGCCAGGGACAAGAACGTCGTGGTCCTTGCTATCAAGCCACAGGTGTTACCGCACATCCTCCCCGAACTCACGGAGGCGGTTGCGCCGGAGACGATGGTGCTAAGCATCGTAGCCGGTACGCGCATCCGCACGATTGCCCAGGGGTTGCAGCACGACGCGATCGTGCGCGTTATGCCCAACACGCCGGCCCGACTGGCCCAGGGCATCTCGGTGTGGATGCCGACACCTTCTGTGACCCCGGCTCAACGCGATCAGGCGCGTGCGATTTTGGAAGCCTTGGGGGAAGAGGTGGAGGTAGACAACGAAGATTATCTGGACATGGCCACGGCCTTGAGCGGCACCGGCCCGGCCTACGTGTTCCTCTTTATGGAAGCGATGGTAGACGCCGGCGTCCACATGGGTTTCTCGCGGCGCATAGCCGAACGGCTGGTCGAACAGACGGTGCTGGGGGCGGCGGCCTTCGCCAAACAGTCGCCACGCCACCTGGCCGAATTGCGCAACATGGTCACCTCGCCGGGCGGCACGTCGGCAGAAGCTCTTTACCAATTGGAAAAGGGTGGCATGCGTACGGTCATGTCGCGTGCCATCTGGGCGGCCTACAAGAAATCGAAGTACCTGGGAGGGCTAACCGAATCATGACAAGTTTTCTGGCAACATTCATCGACACTTTTTTCTTTGCCCTGAATTTGGCGATTCTGGCGCGGGTACTTTTGTCGTGGGTCCAGGTTGATCCGTACAACCCGCTGGTGCAGTTGCTGTTTCAAGTCACGGAGCCGATTCTCGAACCATTTCGCCGCGTTATTCCGCCGATTGGCATGATTGACATCAGTCCGGTGGTGGCCATTGTCGTGCTGCAAATCGTCCAGCAGGTGCTGCTGAGCACACTGATCAGATAGTGAGGCTGTCGCGATAAACTGAGGCCGGGAAAGCGGTTCCGGCAATGACCATTTTGGTTGGGGAGAACAAGACAAGTGCAAGATTTTGAGAAACCGGGCAAGTTCTACCTGGGACGGCGGTACGACCCGGATACGAAAGAGCCGACAAGCGACAACATTTTGTATGACTCGCGCGACCTGACGACCCATGGCGTCTGCGTAGGCATGACCGGGAGCGGCAAAACCGGCCTCTGCATTGACTTGCTGGAAGAGGCGGCGATGAACGACATCCCCTCGATCCTGATTGATCCCAAAGGGGACATCACCAACCTTCTGCTTACGTTTCCTGACCTGCGTCCCGAAGACTTTCGCCCCTGGATCAACCCTGACGATGCGCGGCGCAAGAACCTTTCCGCGGACGAGTACGCGGCGAAAATTGCCAATACCTGGCGCAATGGGCTGGCGCAGTGGGGTGAGGGGCCCGAACGTATCCGTAAACTGCGCGAGTCGGCCGATTTCCTGATCTACACGCCGGGAAGTGATGCCGGCCTTCCTGTTTCCATTCTGCAAACACTCAAGGCGCCCCCCCTTTCGTGGGACACGGATGCCGAAACGCTGCGCACAAAAATCACCGGCACGGTTTCTGCGTTGCTCAGCTTGATCGGCATTGATGCCGACCCTGTGCAAAGCCGTGAGCACATCCTCCTTTCCAATATATTCGAGCATATTTGGAGAGCCGGCGAAGACTTGGACCTGGCAAAATTGATCCTGGCCGTGCAAAATCCGCCTATGCGCAGGCTGGGTGTCTTCGACGTAGAAGCGTTTTTCCCAGAGAAAGACCGCTTTTCCCTGGCCATGTCGCTGAACAGCATTCTGGCCGCTCCCAGTTTCCGAGCCTGGATTGAAGGTGATCCGCTCGATATCGAGGCAATCTCGCGAGGGCCGGACGGTAAGCCGCGCGCTTCCATTTTCTACATTGCGCACCTGAGCGAGACGGAGCGCATGTTCTTCGTCACCCTTTTGCTCCAGCAAATCCTGACCTGGATGTATACCCAACCGGGGACCAGTTCGCTGCGACTCCTCATCTATTTTGACGAGGTGTTCGGCTATTTTCCGCCGGTGTCCGAGCCGCCCTCCAAGAAACCGCTGCTCACTTTGTTGAAGCAAGGACGCGCCTTCGGCGTAGGCACGCTGCTCACCACCCAGAACCCGGTGGACATCGATTACAAAGGGCTGACGAACGCCGGCACGTGGTTCATCGGCAAGCTGCAGACCGAGCGAGACAAGATGCGGCTGATGGAAGGGCTGCAGAGCGCCACTGCGGAGAGTGGCAGTTCGCTCGACATCAAGAGAATTGACCAACTCATCTCTTCCCTCGATTCGCGCGTTTTCCTGATGCACAATGTTCATGGCGACGGCCCGGAACTATTCATGACCCGCTGGGCGATGTCTTACCTGCGTGGCCCCCTGACAAAGCCGCAAGTGGACACCTTGATGCAGCCCATAAAAGATGCACATCACCTGGCGACCGTGGACGCGCCAACGTCTGCGCCCGGTGCGCCAGGGGCAGCGGTCGCGGCGGCACCTGCGCCCACTCTGCCCCCCGGTCTGCTGCCTCAGCCCCCTACGACCAGCAGCAAGATTGAACAATTCTTCCTTCCGGTCAAAGTAACGGAAAGCGCCGCGCAACGGGAAGCGGAAAATCGGAGCCGCGGGGCAACCAAGACGGCGTACCTTGTGTATGAGCCGATGCTCTTCGGCATGGCCAGTGTTCGTTTCTACGATAAGCGCAAGGACGTAGACTATACCTCGAACATCGAGCGACTGTGGGCCGTTCCGGAGCGTGACCTGGAGCCTGAATGGGACGGCGGCGAGGATCTCAACGTGCGTCGCCACGACATTTCGACAACCCCGCCACGCGGAAGTGCCGGAAGGGAACAGTACTTCGCCAGTTTGCCGGCACCATTGGCCGAAGTGTCTTCCCTTTCCAGGTTGCGCAGCGATTGGCTGGATACCATCTATCGCGAAGAGACGGTACAGCTACCCTATAACCCCACGCTGAAAATCTATGGCGAGGTTGGCGACAAAACCCATGAGTTCCGCCGGCGCTGTGAAGACGCGGCGCGCGCCGAAAGAGATGAAGCGGTCAAGAAGCTAGAGAGCAAATACAACAAGCAGTTGGATCGTTTGGAAAACAAACTGGACAAGGAAGAGCAAGAGCTTATTGATGACAAAACGGAATACGAGGGACGAAAACGGGAGGAGATGCTCTCCGACGGGGAATCTTTCCTCGGTTTCATCTTGGGCCGGCGCTCTACGCGAGCCATCTCCACAGCAAGCCGCAAACGGCGATTGACCAAACAATCGAAGGCCGACGTAGAAGAGTCCGAAGAGACAATTACCAAACTCAACAAAGAAATCGAGGATCTGCGCAGCGAATTGAAAGACGAGCTGGACCAGGCCAGAGAATACTGGAGCGACGTGGTCACCCAAGTGGAAACTGTAGACATCTCGCCACGCAAGCGGGACATTGACATTGACCTCTTTGGCGTTGGGTGGGCCCCCTTCTGGGAATTCACATTCAAGGAGTCTGGCCAATTGGTGGACAGGGTGCGCATTCCGGCCTATCGTGCTGGGCAGGGTGAGTGAGTGAACCGGGTTCGTGCGTGCCACACGAGCCTCGGCATGCAATGAATTGCCCGCCTGTTATTGCAAAACCCGTTGAAACAGGTTGCGGTCATTCAAAAAGAGTGCGTTTCAACGCACTTCGCAGCAGTATCAGGCGGCGAATTCATTCGTCGTCCTTATTCATCTTATTCATCGTTGTTTTCGCGGCACTGGCGCTGACCGCGTGCCGGCCAGCGAAACTTGCTACGCCTACGCCGGCCCTCACGCCATCTGCAACTACCCTTCCACCTGACAATTCGCCGACGGCGGGCCGGCGCCGGCAATCAACAAATCCCACCGTGACGCACGACACCGGCCCTCCCCTCCGGCACATTGCAGACGTCCAGTTCCGTCACTTGCCCGGCTCCGGTCTATCGCCAAACGGAATGGCCATGCTTGGTGATCGCCTGTATGTGGCAAACCTGGCTACTTCCAACGTTTCCGTCATCCAGGATGACCGGGTGACGGCAGTGATAGACGTGGGCAAAGAGCCGTTCGCGTTGGCCGCAGACGCCGCCCGCAACCGCGTGTACGTAGCCAGCCGGGGCGCGCAAAGTATCACCGTGCTGGAGGATAGCCACCCGACCACGCAGTGGCATGTAAATGGCCACCCGCGCAGCCTCACCGTCCGGGGCGACTACCTCTACGTCGGCCTCGATGATCGCGGCGCCGTGCTGGTCTATTCCCTGGAAGATGTCAGCTTCACCACCGAGATCAAACTGCCGGGGACCGTCAGCGTTTTCTCGATGGTCACGAGCGAAGACAAAATCTTTGCCAAAGGGTTTGGGCACATCTTCCGCATTGACCCGGCTACAAATCGGGTGGACCAAAGTATCGTCTTGACGAACACCTATGTTTCGCTGGCCACGGCTTCCCCCTACCTCCTGGCCGACCGCTATGATTCGATCTCTTCGCGCAGTATGCTGGTCGCCCTGGACATTGACGATGGCGCAATCGTTGGACAGGTTGTAGTGGACGGGGACCCCAGGGACGTGGTGGTTGATCAGGCCGCCCGGCGGGCCTACGTGGTGAGCGAGTTTGCCCGGCAAGTAGATGTCGTAGACCTATCGGCGATGACGGTTACGGCCCGCATTCCGGTCGGGCTGAATCCCTGGTCGGCTGTTTTGGACACGCGGGCGCGGCGTCTCTACGTTGCCAACCGAGAAAGTAACAGCGTCTCCGTGATCAACATGGATAGCAACGAGGTGGTGGGCGCAATTCCGCTGACTGTCAATCCCCAAGGGGTTTCTGTCGATAGCGAGCGTGGCATGGCCTACGTTACGGTGCCGGCTACGGCTTCCGTTTTTGCGGTTTTGCCCCAGCATGTTCGAAAGGAAATCTTCACCGGAGGACACCCTGCCGATATCGCCGTGGACGCGCGAAATGGTCGAGCCTACGTCTTCGATGCGGCTTCCGGACGGGGCCTGGTGATAGACCTGGACCAAGGGGCCGTCGTCCGGCAGGTGACGCTGGCGTCCGGTGCGTCGGGGGCGCGGCTGGACACGAATCGCGAGCGGGTCTATCTCGGAGACGCCATCCTCGATGCGAACACCGGCGACGTTGTGGGCCGATTGGCAGTGCCAACGTGGTATGGCAATGCCGTCCCGCCGGCCGCTGTTTTGCCCACACCGGAGCGGCTTTATGTTTTGGCCCCAAACGGCACGCCGGGGTCGAATTACGGGCTGGTCATCACCTCCTTTTCGGGCGAGCCGCCGGCTCCGAACGACGCCCGTTTTGGCGGCCTCTCCACCAACGGCCTGGTCTGGGATGCGACCAGTGATCTGGTCTACTCCACCGCGTTCAAGATGAACTCGGCCTGGCTTTACGTGAATGAAGGAGACTCGGGGAAATTACGACAGCGGATAGATTTGTCGTACTATCCGTCGGCGCTGGCCCTGAATCCCCGCACGCACCACCTGGTGCTGGGGCTGAGCAGCCTGAGCCGGCCAGACCAGCAGCCCGAAAGCCTGCTGCGCGTCCTCGATACGCGCACGATGGCTGTGGTATTTGAGCGCGACTGGCCGGGCGACTTCGGGTCCATGGCCTTCGACACGCAGCGGAACTGGCTCTATGTCACCGACCCGCAGCGCGGCCTGTTGTCCGTTTGGGAGGACCACGCGGACTGATTCCGGAAGGAAGACAAAACCATGAAAACGAGGACATTCGTGAGGCAAAGAAGGATTTTCCGTCCCGTAGCCGGTGTGGCGGTCGTGGCGGCTTTGATGTTCCTCTGGGGGAACGGGTTGATCGCGGCTCGGGCCGACGTCTCCGATCTCCCGACAGACACGCCGCGCGACGTGCTGGTCTCCGGCACGCTGACGGCTACCGCCACCGCCAGTGCGACCCCGACGCCTTCGGCGACTCCCACGCCCCGCGTTGTGGAGAGTATCGAGTCGCCGGCCAATCAGGTGCCGATTGACGGAGATTGGGCAGAGTGGCCGGACATCCCCGGCTTCACGGTGGATGTTTCCACGGCAGACAATGTTGCCGGCATGTCGCCTGCGCCTTCCGACCTGAGCGCGTGGGTGCGCACGATCTGGTATTTCAAGTCGAACGGTGACCCGGCCCAATCGTGGCTCTACTTTGCCGTGGAGATCACCGACGATCAGGTGACGGCGGACAGCACCGATGTGTGGCAGGACGACGGCGTGGAGCTGGGACTGGATGTGAACAACGATCACGAAGACAACTTCCTCACCGATCACCAGTTTACGATTACCTCCGACAATCGTGTCGCAGACCACGGAGCGATCACCAACACGATTTTGTCGGCCACGAAAGCAACCAGCCGGGGGTATAACGTGGAAGTGGGCATTCCCTTTTCGCTGATGGGCTTCGCGGCACGTCCGGTTCCGGGGACGACGATTGGCTTTACCCTGGCTTTGAATGACGACGACGGCAACAACGGGGGCAACCGCGAAAGCTACCTGGTCTGGGGCGGCCCCAACACCAACGACTTCGCGCAATTCCACGGGCAGCTGCGCTTCGTGATTACCCTCTCTACGCCGACGGCCACGCCGACAGCAACGCCCACCATCACGCCCACGCCGTCGAATACGCCAACCCCCTCCGCCACCCCGCTGACCGGGCAAATCACGGGCCGCGTCTGGGATGACCGGAACGCAAGCGCCACGCGCGACGGCGACGAGCCCCCCTTGTCCGGCGCAATCATCATGCTGCACGAACGGGATTGCTTGTCCGGTGGCGTACTGCTTCTCACGCAGGTCACGGCCAGCGATGGGCTGTACGCCTTCTCCGATTTGCCGCCCGGTGGGTACTGCGTGCGCGAAAGCAATCCCCCGACCTACGACCAGTCCACGTACCCAGACGACATCTTTGGCGTGCCCTACTGGTCGGTGCAGGTGATTGCCGAACAGACCACCGCAAACGTGGATTTTGGAGATCGCCAGCCGGGGCCAACGCCAACGAACACGGCCACACCAACCAGCACACCCTGTCCACGCTGCCACCTGTTCCTGCCGGCAATCGTCAAGGCGGCCGGCTGAGTTTTAGAAGTCTTAGAAGTGCAACTTCTTGGGGAAAATCTGTGCCCATCACAATCGTAAACGTGGGATACCGCTCGACCAATTACTGGGTTGTCAGCGCCGGCACATCGCGCTTGCTCGTAGACCTTGGCTGGCCCGGCACCATGCGCAGGATGCGCGCAGTTCTGGACCGTATGGACGTGCCGCTCGCTGAAATCCGCTACGCCCTCGCGACCCACTACCATATCGACCACGCTGGCCTTGGCCAAGCGCTCAAACTGGCCGGTATCCCGTTGCTCGTGCTCGATGTGCAAGTCCACGCGATCCCGCTGATGAAAACATGGATCAAGCCACAGGATAACTATGTGGACATCACGTTGGACGGCAATGTCACGATCTCTATTGATGAGAGCCGTACAGTGCTCAAGCGCATCGGAATCCAGGGAGAGATCATGCACACGCCAGGACACTCCGACGACAGTATTTCGCTTCTGCTAGACGATGGCTCGGCATTTACCGGCGACCTCACGCCTCCGGCATTCATCGGAATGGAGGACGCGGCGGTCGTTTCCGCGAGCTGGCGATTGCTGCGGGAGCATGGTGCCACACGCGTTTTTCCAGGGCACGGCCCCGTGCGACCACTGGTGGTAAATCCACTTTCTTGCGAAGTGTCGGGATAGCACAGTTGATGATGCAATGCGGGATGTTCGTTCCTGCGGAATCGTTTTCCGCGAATGTATGCCGTGGGCTTTTCACGCATTACAAACGGGAAGAGGACGCATCCATGGAAAGCGGCAAGTTCGACGAAGAACTCGGACGGATGAGCACCATCGTGGACGCCATCACGCCCGATTCGATGGTACTGTTCAACGAGTCCTTTGCCGCCACCAACGAGCGAGAAGGCTCGGAAATTGCCCGGCAGATCGTCAGCGCCTTGCTGGAAAGGCGCATAAAGGTTTTCTATGTCACGCATCTCTACGAACTTGCGCGCAGCTTTTATGGCAAACGTATGGAGAATGCCTTTTTCCTGCGGGCTGAGAGACAACAAGACGGAAGACGAACCTTCAAATTGAGCGAGGATGAACCACTACAAACAAGTTATGGCGTAGACGTGTACAACAAGATATTCCGGGACGCTCCGGCGGGACGCCTTCTCGATTGACAAAAACAGCCAGCCACTTGCCAAATCGTCCGGAAGGATTATAATTTCTCCACCCACCATCAGGCAATCCGCGAGGCCGGGACCGGGATCAACGTCGTTGCCTGGGCAGCAGACGGCATCATCGAGGGCGTGGAGCTGCCCGCCAATCGTTTTGCGGTCGGCGTGCAGTGGCATCCGGAGCGCCTGTTCCGCCAGGACTACGCCCACTTCGCCCTGTTTTGCGCGCTCATTCAGGCCTGCGAATAATTTTCGGAACCAATCAGAGCGCTTGTTCGTCTATTGAACAGCTCCATTCCCTGGACATTACGATCTGTTTTGGAAATAGGCGACAGACGTCAGAACGTGTTGCGTGTTGCGTATTCCGTCGCTCCACGCTCGACGCTCTCCGCTCCACGCGATTTTCATCCTTGGTGGCGCAGCGGTGCTCATGGGCACTATTTTGCAAATAGGCTCTATTTCACAACCTAATGGAGGTTACAAATGAACAAACGATGGATGCTCTTGAAAATGGGGACGGCGGGACTCGCAATCGCCTTGCTCACCGTAGTCGCCAACAGCGGGGCGTGGACGGCTCCCGCGCCGGCGGATGCTCAAAAATCGAGCGTCTCTCTTACCGTCTATAACCAGAACCTGGCCCTGGTCAAAGACCGCCGCACGCTTGCTCTGAAAGTGGGGCTCAACTCGGTGCAGGTGGCGGATGTCGCTGCGCAGATAGACCCGACGTCCGTCCATTTCAAATCGCTGACAGATCCTGACGGCACAACCGTGCTTGAACAGAATTACGAGTACGACTTGGTCGGCAGCCGGAAGCTGCTTCAAAAATACGTAGACCAGGAAATCACCCTGGTCACTCAGGACGGTACTGTATACAGCGGCACGTTGCTCAGCGGCGCGGACGACATCATTCTGGCCGATTCCAGCGGAGCCGTCACCGTGGTCAAGGCCGGCCGGGTGCGGGAGTTCAATTTTCCGAAGCTGCCGGAGGGACTGATCACCCGCCCCACGCTGCTGTGGCAACTTGATGCCGCCAAACAGGGCCGGCACGACACGGAAATCACCTACCTGACCGGAGGGATGAACTGGCAGGCGAATTATGTGGCTTCGCTTGCGCCCGACGATAAGACCCTGGACCTCAACGGATGGGTGACGGTTGAAAACCACAGTGGCGCTACCTACCCCGAAGCCAACCTCAAGCTGATTGCCGGCGATGTGCGACGCGTGACGCAGCAGAGTGATCAAAAACGCGGGATGGTGATGGAAGCCAGGCCGGCCCCTACCGCGGATTCCCAATTCCAGGAAAAAGCCTTTTTCGAGTATCATCTCTACACGCTGCAACGTCCGACCACATTGAAGGACAACAGCACCAAACAGATCGAATTTACAAGTGCCAGCGCCGTGCCGCTGAAAACCGTCTACCTCTATGACGGCGCTGCCATCGGCTATTACCCGGGCCAGCGGCCCATAACCGAGGCACAATACGGTTCCACGGGCAACAAAAAAGTGAACGTGATCCTGGAATTCCAGAACGACAAGAAATCAGGCATGGGCATTCCCCTGCCAAAAGGTACGATTCGCGTCTACAAAGAAGACGACGAAGGTTCTTCGCAGTTCGTCGGTGAAGACTTCATTGACCATACGCCCCAGGATGAGCCGATTCGGCTCCATGTCGGCGATGCCTTCGATATCGTCGGGGAACACATGCAGACCGATTTCAAGAAGCTCGGGAGCGACACGATTGAAGAGAGCTTCGAGATCACGTTGCGGAACCACAAGAAGGAGACCGTAACGGTTCGTATAATAGAACACCTCTTTCGCTGGAGCGAGTGGGAGATTGTGAAGGAGACGCAAGATCACACCAAAGTAGATTCCAACACCATAGAATACCGTGTCCGCGTACCTGCGGACGGTGAAGCCAAGGTGAACTACACCGTGCGTTATAGATTCTAGGTTGCTACTCAGGCGCGACGCACTTTGGGACAGATACAGTGCTGCGGTTGCCCGTCATACCAGCAAAACGACGCCGCCGCGGCACGAATAAGTGCGTCGCACCTGATGGCTGAGTAGTAGGGTCTTATGCTAGTTTAGACATGAATGCTCGAATGTCCTGCCGTGACGGGCTGAAGCCGTCACTGGATGCGTGAGA
>CAZFFM010000042.1:0-17004 GCA_964517425.1 uncultured Ardenticatenales bacterium | reverse complement strand
TGGTGGTAAGGGCAGGGCGTGAATGATTTCAGACGCAAAACTTTGACGGACACCCCGCCCACTTGACATGCTTCGTAAGGTAGCGTACAATGTCTTATACAGATGACCGTCAGTCCGCCTGGCAGTTCTCGGGAGCGTGGGACTTTCGGAAATCTACAGAACGCCAGAAGACACACAGCACTCCATCGCAGACACCAGAATCCAATGGCCTCACCATGACAGCCAATCAAACCCCTGAACAGAAAGCCCGGCAGAAGATCGACCGCATGATGGAGCGGGCCGGGTGGTCGGCACAGAATAAAAATCGGCTGGATTTCAACCGCAGCCGAGGCGTGGCCGTGCGGGAATATCCCACCGACAGCGGCCCTGCCGATTACGTGCTCTTCGTGGACCGCCAACCGGCCGGCGTCATCGAGGCCAAACGCCCCGAACTGGGCAGCAAGCTACATGAAGCCGAGAAGCAATCCCAGGGCTACGCTACCGCGCAGCTCAAGTGGTTCCAGAACAACGCCCCCTTGCCCTTCATCTACGAGAGCAACGGGGAGATCACCTACTTTCGGGACATGCGCGACCCCAAACCCCGCTCCCGGGAGGTCTTCTGGTTCCACCGGCCCCGCACCCTGCAGGCCTGGTTGGGCGAGCGTGCGAGCCTGCGCGCCCGCTTGCGGAACCTGCCCCCTTTGCCCGAGGAAGGCCTGCGCACCGTCCAGGTGCGGGCCATCAACGCCCTGGAGACCTCCTTCAAGGACGCCAAACCGCGCGCCCTGATCCAGATGGCCACCGGCGCTGGCAAAACTTTCACCGCCATCACTGCCATTTACCGGCTGCTGAAGTACGCCGGCGCCGAGCGAGTCCTCTTCCTGGTGGACACCAGAAACCTGGGCGAGCAGGCCCAGCAGGAGTTCATGCGCTACCTGCCCAACGACGACAATCGCAAGTTCACCGAGCTCTACAACGTGCAGCGCCTCACCTCCAACTATGTGGACGACGCCAGCCAGGTGGTCATCAGCACCATCCAGCGCCTTTATTCCATCCTCAAGGGCGAACCGCTGGACGAAGCCGCGGAGCTGGAGAACCCGGCCGAACGCAGACTGGCCCGCCAGGAACCCCTGCCGGTGGTCTACAGCCCCGACCTGCCCATCGAGTTCTTCGACTTTATCGTCATCGATGAGTGTCACCGCTCCATCTACAACGTTTGGCAGCAGGTATTGGACTATTTCGACGCCTTCTACATCGGGCTGACCGCCACGCCCGACGCCCGCACCTTCGCTTTCTTCCACGAAAACGTGGTCAGCGAATACACCCACGAGGAGGCGGTGGCCGACGGCGTCAATGTGGGCTACGATGTCTACACCGTCGAGACGCAAGTGACCCGGGAGGGGGCCGAGATCAAGGCCCGGCAGTACGTTCCCAAGCGGGACAAGCTCACCCGCCGCAAGCGCTGGGAGCTGCTGGACGAGGAGTACCGCTATTCCGGCTCGCAACTGGACCGGGACGTGGTCAACCCCAGCCAGATCCGGCTGGTGCTGCGCACCTATCGGGACAAGCTGCCGGAGATCTTCCCCGGCCGCCGCGAAGTGCCCAAGACCCTCATCTTCGCCAAGAACGACAGCCACGCCGACGACATCGTACGCATCGCGCGAAAAGAGTTCGACGAGGGCAACGCCTTCTGCAAAAAAGTGACCTACAAAGCCGAGGAAAACCCCAAATCGGTGCTGGCCCAGTTCCGCAACAACTACAACCCCCGCATCGCCGTCACCGTGGATATGATCGCCACCGGCACGGATGTACGGCCGCTGGAGGTGCTGATCTTCATGCGCGACGTGAAATCGCGCAATTACTTCGAGCAGATGAAAGGCCGGGGAACCCGCGTGCTGGACCATGACGGTCTAAGGAAGGTGACAGACTCGGCCAGGGGCCCAAAAACCCACTTCGTGATCATCGACGCCGTCGGCGTCACCCGCTCCCTGAAGACCGACAGCCGCCCCCTGGAACGTAAGCCCGGCATCCCCCTCAAAGACTTGCTCACCGGGGCAATGATGGGTATGCACGATGAGGACACCCTTACCTCGCTGGCCAACCGCCTGGCCCGCCTCAACCAGCAACTGGACGATGCCGAACGGGAGCAGATCACGGCCAAAGCCGGCAAGCCCTTGCCCCAGATCACCCGGGACCTGCTGGCCGCCGTGGACCCGGACGCCATCGAGTCCCGCGCGGAGGAACTGGCCGGAGAGGCTGGCGCGAGCGAAGAGCATCGCCGGAAAGCCCGCGAGGAGCTGGCCCGCGCCGCTACTGCCCTCTTCACCGGCGAGCTGAACGAGCTACTGGAGAATATTCGCCGCAGCCACGAGCAGATCATCGACGAGCAGAACCCGGACAAGCTGCTGCGCGCCGAATGGGACGGCAAGGCCCGGGACAACGCCCAGAACTTGACGCAAGACTTCGCTGCCTACCTGCGAGAGAATCGCGACGAGTTGACCGCCCTGCACATCTTCTTCGACCAACCCTACCGCCGCCGGGAGGTGACCTTCGCCATGCTGCGGGAGGTACTGGAGCGGCTGAAGCAGGACCGGCCCCGTTTGGCCCTCTTGCGGGTGTGGCAGGCCTATGCCCAGTTGGACGAGCTGCCTGCCCAGGCCGGCCCCCTCAGCGAACTCACCGCCCTGGTGGCCCTCATCCGCCGGGTGACCGGCCTGGACGAAACCTTGACCCCCTTCGCCGAGACGGTCAACCGCAACTTCCGGCGCTGGATTTTCAAGCGGCACGAGGGCGCAGGAGAGAAGTTCAACCAGGAACAGATGGCCTGGCTGCGCATGATCCGCGACCACATCGCCGCCTCCCACCACCTGGAGCGGGACGACCTGGAACTGGAGCCCTTCGACCGGAAGGGCGGCCTGGGCAAGATGTACCAGCTCTTCGGCGGGCAGATGGACGCTGTCATCGACGAGATGAACGAGGCATTGGCGGCATGAGTGAGAAAAGGGGCGGAGAAGCCGTCAAAGGAACATTACCCAAAGAATGGATGACTTGCCGTCTTGCTGATGTAACCGATATTGTCATGGGGCAATCGCCACCATCAAGTACGTATAATCGGAAAGCGATAGGTCTTCCGTTTTTCCAGGGGAAAGCGGAATTTGGAGCCTTGTTTCCAACTGCGAGAATCTATTGCTCAAAACCCAAAAAGGTTGCCAGGGAAGGTGCCGTTCTCCTGTCTGTACGAGCGCCTGTCGGCCCAGTAAACTTGGCTCCGACATTATGCAGCATAGGTCGAGGTCTAGCTGCAATTCACCCGTTAGGAGACATGCCATCCAAGTTCATCTTTTACTTTTTCAGAAACCATGCCAATGAGCTTGCAAAACAGGCGACTGGAACAACATTCAAGGCCGTAAACAAAAAGACGGTCGAGAACATTCCGTTTGTGCTACCCCCTCTCAACGAACAACGCCGCATCGTGGCCAAGATCGAGGCGCTCTTCTCGGAGTTGGAGGCGGGGGTGGCGGCGCTGGAAGCGGCCAGGACCCGGCTCAAACGCTATCGCCAGGCCCTGCTCAAGGCCGCCTTCGAGGGGCGGTTGACCGAAGACTGGCGGCAGGCGCATCGGGACGCGCTGGAGCCGGCGGAGACCCTGCTGGCCCGCATCCGCGCCGAGCGGGAGCGCCGCTGGCAGGCGCAACTGGCCGAGTGGCAGCGAGCCGTGGCGGAATGGGAGGTCGCGGGCAAGCCGGGCCGGAAACCGAAGAAGCCGCGCAAGCCCAAGGAGTTGCCGCCGCTGACGGAGGAGGAGCTGGCCGCGTTGCCGGAGCTGACGGAGGGGTGGGCGTGGGTGAGATTGGGTTCTGTAATTGATGAGCCAAAATACGGCACATCGAAAAAGTGTTCGTACCAGTTCAAGGGAATAGGTGTTCTTCGCATTCCCAACATCGTTAACGGTATTATAGACGAGTCAGATCTCAAATATGCTAGTTTCGATCCAACAGAAATAGAGACATACAAGTTGAAAGCAGGCGATGTTCTGATAATTCGCTCCAACGGAAGTGTCTCCTTGGTAGGACGCGCAGCCTATGTTTCAAACAAGGACACTCAATACTTATTTGCTGGATACCTGATCAGATTGCGCCCAGCCACAGCACTTTTCAGGGGCAAATATTTGCAATATGTGCTCTCTTCACCTGCTTTGAGGGAACAAATCGAAGCAAAAGCAAAGTCAACAAGCGGTGTCAACAATATAAATTCGAAAGAACTACAAATGCTTTCTGTTCCCCTGTGCTCGTCCAGGGAGCAAGAATTGATCATTGCCCGGCTTGAAAACTGTTTCTCTACCCTCGACTACCTCGACCAAACCATCGCCCAGGCCCTGGAGCAGGCGGCGGCGCTGCGCCAGGCCATCCTCAAGAAAGCTTTCTCCGGCCGGCTGGTGCCCCAAAATGCGAACGACGAGCCGGCGGGTGCGTTGCTGGGGCGGATTCGAGGGGAGAAAGAAAGGAATGTAGTAACCGATAAAAAGACCTCAAGGAGTCACCACCCATGATTCCCAAGAAAGAAAGCATGACGGTTGAATTCAAAAGCGACCGCAAGAGTCTATCGGACCGGGAGCTGATCGAAGCGGTTGTCTGCATGGCAAACAGTGACGGTGGGTTTATCTACCTTGGCGTCGAAGATGACGGCCAGGTGACCGGCTTGCACAAAAACCATGAAGACTATCAAGGGCTGGCCGCCATGATCGGCAATCGCACCACGCCCCCCGTGCAGGTGGGCATTGAAGTCCTGAACCAAGCTGGACGAACTGTTCTACGCATAGAAGTGCCTAAAAGTCGTCATTTGGTTGCTACATCAGAGGGACTCATCAAGCGCCGTCGCATGCAGTCAGATGGCAAACCCGAGTGCGTTCCTTTTCTACCCCATGAATTCGCCTCGCGCCAGGCCAGCTTCAGGCAGCTAGATATGAGCGCCCTGCCCGTACGCGAGGCCACCCTGGACGATCTCGATCCTGTGCAACGGGCCAGATTGCGGCAGTTCATAGAGCGCAACAGAGGCGATGACGTATTGCTCGAATTGGATGACGCTCGTTTTGACAGCGCTCTGAGCCTGACCATCCGTGAAGGGGCTGGCTGGCAGCCAACGTTAACAGGGCTGCTGTTGATCGGACGTGAAGAATCTCTACGGCGTCTGGTTCCCACCCATGAGATCGCCTTTCAGATGCTCGAAGGCGAAGAAGTGCGGCTGAATGAATTCACGCGCGCGCCTTTGATCCAGTCATTGGAGTGGCTGGAGACGTTGTTCAAGCCCCTCAATCCTGAAGCGGAAATGCGGATCGGACTATTCCGGGTGTCCGTGCCCCGGCTTGACTGGCGCGCTTTTCGTGAGGCGCTGGCCAATGCGGTCATTCATCGCGACTACAACCTGCGGGGCGCTGTGCACGTGCGCATCGAAGGCGATACGCTGACAATCAGCAACCCGGGCGGTCTGGTGGAAGGAGTTACCCTGGAAAACCTGCTGACGACCGAGCCGCGTCCCCGCAATCCCGCTCTTGCTGACGCATGCAAACGAATTGGTCTGGTCGAGCGCACCGGGCGAGGGGTGGAGATCATTTACCGCGGTATGCTGCGCTATGGAAAGCAACGCCCCGACTACAGCCGCACCGACAGGTACAACGTCATTCTCAGGCTCAGCTTGAGCCACGCCAACCTGGCTTTTCTCGAACTGGTGCTAAAGGAGGAGGATCGACAGGGAACACCACTACCTATTGACAGCCTTATGACGCTGTCTATCCTTCTTGAACAGAAGCGCGTGAATCGCAAAGAATTAGCCATCTTTTTGCAAAAAGACTCTGCGGATGCCGGGCACACATTAGAAGCATTGGTAGAAGCAGGATTGGTGCAACCCCACGGAGCCACACGCGGCCGGACTTATACGTTATCTCCACAAGTCTACAAGGAACTAGGAGCCGAAGTGGAATATACCCGTCAGGTTGGATTTGATCGCTTGCAGCAGGAGCAGCTTGTTCGCAATTATGTGCGACAGAATGGAGCCATTCGCAGGCGGGATGTGATGGACCTTTGCCGTTTGGATAGAGGCCAAGCCTACCGCTTATTGCAAAAGTTGGTTAACGCAGGAATCTTGGATCGCACAGGTATAAAGCGTGGAACTTATTATATCCCAGGTCCAAATTTCTAATTTACGCACGTTATGCACGGTTTTATGCACGGTTATGCGCGCATGGAGCCGCTTTTCACGATTATAATTTCAAGCAAGACACCGGAAAATCACGCCCATGAACTCATCTACCATCGTCCAAAAGATATGGAGCCACTGCGACGTGCTGCGGAATCCGGAGGATGAGCTGGCGGGTGTGTTGCTGGAGCGGATTCGGGGGAGCGGGAGCACCGTGCGTTCAGCGGCCGTAGACAGAACAAAGGCAAGGAGCTGGTAACATGATCAGAAAAATCGTTGTCTCCAACTACCGCAGTATCGGTCCCGGCGTCAAAATCCACCCAGGTCGTTTATCCTTCCTGGTCGGCCCCAACGGCTCCGGAAAGTCCAACGTGCTGGACGTCCTTTCCTTCGTGCGGGATGCAGTGATCCTGGGTCTCCCGGCCGCGGTCACCCATCGTGGCGGTATCGACAGCGTGCGCCGTCGCAGTCATGGCCGTCCATTCGACGTGCATATCGAATTGTCTATCGCCCTGGAGTCTGGCACCGGCACCTACACCTTCGTCATCACCGGCGATCGGCTTGAGGAATACCGGGTAAAATCGGAAACGGCCGTCGTTTCGGAAGAAAATCAGACGTGGCGATTCCATCGCGAAGGAGATTCCTGGCAGGGACCGCCGGGCGTCGCCCCCCGCATGGATGAACAATCCCTGGCCTTGACGGCGTTGGGCGGCACCGAAGGTTTCAAGCCGCTGGTCGATTTTCTGTCCACGATTACAGTGTATTCGATTTTTCCAGACACGCTCCGCACTCCACAAAAATTCAACCCGGCTCGTCCCATGCAGCGACACGGAGAAAATTGGGTGTCAATTCTGCGCGAGCTTGTACGCGAGCTTGTAAAGGAAGAGGCAAAGGACGAGCTGATTACAGGATTGAACAAACTCACTGGAGACATCGAAGACGTGCGAGTGAGCAGCGCGGCCGGATATCTCGTTGCAGAGTTCAAGCAACGGTCGAAAGCACAGAAGGGGAAACGCTGGTTCGCTGCGGCCCAACAGTCGGATGGCACGCTCCGGGTGGCAGGCTTGCTGACTGCTCTGTTGCAGACGCCGCCGTTACGAGTGGTGGGCATCGAGGAGCCGGAACTGACCGTGCATCCCGGCGCGCTCCCCATGCTGTATGACTATTTGCGACAGGCCAGCGAGGTTTCACAGATCCTTGTGAGCACCCACAGTCCCGTCATGCTCGATGTGGTTGATCCAGAAAAGGATACAATCTTTGTCGTAAACCGGGTGGATGGCAAGACCGAAGTGAAGCAGGTGACCGACCGGCAACTAGAACCGGTCCGCAAAAGCCTGCTACGCCTCGGAGACCTGTTCGCCTCCGGCGATCTTCAGCTCTCCCTCTTTGACGAACCAGTGGAGGGATGAGCCGTGACCGTAAAAAAAGGCTATGTTCTCGTGGAAGGCCACGGAGAGGTAGAAGCCGCCCATAACCTGATCGTGCGTCTGAGTCAGGCAAATGGCTTCTATTTGCCGTGGACGACGCCCCGGCGTTGGCCCAACCTCCATCAGTGGCAGGCGCAACGTTCTGGCGGCGTGCAGGCTGGCGCTGAGTTCATCCGCTCCAAGTCTGACGCCGGTGCACTCTTGATTCTGCGTGATGAAGACGATGCTTGCCCGAAAGACCTCGCCCCATCCATCACCCGGCAGCTCCGGCAACTCAATCTGCCCTTTCCCGTCGCCTACGTTCTGCTGCATCCCGAGTATGAAGTGCTTTTCCTGCCCTGCCTGACTCGGATGGGCTATCCGGCTTGGGATGGAGATTCCTGGGAGGCCCGCCGCGGAATCAAGGAATGGCTTTCCCGCCAGCTTCCCAAAGGCCGAGCCTACAAACCCACGGTGGAACAACTTTCCATGACGCGACAAATCGACTTCGAGATACTGCGGAATGCTGATGTGCCCAGCTTTGGCAGTCTCGATCGCGCCATCAGACTCTTAGCTGGACACTGGCAACAATCCGGGGTGGTGTATCCATGAACTCATCCAACATCGTGCAAAAAATCTGGAGCTACTGCGACGTGCTACGGGACGCGGGGGTCAGCTACGGTGACTATCTGGAGCAGCTCACCTACCTGATCTTCCTGAAGATGGCCCACGAGTACGCCCAGCCCCCCTACAACCGGACTCTGCACATCCCCGCCCGGTACAGTTGGCCCGAGCTGCGCAAGCGTCGCGGGGGCGAGCTGGAGCGCTTCTACGTGGAGCTGCTGCGGGAACTGGGCCGGGAAAAAGGCATGTTGGGCCAGATATTCACCAAGGCCCAGAACAAAATCCAGGAACCGGCCATGCTCTACAAGGTCATTGGCGTCATCGATCTGGAGCAGTGGGCCATGATGGGCGTGGACGTGAAGGGGGAGATCTACGAAGGGCTGCTGGCCAAGAACGCCGAGGACGTGAAGTCCGGTGCAGGGCAGTATTTCACCCCCCGGCCCCTGATCAGGGCCATGGTGGAATGCGTGCGCCCCGAGCCGGGCAAGACCATCGCCGATCCCGCCTGCGGCACCGGCGGCTTCTTCCTGGCCGCCTCCGACTTCATCTCCGGCGAATACCGGCTGGACAAGGCCCAGAAGGAGTTCCTGAAATACCGCACCTTCTTCGGCAACGAGATCGTGGCCGGCACCCGTCGCCTGGCCCTGATGAACATGCTCCTCCACGGCATCGGCGACATCGCCAGCCAGCCGACCATCGAACCGACCGACGCCCTCATCGCGCCGCCGAATCAGACCTACGACACCGTGCTCACCAATCCGCCCTTCGGCAAGAAGAGCAGCATCACCGTCACCAACGCCGAGGGCAAGGCCCAGCGAGATGATTTCACCTACAGCCGGCAGGATTTCTGGGACACCACCTCCAATAAGCAGCTCAACTTCGTGCAGCACGTGCGCACCATGCTCAAGACCACGGGCCGGGCCGCGGTGGTGGCGCCCGACAACGTCCTTTTTGAGGGTGGGGCTGGCGAGACCGTGCGCCGCAAGCTGCTGGAGACCACCGACCTGCACACCATCCTGCGTCTGCCCACCGGCATTTTCTATGCCCAGGGGGTCAAGGCCAACGTGCTTTTCTTCGACAACCGCCCTGCGGCCAAAGAACCGCAGACCCGTGAAGTCTGGTTCTACGACTACCGCACCAACGTCCACCACACCCTCAAGCAAAAGCCCCTGCGCTTGGAAGACTTGCACGAGTTCATCGCGTGCTACAACCCCGAAAACCGTCACCAGCGACTGGAAACCTGGCATCCGGAGAAGAACCCCGAAGGCCGCTGGCGCAAGTTCAGCTACGAGGAGATCGTGGCCCGAGACAAGGCCAGCCTGGACATCTTCTGGCTGCGGGACAAAAGCCTCACCGACCTGGACAACCTGCCCCAGCCGGAGGTGCTGGCCCAGGAGATCATCGCGAACATCGAAGCGGCCCTGGTCAACTTCCGCGAGGTGGCCGCGTCCCTGGAGGAAACCGGCCCTTCTGACGATTACGAATAGAGGGGTGCGCCGAGTACCACTCCGATCCACTTCAGAGCTTTTCTCATGATTCCTCCATTCATATTGATTCTGCCCGCGCCTGGCTGGCAAATACGCTTCCCGTGCCGGCGATCAGCAGGTACAGGATGGTGAAGCCGAGGTTGTCCAAAGCCGCCTTGGCCGGGCTGGGTGTTCCGTCACTTCGGTAGTGCCCGGGCCATTCTCGCAAACAGTATAGCAGACGGAGTGACCGTTTTCATCGTACTTTGGTACGATCCGGGTATCTTCTCAATAATTCGGGGTGAGCAGAACGTCATGCCCCCCTAACCCCCCAACTTTGGGGGGAATGTGCTCCCCCAGAATTGGGGGCCGGGGGGCGTTCCCCAAGTTATTGAGAAGATACCGATCCGGGGGGTGGAAGGGGCATGAGACAGTGGTTTCACCGCAGTGGATACGAGTGTTCTGTCAATCATGGCCCGGCCGCCACGTCATCGAACAGCGTTTTGTAACCGTTCGCACCCAAGTTCTTGAAGCCATAGACGAACAGGGCGGCACTGCCCGACGCGCTGGGCGGATCAAGGGGCCACACGCCCTCGCTGTGGCCGCCGATAACCAGCTCCAACCAGTCGTCGTAACAGCCCACCTGAATGTGGTTGCTGGCGGTGAGCGCTGGGGTCAGGTATTGTGAGTGCTGTTCTGTCGCCCCGTTAGCAGCGCTACTGAGGAACTGGAAATCCCCCCCTTGCAGTCGTCCGGCCGAGAAGCTGCTTGTCTCCGGGTCGATGGCCACGAAGTCGTAGTTGTCGCCATCCCGGTAGTGACAGATCACCCCATACATGCCGCCGGCGGAACCCGGCGCGACGGCAGCGTCGAACTCGATCACCGTTTGCGGAAACTCGCCGGGCACCTTGCTCATCACCCAGTAAGTCGCTTGCTTGACCCGGATGAAATATTGTTCGTTCTCGTAGCCGGTCTCGGCAGACTCATTGTTTCGCTGCGACCACCCCAACGCTCCCGACGAAAAGTCATCGAAGAGCGCGTGGTCGTCGAGGCGTTGCTTGCCGGTCAGGGCCGGAGACGGCACAGCCGCGGGGGGCGGTGCTGGCGCAGTGGGAGTCGCGTGCGTTCCCTCTTGACCCGATGGTGGCTGTGTGGGCGCCGGCTCCGGGGCAAAGGTGGCCGTCGCCGGGGGAAGTTCGGCGGCGGTGGGAACAGGCGGAACACCGGTAGTGGTCGCGCCGGCGACCGCTACCGGTGTGGCGGCTATCGGCGTGGTGGCCGGCGAGGCGGCCAGCCCGAGCATCTGCCGGCCGGCGGGCGTGAAGTACAGGAGCCCGGCCGCCGCCAGCGCCAGCAGGCACAGCAAGACCAGCACGCCGATGCCGGCGATGAGCAGGCATCGGCCCCCGCTGCGGACCGGAGGTGGCGCAGCGGCAGCGATCAGCCCGCCGCATTGCTCGCAAAAACGCGCGCCGGGGCTGACCGTTGCTCCGCAGGAGGGGCAGGATGTCGCCGGTTCGCGTTTGGCCTGCGCCGGCACCGGCGCCCGGCGCGGTGAGCGTTGCCGTCGCCTGCCGAAGAATAGGGCCAGGCCCACGATCACCAGAAGGAACAGCAGCCCTGCGCATCCGATAATCAGCAAGAGGCCCAGGCGATTGCCGGATCCCAGCCCGGCAGGCAATGTGCCTCCCTTCTGTTGAATGCTCTCTTTCAGGGGAACATCGTTCAATAGGGGCGTGGCGCGCAGGCCTTCTACCAAAACCTGGTCCCCATCATGTACGTCGAATTCGTAAACGTTGCTCGCTTCGGCAGCGCGATCGTAAAGCCCCAGCGTCACGAGGCCATCCCCAGCACCGGTCATTTGGATGGACGCTACGTTGAAGAATGGCGCTCCGAGAAAGCCCAACGTGCCGTCCTCTTCGGGGAATATCTCAAAATACAGCAGGGGCGTGTTGCCATCTACTTTGCCGGAACGCTGATCGAAGGAAAACCATTCCCCGTTGACGCCTTGGATTATGATCGACAGGGGAGATTTGTAAATGACGACGCCTGTAGGGCGGAGAATGTCTCCATTAAAGGGAAGATTGCGAGGTGTGCCCGTGTCCTTGAACGGATTGGGTAGGGTCTCAAGTCTCATGACCTCCTTCAATCCGCTGCCGGCCGCCAAAGCGTAGTAATTGATACAATATTTGGCGATATCGGGCGGTTTGCCCATGTTAGTACGGACGTTGTCTTCCAGAGCGATGGCCAGGCTGCCTAAAGCGCCGCCCAATTTGGAGGCAGGGAAGCCGCGCTTGATGACCTTGTCCGTATAGTTAGACTGTAGCGCACCCCCCCAGATGGCCAGCCGGGCAGCGTAGTATGAAGCGGAACCGTACCTGTCGGTGAATTCAAGTGTAGTCAGTCCAAAGAAGTGGTACCACACGCCTTGCTCGTCGCCGGATAGTCCCTGGCGAGGGTTGATGGAGCGTTCATGGCCTTGGGGTGTCTTGTATTTGTATTCGCCGTCAACGTAACCCTCGGGGTCGCGCAGGGGGGTGAGGATGTTTTCCTGCTCGATGAATTTCTTGTTCGCGCCCCGGCCATCTCGATACAGGGCTGCGTGGGCAGTGAAAAGGGCATTCCGTACGTTGCCGTTGTTTACCTTGAGGCTGAGGTAGAAGAGGTCGCCGGGGGTGAGGCGAGCGTTCGGGTCCGCTTGCTGCTTTTCTCGTGCTAACTGGCGCGCAGCATTCTGCAACGCCTCCTCCTTGCCGGTGGGCAATGCCGTGCTGATGAAAGTCTTGGCTGCCGCATGTACGTCCGTTAACCCGACGCCCGTTTCCACCTTGTTGCCTTCGGTTATGAAACGCTGTAATGCTCCAACCAGGTCGGCGGTCATCTGTTCGCGCGAGAAGCGCAAAGGCGGGTGGCCGGTAAAGTAGCCATCGAGGCTCATGCCAGGATAGAAGAACTTTGGCTCTTTGCAGGGCCACTTTGCTACCGACTCGGGCTCGCCAGGGAAACCGCGCACGAGCGGCCCCCCTCCCGATTGAAACCAGGAAATCAGCTTGGCGTCCCTCTCGGCCCTGGTGCTGAACTCCCCGGCATCATAGAAGATCCACGGATCGGAAGGCCCGTTCTCTAGCTGGGCGATTCCGTAGACGACGACCTGCTTAGCGTTGCGGTCAGCACGATTGACCTGTGTCTCTGGTCTGGTGTAAAGCAGGAAGGCGTAAACCTCCTCTACCATCCCCTCTGCACCATGCAGCTTGGCCCGTTTGGGATCATGTGCCTTGACGATTTGTGCCTCGGTTATCTTCGACTCGGTGATGGCAGGCTGGTTTGGATCGACAGGTACGTAATCTATGCCATCGCACTCGAGAAGGCAGTCCATTCGCGCGCTATCTTCCAGGGCAGTGCACCCTTTCTTTTCGGAACAGTCCTCGCTGTCCACGTACCACGTGAATGTCAATCCGGCAACGTACTTCTCTTTCGCCTTTGATATCTCGCCATCGGTGGGCAAATGATCCCAAGTGTGGCCTTGCGCGGACGCTATCTGGATGCCAACGAGCATGAATGTGAGCAGGAGCGTGCTCAAGACATGCAATTGAGTCACTGCCTTCCGGTGGTGGTTTTGCCAGGACGCTGTGCGGGTCATTTCGCCTACTCCATGCTCCTTGGTGTCAAATCACGGTAAGCGTTCAGGGACTACCCTAGAAACACTTGCTTCAATCTCTTTTTTGCCACGAATACCACGAATTTTCACTAATTCTTTGCTTTTCTCGTGTAAATTCGTGCAATTCATGGCAGATTCAGGGGGGGCTGAACGGGTACAAATCACGTTTTTCTTGTTGCCCGTTTGCGGGTGTGCGCCGCCTTGTTTTGGGCGAATTGCAGCACCGCGTCATAGTGGGCTTCGTCGCAAGCCACCACCATCAGCGGCCGCCGGCCCTTCTTCAGGGTGATGAGGCGACGCCGCGGATCGGTCTCGACCCGTTCCACATCCTTCCAGGCCGTGTATTCCACCTGGCGGGATTGCGCCATCATGCCGGCGCCCATCGCCGTGGGGCGACCCGAGAGCATCAGCAAGAAGTTGACGAGGGCATTCTTCTTGGCGGTGCGGCCACGTGGGCGACCCCCGATCCCCCGATCATTGGTGCGATACTCGACTTCATATCCGCCGGCAAACGTGACCGCGACGCCGATCACCATCAACACCAGGAAGATGGCTGCTGCAATCAGGACGATCTTGCCGTCAAACAGCCACCTCTCTGCGTCCAACGGCCAGTCGGCCACCACCAGGACACCAAACAAGAACACCAGTGGAATGACAAACACCAACGCCAACTGTTGGATCACCACTGTGTTGTGCCAGAAGGGCATCGGGGCCACCCATTCCAGTTTGTATGGGGCGTCTTTTGATTCCATTGGGTTTATCCTTTGTATCCGTAGGGTTGGCTCCATCCGTCGGACCACGGATCCGCAGGAATCAAGTAAAGACCTGCCAAGGAGGCTGGGGATGGGCCGCGGATTCGTAGATATATTGTAACATAGGTGACGTCAAACGACAACTTGCCCCCCTGGAAGGGTGCATTTCAATTCTGGGGGTGAGAATCGTTTTAACGCAAAGGCGCTGAGACGCAAGGATGAAAATGGCGTGCACCACGAAGGATGAAAATCGTATAGGGACCCCCACCCCTAGCCCCTCCCCCTGCGAGGGTGAGGGGAACAAAGGCGAATTCATTCGTCGCCTGAACTATCCGTGAGTCGCAACGTCAGTATCCCCTCCGGCAGCGGATACGTCACGGTGCCTGGGGTACCGAGGCTCCGTCATTCATGCGCACCGGGCGGGTCTTCTGGCAAATCAAATGTGTCCTCTTCCGCGCCTCGCGTCACATCCGTCATGGTGGCATAGACGAGGTGCGCTGCGCCCAAGGCCAGCAAGACGTCACCGATGCTGAATACGTTGGCCAGCGGAAAGTCGGCCGGGATGGCAAAGACATCGGCCAGCAGCCACAGCCGTGTATGTTCATCGATCACCGAAGAGTTGTTCTGCACAGTTGCGTCAGCCGACGTGAGGCGCTCCCCGAAGCCGGCGGTACGCAGAGCGTCCGGCGAAGCGGGCATGTACCCCCCGTTGGCCGTGATCGCCAACAGGTTGAGACACAGCCCCAGCGTTATCAAGGCCATGCCGGGGAGTCGAAAGTTCAGGATCAAGGCTGCGAACACAATGCCCATGCTCAGCACGTACAAATGGGGTACCAGCGCCGTGCCCATGGTCTGTCGCCACCACGGGGAAAAGATAAGTATCTGGAGCAGCAATCCGGCAATAATCAGATAGCTGTGCCGGACCGGAAGATAGGCCAGACGGGTAAGCTGGCCGCCCCGCAAAAGCGCGATGACGATTGCTACAAGACCCAATGCTATGAAGATCATCGTATGTCCTCCCTGATTTAACTGGAGACTTCCGGCGGGGATTGTTTGCCCGGTGCAGGCAAGGGGCCCTGAGCGTCCAACGTTTCTTGAAATGCTCTTACAACACGCGGGTCGAATTGCGTCCCACTCTTCTCGACCAAAGTCTGAAGCGCTTGCTGCGAACTCATTGCTTCGCGGTAGGGCCGGTCTGAGGTCATTGCGTCATAGGCATCGGCCACGGCGAGGATACGTGACCCCAGAGGTATTTCCTCGCCGGCCAGCCCGTCCGGATACCCCTTACCGTTATAATGTTCGTGGTGACGATGAATCAATTTACTTCCCTGCTCGAACAGTGGAAAGCGTTCTGTGATCTCCGCCCCGATGGTTGGGTGCCGGCGGAAGTCTCGTTCTTCTTCTGGACTCAGAGACGATGGCTTGTAGAGATATCGATTGTCAATCCCAATCTTGCCCAGATCGTGCAAGCGTGCGGCGGTTGTAATCGTCTCTACCTCAGAAGCACCAAGGTTCAGGTGCACAGCGATCCGTCTCGCATACTGGGAAACGCGGGCCGAGTGTTGGGAAGTCGAGCGGTCTCGCGCGTCAAGGGCGTCTGCCAGAGCAAGGAGTGCTTCTTTGGTCTGTCGCCTTAGATCAGTCATGAACTTAAAGGCGCTCCGGACAATGAATAGAGGAGCAACGACCAGAACTGAGGTAAGTGGATTGACGTTCCACAAGAGTGCAAACGCTGCACCCAACGGAGCACTCATCAAGTGGTGTAGAGATACGTCCGAGTAATTACGTTGCCAGACATGGGAGAATGGGTCATTCCTAGAGAGCGCGACAACCAAACTTACCATGATGCTATTTAGAATGTATCCGGCCAGTACGATAAACAACACTGCTAATATATCTGCAACGGAGTTAAGGGGGATCGAATCACCATCGCTAATCACAGCATAAGCAGCGACCAGAATAGCATAAACCACGACAACCATGGTCACGTTGAAGACTTTCTTGTACCAGTCTCTGGCCAGCCAAACCTCCCCCAAAGACGTGCCAAAGAAGGCGATGAAGATGGGGAGCGGGAAGGGAAAGAGAATAACGGAAGCAATTCGAAAAGCGACGGAGGTCGTGATTTCGCTCTCTCCGCTTCTGATAATTATTGGGAAAAAGTCGGCGACAGCCACAAATATAGAAAAAACGAGGACAACAAAGATATGCTGTATTGTGAGCTGGAAAGTGCTGATGGAAACAAGAACAATAAGGGCCGTCGCTAGTGCGAGGCCCAGTAAGTAGATGCGTAGATAGGTATAGGTAGGCAGTTCTTTCGCTTTCAGCGACGATTCTCCCCCCACTTCCAAGAAAAGTGGTTACTACTCAGTCTGCATTGTCGTGACGGGCTGAAGCCGTCACTGGTCACACAGGAAAGTCGCTGAAGCGACTGCCCGGTGGAGATTCAGCCGCTTTCAGCGGCTTGGTGAGGCGATCCAGTGCCGATTTCAATCCGGCACGGGCCTTGCCTGAGTAGTAACGAAAAGTGATCTCTAAACCTTGGTCAGCGGAGCCCCACTCATTCAGCTAGCAAGACGTGCTGCCAGCCTAATTCCACTTCGTGGGTGCACCCACTACAGCAATCAAACTGGCAACTACAACAAGCACGTAGAAAGTCCGCGCGTACAACGATTTCCTGTTCCACTTCATGAGAGAGACCTCCTTTTCTCATTCTCACGAGGAGAAACCCGCTCCGGTTGCATAACCAGACCACAGATTCCTCTGGTTCAAATTGATATCACAGGACAAGCTAAGAAAAGAAGGGGCTCCGCTGACCACTACAATTTTACCACATATACCACGTTTTTACAAGGGGCCTGTTTTTTCGGGGTATCCGTCAAAGTTTTGCGTTTGCAATCATTCACGCCCTGCCCTTACCACCAAGACAC
>CAZFFM010000041.1:0-17094 GCA_964517425.1 uncultured Ardenticatenales bacterium | reverse complement strand
CCTCGGGTGCGGAAAATCGGCCCGAGGACGGGCCTCAGAGCACCTTTTTTCAGTGAAGCCATGAAATGGTTCGGATTGAAAAAGAGGTGTGGGACACGACTGGTGATTCTGGTTTGACTGGCCCTGCTCAACCATCGTACGCACCTATGTCATATTGTAGCACTAAGTGCAGCCTTGCGCAATTTCGCCCCGCTTTGCTGGGCCGTTGCGATTTGCCAAAAATCGCGACATTGTGTATAATCTGTGGCGGTCATCACAAAGGAGAAATGGGGATGCGCGATATCGCCGGTCCGGTGGCTCTCATCATCCGATTGGGTGCGATAGTGGTCACATCGACCGTGTTGCCGGTCGTGTTGGGGCTGTGGTTAGACCAGCGGCTTCACACGTTGCCCATTCTCACGTTGATCGGCTTGATAAGCGGTACGATTATTTCGGTTCTGACAGTCTATCGTGCAGTCATGGAAAGCTATGTGGAATATGCGCCTCATAATCAAAACGAGGAGGAGGACTCGTGAGCAAAACAACCCGTAACATTGTCATCCTCGCGATCGTGGCCGTCTCTGTTGGTATAGCCTTGGTATTTCCGTATCGGCTTCCTACCATAGAGGTGGGCGCAGAGAAACTTCCTGGATTGACTCTCTTCGGCATTCTCCCAATCACCAACAGCTTGCTTACCACTTGGGTCGCGATGATACTTCTCATTGTCGTGGCCTTTTTTACGACTCGGAGCATAAAGCTTGTGCCAGAGGGCATCCAGAACTTCATGGAGATGGTCATCGAGGCCACATACAACATGGTTGAGGAGGTGGCCGGAGAAAAGTATGCTCCCACCTTCTTCCCACTGGTAGCCACGATCTTCCTTTTCTTAATCATTTCCAATTGGTTGGACTTACTCACCCCCATATTCGCCTCTTTTGGGTATAAACATGCCGAAGGCTTCATTCCGCTGTTTCGTTCACCCAGCACGGACCTGAATGTAACAATTGCGTTGGCGTTGGTCTCTGTGGCGGTGACGCAGGTGGTGGGCCTTCGTGCACAAAAGCTGGGCTACATTGGGAAGTTCATCAACGTCAAAGGGTTTGGCCAGTTTCTGAAGGTGGTACAGGGTAAAGAAGAAGGGAGCGCCGGAGGAGCGTTTGCCTTTGCCTTCTTGGACCTCTTTTTGGGTTTTGTAGAACTGATCAGTGAATTCGCCAAAATCATCTCGTTCTCTTTTCGTCTCTTCGGCAACATCTTCGCCGGTGAAGTGCTCTTGCTGGTCATGCCGTCGTTTCTGGCAACACTCCTCCCTTTGCCTTTCCTGGGATTGGAAGTGTTTGTAGGCTTTATTCAAGCGTTCATTTTTGCTATTCTGACCCTGGCCTTCATGAGCATGGCTACGGTAAGCATGGAGCACTAAGTACCTTTCCAACGAACCCTTTGTGCTTTGGGCGAGAATATCTCACCACGAAAACACAGACTAAGAAACAGAATAATCTGAGAAATCTGTGGTTAGCCTTTTTGGTTCTGGCTCAGCCGGGTTAGGGAGCAGAATAGCAAATTCGGAAAAGCCAACTTTCGTTTGTAGTTGTGTTAGCAGTCTGCAAGGGATACTTACTAATATGAAAGAGGAGGAACAATCGCTATGACCCCAGAAGCAGCCAAATTGATTGGAGCGGGAATTGCCATGGGTGCCGGCGCTATCGGCCCAGGTATCGGTATTGGCCTGGTCGCCTTGGGTGCCCTGCAAGCCATCGGCCGGAACCCCGAGGTTGAGAGTTCTATCCGTATCAACATGTTTATCGGCATTGCTTTCGCGGAAGCTGTGGCTATCTATGCCCTCGTAGTTACCTTTATTCTGTTGTTTGTTGTCGGTTGATACCCAAAACACTGCATTAGGCCGGTAGGTTCGCGGGCACTGCTTACTTGACTGCGATGGCGTCTTGAGTCTGCCACAGTAGTCGAGGATCAGAACCGTTTCCGCCATCGTGCGGAACGAAGCCCCCGTTCTGACCGGAAAGGAGGAGTTCACTTTGGAGGCACTAGGCCTAAGTGGCAAGATGCTGATCACGCAGATCGTGAATTTTGCGATTCTGCTAGGCGTACTTTGGCTGCTCCTTTACAAGCCCATTCTCAACGCTCTGAAACAGCGCCAGGAAAAGATTCGCGAAAGCCTGGCCCAGGCCGATTCCATGCGCCAAGAAGCACGCAACACGGAACAGCAATTTGAACAAGAGTTGCAAAAGGCACGCAAAGAAGGGCAGGAAATCATTGCCCGAGCGCAGGAAATGGCCGAGAAGACGCGTCAGGAAATCCTGGAACAGTCGCGTCAGGAAGCGCAACAGCTTGTAGAGAAAGCCAAAGAAGAAATTGATTATGACCGCAAGCAGGCGATGGCCGAATTGCAACAACAGGTCGCGAACCTTTCGCTCCTTGTTACGCAGAAGGTCATCGGTAAATCACTGGACGCAAATACCCATCATCGTCTGGTGCAAGAGTTCATTGCAGAGGCAGGAGAGCTACAGTGAGTGTACAAAAAGCGGCCCACACCTATGCTCGGGCGCTCTATGAGCTGGCTTTTGAGGAATGGCTCAAGGAACTGCGCTCTGCGTGGAATTCGCTGGGCCAAGATTCGAAAGGGCTTGCAGCGTTGGACGATGCCGGTACAGCCTTTGCGGAGCGTCAGTCTCAACTGGACAAGAGCCTGCCTGATGGAATTTCGGAGAAGACACGCAATTTCCTTTACTTGCTGATGAGCAAACAGGATTTACACCTCCTTGATGAGGTGATTCGTGGCTTCGATAATATGGTGCATGGCCAAAAGACGGCACGCCTGACGGCCCAAGTGACGAGTGCAGTTGCCCTGATGGGTGAGGAACAAAAAGTATTGCAAGCCACCCTGCAGAAGCGTTTTGGGACTGGTCTCCAGTTCGACTACAACGTTGATCCCGCAGTCCTGGGCGGAATTCGCATTCGAGTTGGCGATCACGTCATTGACGGCACCGTAGCAAAGAAACTCCAGTCCCTGAAAGAGCAGCTGGGCATCAGCGCATAATTCTAACCTGGTCGGGCCAGAACAAAAAAATCTCGCCACGAATTGCACGAATTAACACGAAAAGAAGAAAAATTGTGCGTTCTGTGTATCGCGTGCTGCTGGTAAAGTAAGCAACCCGCGCACAACACGCAACACGCAATATGTTTCACGGCGTCGCTCACGACGACAGTGTGAGAAACTCTCTCACCCTGACGATCCGAGTAGGAGGAATTTGTATGGTTATTCGTACAGAAGATATTACTTCTCTAATTAAGCAGCAAATTGAAAGCTTTGAAGCTCCTGTCCAGGCGGTGGAAGTGGGCACGGTGCTGGAGGTTGGGGACGGCATCGCCCGCGTTGAGGGCCTGACCGGCGTTATGGCCGGCGAGATGGTCGAGTTCCCCGGTGGTGTCTACGGTCTGGCTTTCAACCTGGATGCGGAGAACGTCGGCATCATTATCATGGGCGACTATATACACATCAAGGAAGGCGACCTGGTGCGTGGCACCGGACGTATCGTATCCGTTCCCGTGGGAGATGCCCTGGTTGGCCGGGCCGTTAACGCCTTGGGGCAACCGGTTGATGGCAAAGGGCCCATTCAAACCGAACAGTTCATGGCCGTGGAACGCATCGCGCCGGGTATCATCGAACGGAAGAGCGTGGACACACCGGTACAGACCGGTATCAAAGCCATCGACTCCATGATCCCCATTGGCCGCGGGCAGCGAGAACTCATCATTGGCGATCGCCAAACCGGCAAAACGGCGCTGGCCATAGACACCATCATCAACCAGAAGGGAAAAGACCTGATCTGCCTCTATGTGGCCATTGGCCAGAAGCGTGCGGCCGTTGCCCAAGTTATGGACATACTGGAGCGCCACGGGGCTATGGAACACACGATCATTGTCGTCGCTTCGGCATCGGAACCGGCCGCCCTGCAATACATCGCACCCTATTCCGGGTGTGCGATGGGTGAATACTTCATGGAAGGTGGTCGTGAAGCGCTGATCATTTATGATGATCTTTCCAAACATGCCTGGGCCTATCGTCAAGTATCGTTGCTTCTGCGCCGCCCTCCCGGCCGTGAGGCCTATCCGGGCGACGTTTTCTACCTGCACTCTCGTTTGCTCGAACGCGCTGCCAAGCTATCCGACGAACGTGGCGGGGGGAGCCTGACTGCGCTTCCGATCATCGAGACACAATTGGGTGACGTGTCGGCCTATGTGCCAACGAACGTCATCTCCATTACCGACGGGCAGATCTACCTGGAGAGCGACTTGTTCTACGCCGGCATCCGACCGGCGGTCAACGCCGGCCTCTCTGTGTCTCGCGTCGGGGGTGCGGCCCAGACCAAAGCGATGAAGAAAGTGGCCGGTAAACTGCGTCTGGAACTGGCTCAGTTCCGGGAGCTGGCCGCCTTTGCCCAATTTGGCTCCGACCTGGATGATGCCACCCGTGCCCAGATTGAACGAGGACAACGGCTGCAAGAAATTCTCAAGCAACCGCAATACGCACCGGTGCCGCTGGAAGAACAGATTGCTTTGATCTATGCCACGACGAACGGGTATCTGGACGATGTGCCGGCTGACAAGGTTCACGATTGGAGCGAGGCCTTTGCCCGTTTCATGAGATCGTCTCATCCAGAAGTGGGCAAACAGATCACTGAAAAGAAGGTACTGGACGACTTCGTCGTCCAGCAATTGGAGGCGACACTCCAAGAATTCAATTCAACCGTTAGCCTGTAGAGCGAGAACCCGTAGGGTTTTCACCATGACCGAAGGCTTACGTCGTGATCCGGAAGCCCGAAGTCATGATTCTCGCAGGTGTTTTCAGAATCCGTTAGGGGTGGTCTTGTCTTGCTAACTTGCGACACTGACTACTGGCTCTACTGGCACTAACAAGCAGGGAGGATTACATTGGCGACAGTCCATGAGCTACGGCGGCGCATCCAGAGTGTAAAGAGCATTGGACAAGTAACACGCGCCATGGAGGCGGTCTCCGCCTCGAAAATGCGTCGTGCCCAACAGAGCACACTGGCCTCCAGGGCCTATGCAGAAAAAGCACGAGAAATCTTATCCTACATCGTCAGCCAACCGGGGGCAGGAAAATCCTTGCACCCCCTGCTGGAGGTGCGTGAGGGGAATCGTGTGGCTATTTTGCTCATCACGCCGGACCGGGGCCTTTGTGGGGCCTTGGTGTCCAACATCTTGCGCAAGGCCACCGCGTTTATAAACGAACAGGATGGCGAAGTACGGGTTGTTGCGGTGGGCCGCAAAGGGCGCGACTTTATGCTGCGCTATGGCGCGAACGTCATCGCTGAATTTGCAAATATGCCCGACTTGCCACGAGCTATGGAAATCAGCCCCATCGCCCGTGTGCTTATAGACGATTATCTGGAAGATCGCATCGACCGTGTCTACATCAGTTACACCGATTTCGTTCATACGCTCTTGCAGACACCGGTCGTCACCCAACTGTTGCCGCTGGAGCCGCCCCCCCCCGAGCGGAGGTTGCGGGCAGGTTTTGAAATCGAACCTGATCCGGCGGCCGTACTCGAAGAAATCCTGCCGCGCTTTATCGAAATGCAAGTGTACCAGGCCTTCTTGGAAGCACGAGCCAGTGAGCACTCTGCACGAATGGTAGCGATGCGCAACGCCACAGAAAATGCGAAAGAGCTACAAACTGACTTGACCCTGACATTCAACAAGGTCAGACAACAAAACATTACCAGCGAGATTTTGGACATTGCCGGTGGGGCAGAAGCCTTGGCTCAGGCTCAAGCCCGGGCACGAGCTTGATGCGGCTCACATATTCCCCCCGGAATCTGTAACATGTAACGGATGTCTGGTGTCTGACGACTGACATCTGAAGACTGACAAAAGAGGAGGATGTAGATGGCGAAAGGTACAGTGGGAAAGGTCGTCCAGGTGATTGGCCCAGTTGTGGACGTAGCGTTCCCCCCAGATGAATTACCCGAGATCTACAGCGCGTTGGATATTCAACGCGAAGGCCAGGATTCCTTGGTTCTGGAAGTGCAGCAACACCTGGGTGATAACTGGGTCCGCTGCGTGGCCATGGATACAACCGATGGTCTACGTCGAAATGTGGGTGCCGTGGATACCGGCGCACCGATTACTGTGCCCGTGGGAGAAGCTACCCTGGGGCGACTACTCAACGTCTTGGGCCGGCCGGTGGATAACCTCGGTGCGGTGAACGCCGACACAGTCTATCCGATCCACCGTCCAGCGCCTGCCTTCGATGAACAGTTGACCACAACCCAGGTTTTCGAAACCGGCCTAAAAGTGGTGGACCTGGTTGCTCCCTTTACACGCGGAGGCAAGACCGGTATCTTCGGCGGCGCGGGTGTGGGGAAAACCGTGATCATCATGGAACTGATTCGCACCATTGCAACGGAACATCATGGCGTTTCGGTTTTCTGTGGCGTCGGGGAACGCAGCCGCGAAGGCAACGACCTGATGGGCGAGCTGACCGAATCAAACGTGCTCAGCCACGTCGCCCTGGTCTATGGCCAGATGAACGAGCCGCCTGGCGTGCGTCTCCGCGTAGGCTTGACCGGCCTGACCATAGCTGAATACTTCCGCGACCAGGGGATGGACGTACTCGTATTTATTGACAACATTTTCCGCTTTGTCATGTCCGGTTCCGAGGTGTCTGCGTTGCTGGGTCGTATGCCGAGCGCGGTGGGCTACCAGCCCACGCTGGGTAACGAAATGGGTCAGTTGCAGGAGCGGATCACTTCCACGAAACGCGGCTCGATCACGTCGCTGCAAGCGGTGTACGTGCCGGCGGACGACTATTCCGACCCGGCTCCGGTGGCTACGTTTGCCCACTTGGACGCGACCATCGCTCTGGAACGCTCCATTGCCGAACAAGGGCTTTACCCCGCGGTTGACCCCTTGTCTTCCACCTCCCGCGCTTTGGATCCACAGATCGTGGGTGAGGAGCACTACAACGTAGCGCGCGAAGTGCAGCGTACCTTGCAGCGATACAAGGACCTCTCTGACGTGATCGCTATTCTCGGTGTAGAAGAGCTCAGCGACGAAGACCGTGTGACCGTTTCGCGGGCTCGCAAGGTGCAACGTTTTCTCTCGCAGCCAATGCGCGTAGCCGAAGCCTTCACCGGCCGCGCCGGCAAGTACGTGCCGCTCAAAGAGACGGTACGTGGATTTAAGGAAATCCTGGAAGGGAAATACGACGATCTTCCAGAGCAGGCCTTCTACATGCAGGGCAACATTGACGAGGTAGTCCAGGTAGCCGCTGAAATGAGGGGCTAGGGGGGCAACATGCCAAAACTAAGTTTGGACATCGTGACCATTGAACGTGCCGTCTATTCTGCAGACGATGTGGACATGGTCACCGCTCCAGGTATCGAAGGGGAAATGGGCATTCTGCCGCGCCACGCTCCCATCCTTACTGCCCTCAAAGAAGGTGAATTGCGCATCAAGCGAGGCGATCAGGTAGAACCCTTTGCCATCGGTGGCGGCTACATAGAGGTCCGCCCGGACCGTGTAATCGTCCTGGCCGATTCTGCGGAACACGTGGATGAGATCGACCTGGAGCGCGCCGATGCGGCACGGGAACGGGCAGAGAAAATGCTGCGCGAAGGTGCGCCGCCGGAAGGTGTGAGCCGTGCCGCACTGGAGTCTGCTTTGCGGCGATCCAGAGTCCGGCTGAAAATTGCGCGCCGCCATCGCCGCCGTCGCCCCGGTGGAGCCATGCCCGGTATTTCCACGGAAGAGCAGTAGGCCTGTATGTTTGGAAAACAGATCGGCATTGACCTGGGCACGGTCAACGTACTGGCCTATGAGCAGGGCAAGGGTATTGTCCTGCAAGAGCCTTCCGTCGTGGCCATATCATTGGCCGACAACCGCATTGTTGCCGTGGGTGACGAAGCACGCCGCATGTTGGGGAGAACGCCCGAGACCATTGAGGTCAGCCGGCCTCTCAGAGATGGGGTGATCGCCGATTACGTCGTCACCGAGGCCATGCTCCGGTACTTCATCAGCAAAATTTGCGGGCGGTTTCGCCTCTTCCGCCCCGATGTGATGGTCAGCGTGCCGGTCGGCGTGACCAGCGTGGAGAGCCGCGCTGTCCACGACGCCTCGGTGCAGGCCGGTGCACGCAAGGCCTACTTGATCCCCGAACCCCTTGCCGGCGCAATCGGCGCCGACATGCCGGTTCATACGCCAACCGGAAACATGGTCGTAGACATTGGCGGCGGCACCGGCGAAGCGGCTGTCATTGCTATGAACGGTATCGTAGTCTCCCGGTCCGTGCGTGTGGGAGGCAACCGCCTGGATGAAGCCATTGCCGCCTACATCAAACGCAAATACAACCTGATGATCGGGGACCAGACTGCCGAAGAAGTCAAAATACAGATTGGCAGCGCCCTGCCTCTGGAAGAAGAACTTTCCATCGAAGTAAAGGGTAGGGATCAGATAGCCGGTCTCCCCAAAACCATTCAAGTTTCCTCCGGGGAAGTTACCGAAGCTATGGCCGATCCTTTGTCTTCGATTGTCGGAGTAGTTAAAGCGGTGCTGCAACAGACTCCGCCCGAACTCTCTTCCGATATTATTGACCGTGGCATGATGATGACCGGTGGAGGGGCACTCTTACGCAACATAGACCGTCTGCTTACCCAAGAGACCGGTGTCCCTTGCTACGTCGCCGAGAACCCCATCGCCTGTGTAGCCATCGGCGCCGGCAAGGCACTCCTCAACTACGAAATCCTCAAACGTACGATGTCGGTAGCATGATGTAGCCCGCTTGTGCGGCCTGTGGGTCGCGAATCTCGAAGGATCCCCCAAGCTGAGCAATTCATCTATCCCGCCATTCTGTGTCCCGTACACACTTTCTGTTTTGATCAAGAAACGCTTACCACGAAAACACCAAGGAAAGAACTTCTTCGATTCTTTGTGTCTTGGGACCTTTGTGGTAAGCAAGCTGGTTTGGGATCGGCACGGCCAGCTGCTTTCTCAATTGACTGTGGCTTACTTGCTCAAAACGGACGACAGTCCACGTCCCGGGGTGGCGGATTGTCATCAGCCGCGAGCGGGCGAACTCTATTTGCTGCGCAAGCCCCGAACGCGGACCGTTGCCGGTTGGACAAAAAGATGTTATAATAGTGGCCAATGAAAAGAGAGCAGGAGTTTCCGGCTGATCAACGCATGAGCCCTTTGGCAAATCAAGAAGAGGCGCTGGCGGCGCTGGAGCAGGGCAAGCAGGCAGCGGCGGAAGGCCGGCGAAACGAAGCGTTGCGTCTGGTTTCCCGCGCCTCAGAACTTGGCCCTCGGCTTGTGGATGGCTGGGTGTGGCAGGGTTGGCTGACCGAAGATCCCAGGCTGGCCGAAACCTGCTTTTGTGAGGCGTTGCGCTTGCAACCCGACAATCGGGCAGCGCAGGCCGGCTTGCGTGCCCTGGCCCGCCACGAATCGGCGACGACGGCTGTGCCCGAGAGCACTTCGTACCGGTTACGGGTCGTGCTGGCTGGATTGATCCTGCTTTTGGGTGTTGGCATGTTTTGGCAGTGGTCGCCGGCCTCCGTTGGAGCGGGCGCGCGCCGGCAGCCGGAACTGTCAGCAAGCGCAACCCCGCGTGCCGGAGCGGCAAGTCGTGCTGACGCAGAAATCGCCTGGGCCCACGGCCGGGACGAAGAAGCGATGCAGCTTTGGGAGAAAACATTGGCGGCCGAGCCCGATGATGCTCGCTTGCGCGCGCGATTGCTGAAACTCTATGTCGCTCGGGCCACGACGAGCCTGCAAAATCAGTTGCCCGACCAGGCCCGGCCGTTCCTCGAACGGGCCGTGCTGCTTGCGCCCGACGACAAAGCTTTGGCCGGTGAGTACGAAGCACTGCGAACCTACCTGGCGGGACGTGATGCCTTGCGCGACGGAGACCTGGATACGGCTAGCGTCAAATTAGCTACACTCTATGCGCAGGATCCATACTACCTGGACGTGGTTGATTTGCTTTACCAGACCTACATGGCGAAAGGGGATAGCCTCCGAGAGAAAAAACAGTGGATGGAAGCGCGAAGGGCGTACGCAAATGCTCTGCGCTACCACCCCCGTGATAGCGCCACCCAACACAAAGTGGCAGAGATGGCCGAATTTGCGGCCCGGCCAACGCCAACACCCCGGCCGGCGAAACGCATTGTTGTCGATATTTCAGAGCAACACTTTTATGCCTACGAGGGAGATCGCCTTCTGTATTCCCTGGCAACTTCTACCGGGGAGCCGGGTCGCCCGACGAAACAGGGCAGCTATCATGTGCAAAGCAAGATACGCAACGCGCGCTCCAACGTTTGGCATTTGTGGATGCCCTATTGGCTTGGAATTTACTGGGTGGGGAACATCGAAAATGGCATTCATGGCTTGCCCGTCTTGGACAATGGCGGCAAGCTGTGGGCCGGCTATCTGGGCCAAAGAGTCTCTTTTGGCTGTGTAATCCTGGATGACGATACAGCCAGACAGATTTTTGATTGGGCCGAAATCGGAACCGAAGTCGTCATCCAACCCTAACCCGGACAAGCCGGAACCAAAAAGGCTGACCACAGATTGTACAGATTATTCGTTACTATTCAGGTCGGGCCCGTGCCGGATTAAAATCGGCACTGGGCTGCCCCGCCAAGCCGCTAAAAGCGGCTGTATTTCCGCAGGGCAGTCGCTTCAGCGACTTTCTTGTGCGGCCAGTGACGGCTTCAGCCCGTCACGGCAAGGCAGCCTGAATAGTAACGATTATTCATTACTGTTCAGCCTTGGGCAATTAGAACGCTTGTCTCGCAGATTTCACGCAGATACCCGCAGATAAAGCAATGAAGTCAGAAAGGATCAGCGAAAATCAGCGTCATCTGCGTCCTATTGTTGGAGAGGCTGAACGACAATTATTCTTGGTTTTCCACTCTGTGTAATCCGTGAAATCGGTGGTTCATTTTCTTACTCGGAAAATAAGAATCCCGTCGATAAAGTACGAAATAGGTTCAACGGGTCTGCTCTAGAGCTGGCCGGAGGGCCGGTTCATCTGTGGAAACGCCGTAAAAAATTTTGAAAGGGAATGACTATGACACGTGAATCTTTTGAGATGCGGTTAGCAGCCCTGCAGCAAAACCTGTTGAAAATGGGTCAGGCGGTGGACCAGGCCATAGACCTTTCCGTGAAATCACTCGCCAATCGAGACAAAACGCTGGCTCAGCAGGTCATTGACGATGATGATCACATCAATGCCCTGCAGCACGATATCCAGGAGCAATGCCTGGTGCTGATTGCCACCCAACAGCCGTTGGCCAGTGACTTGCGCGTGATTTCGGCGATCTTCTCTGTGGCTACCGAATTAGAACGGATGGGCGATTATGCAGAAGGCATTGGTAAGATTGCACTGATGCTCGCCGACTACCCGCTCCTGAAGCCGCTCATTGATATTCCGCGTATGGCCGAGAAGGGCCGGCAGTTGCTGCGTGACCAGCTTGATTGCCTAATGCGCCGGGATGCCGACAGAGCGCGCGAATTGGCCCACGAAGACGACGAGGTAGATGCCTTGTTCGACCAAATCTACCGGGAATTGCTCATTTTCATGATGGATGACCCGCGTACGATTACACGAGCAACCCACCTGATATGGGTCGCGCACAATCTGGAGCGTGCTTCCGACCGCACGACGAATATTGGCGAAAGCACGGTGTTTATGGTCACCGGCGAGGTGTTGGAACTGAACTAGCAGGCTGTCGGAGAGAACAGTTTTTTCTTTTTAGAACACAGATTTTCACAGAGAGACACAGATTTTCAGGCCAAATCATCGGAAAATCTGTGTTTATCCTGCAAATCTGTGTCCCATTTATTCTTTCTCCGACAAGCTGTTAGCGCGACAAACGAACGAGGGTCGCCCCTACCGCCCCGCCACGTAGGGGCAAACCCGGCCCCTACGCAACGGCAACGGGTACGATGCCTCTTTACAATGTGTAGCTTTCTCCCGGTTGCAGCACGACACAATGGGCTGAGGTTTCCGCTTCTACGTGACGGGCAAAAGATTGCGGGTCTTGGGCAATGATGTCGAACGTATTGTAATGGACGGGGATCACTGCCTCGGGCTCCAGCAATTTGACCGCGCGGATGGCATCCGCCGGCCCCATGGTGAAGTTGTGTCCAATGGGCAGAATGGTCAGCGCCAAACCTTCTTCGCCGATCAACTTCATGTCGTAGAACAGACCGGTATCACAGGCGTGGTAGATGTTCTTACCCTCCAGGGTCAGAAGGAACCCTACCGGATTACCCCCATAGCTACCGTCCGGCAGCGCTGATCCGTGTTGGGCAATGGTCAGCTTGAGCCGGCCCCAGGGAAACTGATGGGCACCGCCAATGTGCATGGGGTGCGCATTTTCTACGCCTTGGCTTTGCATGTAGTTAAAGAGTTCGAAGTTGCTCACCACGGTGGCTCCCGTTCGCTTGGCGATGGGCACAGCATCGCCGAGATGGTCGCCATGACCATGAGAGACGAGGATGTAGTCGGCAGAAACATCGGCCGCTTTGACCGTGGCCAGGGGGTTCCCCGTCAGGAAGGGGTCAATCAGGATTTTCGTGCCATTTGTGTCTATGGAGAAACAGGCTTGACCGTACCAAGTTAATGTGGTAGACATTTTTTGACCTCCTTGTCTAAAGAAATGGTAAAGGTTAGATCACACTTCATCACTGTCACATTCGAAGCCCGCGCGTGTGTACGAGCAGATGACGCGACTTCTGCAGGGCCAGACGCCGGGCACCGCAGGCCAATCATAGACGGACGCGCTCAACCCGCCAAGGGCGAGGTGGCCGGCTTCATGGGTAACGGTGTTTGCAAAATGACACGCGTTCCGCGGCCAATAGCGGTGTCTATTCTGAGCCACCCATCAATGAGTTCGGCACGCTCTTTCATGTTCACCAGGCCCAGGCTATCTCTCTCTGCATATTCGTTTTCTACAGTCGCCAGATCAAATCCTTTGCCGTCGTCTTCAACAATGACCTGAAGTTCATTGTTGGTGCGAACCATAGCAATGGTGATACCAGACGCACGCGCATGTTTGCGGCTGTTGGCTACCGCTTCTTGCACGATGGCAAATATCGTCTTCTCAACATGTGGTTCCAGGCGTGGCAGGTCGCTATCGAGGCGCAGTTCGACAGATGGGCCGGCCATCGATTCCCCCAGTCGTTCCACATAGCTTTTCAGGGCGGCCACAAGCCCGCGAGTCTCCAGGATAATCGGGCGTAGTTCGAACAGCAGGGTGCGTGTTTGGCGCGTGGCCGTGCGCACCAATTCGGCCATGTTGTCCAGCTCGGTGGGCAGATCGTTCGGAGCAAAGCGCAACAGCCTCTTGGCGTGCTCCACGTTCATGGCAATGGCGGCCAGCAACTGTACGGTGCCATCATGCAGGTTCCGGGCCAGCTCACGGCGCACGTCCTCTTGGGCCTGGATAATGCGGTCGCGTTCCTCGCGCAGGGTCTGGTACAGGCGGGCATTCTCAACAGCAATAGCAGCCTGACCGGCCAAGGCGTACAACAGTCGCACGTCGTTGGAATCGAATCCGCTGGCCGTTTTCTTGTTGAGAACTTCGAGCACACCGATGGCCTGACCCTTGATTTGCATAGGCACGCAGAGGATAGAGCTGGTGTGAAAGCCTGTTTTCTCATCAACCGTTTGATTGAAGCGAGCGTCTTCTGCCGGATCGTTGACGGTCAGGGGCGTGTTCTCGGTCAGCACCCAGCCGGCGATGCCCTTATCTTTCGGCATACGAAATTGACGAAGTTCCTGTTCGGACGACCCATGCGTGATTTCGAACACCAGCTCGTCAGTCCCCGTGTCGAGGAGCATGAGCGTACTGGCTTCGGCTTCCATGACCCTTGCCGCCACAGCCATTGTATCTTGCAGCAAGTCGTGCAGTTCCAACGTGGAAGAGAGGGCCCGAATGACACCGTAGAGGACATCCATTTGTTCGATGCGTTTCTGCGCCTGAGCGAGGTCTTGGCGCATCTTGAGCAAGCCGCATAGCGTTTTGGCCCACGAATCTGTTCCCGCCCGGTGTTGAATGAGCGGATTGTGTACAGGGACGAGTAGAACTACATATCCCAATGCACGGGTGTTGTTCTTCAGCGGGATGGCCACCATGACACGGGAACCCAGAAGGGGCTGCACCGTCCAATCGCCGGCAACCGACTGGTTGTTGGATTCCTCCATTGCGGCTTGCAACTTGGAAATCAGTGTGTGTCCCTCTGCCGGAAGGTTTTCTTCCACACAGGCTTGCTTGCCTGGGCCATCGTGTATAATCAGGGCACCACCCTGTGCTTCTGTGCTGTCCAGGATGTGCGTCAGGATGCTTGCCAGGTCCCATGTGGGGTGCAGAGAGGTTTCGGCAATACCGCTGAACATCTGTGCGTAAATTGTTGCCCAGTGGTCCTGTTTTTCAGGTAGCATCGTCCGCTCCCTCGGTAGTAGCAGGAGATGTAGCTTCCACTATTTCTTCGAGGATTGCGGCAAGGCGTTGCAGGTCTGGTATTGCCACTTGTTGAAGGCGCATCGCAGCCTGTAAATACGGAAGGTTTTTGGCGTCGAGGATGAATTGGCGTACGTCGTCGGGGAAATTACTGATCTGGTACTGGGCGGCAAGTGTTTCATCCGGTAAGAGTTGAGGGAGCGAGAGGTCGAGAATCTCCAGAAGCTGGACAGCATGACCGGCAGAAAGGGCGCGTTTCCCCTGTTCATATTGTGAGATCATACGAACGGAACAGCCCAGCACAGACGCCAGTTCCTTCTGTTTGAGACCGGCCTGGCGTCTGGCCTCTTGCAGTCGCTTGCCAATTAGCGCTTGTTGATCGGTATTTTGCGACAGTCTAAAGTGGACAGTATCCTCATCCGTGAGCGTAACATCTTCGCTGAAGAAGTACTCGATAGGAACCCCCAGGAAGCGGGAAAGGTTCAATAGTTCTCTGACGGAAATGTCGTTGTTTCCTGCCTCGATTTTCCGAAAAGCTTCGGGGGTGCGTCCAATAACTATGGCGCATATCTTCAGCGGTTTGCCTATCCGTTCGCGTGCGGCTCGGATTAATATTCCTATGATCTTGCGATAGGTCATTGTTCCCCGTACCTTGCTTACAGAGTATCCATTCCCGATGAAATGAAAGTACATGATGAAAGGGGCTTGGAATTACAGCCCCATTATATCATAGGTCATAGGTTCAGGCAATTCACGACCTGGCGTATCGGGGCATTTCGGTGCGAAAGCAGGGCGGGCAGGCACAAGGGCTACCCCTACGGCCCCCCAACATCATGTGCTTGCCTTTGCAAAGATTTTGACGTATAATTAAGTACAGTTATCTGATCGTACGTTTCATATCCCTAACCTGGCTGAGTCAGAACCAAAAAGGCTAACCACAGATTGCACAGATTTTTGGATTATTCTTGGTTTTTTACTCTGTGCCATCGTATCTTATCAATAACCTGGGGAACGCCCCCCGGCCCCCAATTCTGGGGGAGCACATTCCCCCCAAAGTTGGGGGGGGTAGGGGGGCGCGACATTCTGCTCACCCCGAATTATTGAGAAGATACGTGCCATCCATGAAATCTGTGGTTCATCTTCTTGCTTAATGTACAAGGACTTAACTGTTAAGCGCCTATTACGATTCTATTGAGGAGGGCATTGTGAACACGGATTTAACGCAGGCAAGTGAGGGGTTTGTTGAAGCGCTGAAGGCGGGTTTGGCAGCCTTCGACGTGGGTGATCGTGATCAAGCATTTCAGCTCCTGGATGATGCGCTGGACATTGAACCCGATAATGTGTGGGGACTTTTGTGGAAAGGGGCGACTGCTCCCTCACCCGAAGAGGCGGTACATTGGTTGGAACAAGCCCTGGCCCTGGAGCCTGACAACATCCACGCCGAAGCCGGCATCGCCTGGGCTCGCGACCAGATGGCCATGGCCCCTCCCGCCGAATCGGCAATCCTTGCCCCAGAAGCTGCCCCCGCAGAGGAACAGGCTGCCGAACCTGTCGAAGCAGCACTCCCCGAGACAGACGAATTTCCCCAAGCAGAAGCAGCACCAGCAGAAGCGGTCGCCGCTTTACCGGAAGCGGAGGTGAGCGGGCCTGCTGCAGCAGAAGTTCCTTCCTGGCTCCAGCCGGAGGAGACTGCACCGGCTGCCAAAGAGCCCTTGAAAGAGGAACCAGAACCCTCGTGGCTCAAAGAAGAAGTCGTGTCAGAAATGCCAGAGATCGAACCGGCAGAAGAAAAAGAGAAAATCGTTATCCCCGAATGGTTACAAGAGGCAGACAGCACAACCGCAGCACCGGCAGGGGAAGAAAGGGCCGCGCCGACTCTCGCTGAGGAGGCCCCCATTGCCGAACCGCTGGAGGCGGAAGCCGCGGCGGAAGGGGCAGAAGGATTCGAACTGCCGGCATGGCTGACCGATGAGTCGGTCGACGCGACAGCGGAACCCGACGAAGGGATAAAAACGGTGGTAGAAGCCCCCGAACCGTTCGCAGAGCCGACGCCCGCCGCCGAAGAGGCCGTAGCCCCCGCTTTGGCGCAGCCGGCACCCGCCGAGGAAGCAGTCAGCGTGGATTCCGAAGCGGCGTACGAGCATTACCAGCGGGGACTGGCTTACTACGAAGAGAACCGCCTGGAAGCCGCAGCCACCGAGTTTGAGGCAGCCTCCCAACTAAATCCAGATCACGTAGAGACCCACAACTACCTGGGCAGTGTCTATTTTTTGCAAGGAAAGCCCTCCGATGCTGTGGACTCTTTCCAACAGGCACTCAATCTTTCTCCCGACCATGCAGAGAGCCATTTGAACCTCGGGCTCGTTTATCAGGAAACAGGCCAAGCAGACCAGGCGATTGAGGAGTTTGAAACCTACCTGAAACTTGACCCAAGCTCCAGCATTGGCGCGGAGGTGAAGGGGTTCATCGAAGCGCTCAAAGGGGAGCAATGAGTCTTGCCGCACTGGCGGTAGCGAGATTCAGCGTATTCGTGGTTTTTCAACCTGGGTGAGTATCTTCTCAATAACCTGGGGAACGCCCCCCGGCCCCCAATTCTGGGGGAGCA